>CBFIIM010000022.1:2429-18113 GCA_965662395.1 Spiribacter sp. | reverse complement strand
CAGCAGTTGCATGCGCGGCGGGCGTGCACCACCGGCCCGCTCGGTCAGTTCAATGTGTTGATAACGCCCCTGCTTGGCGTTGGCCAATGTCTCAAGGGCCGGGGTGGCCGACCCCAGTACGACGGGGATATCAGCTCGATGTGCCCGCATGACGGCAAGGTCACGGGCTGAGTAGCGAAAGCCTTCTTGCTGCTTGAGAGAGGCGTCATGTTCTTCATCAACAATGACCAGACCGGGCCGGGGCATGGGCACAAAGACCGCAGAACGCGTGCCGATAATGACATCAGCTTCGCCGTCCCGGGCGGCCAGCCAAGCATTGAGGCGCTCGGTATCGGATAGCCCGGAGTGCAACACAACAAGTCGCGCATCCAGTCGTTGCGCAAAGCGATTCAGCAGCTGCGGGGTGAGGCCGATTTCGGGCACAACCACCAGTGACTGTAAGTTCTGCTCCAGTGCCCGGCTAATGGCATCTAAATAAACTTCGGTTTTGCCACTGCCGGTCACCCCGTCAATCAAAATGGCGCGATGTCCTTTGCCTGGGAGGATGGCTGCAGCCGCCTGAGCCTGTGCGGCATTCAGGGCGGGCGCGGCAGTTTTGGGCTGGCCTTGAATCAGCCCATAGTCACTGTGATGGATTGCGCTGGCTAATTGGCGCTCGACAAGCCGTTGCAGGGCGCCTCGTGCATCACCACCCAGCCCGGCCAGCTGTCCCGGGGTAATCGAGCCGGTCTCGGACAATGCTTCAAGCAGCATGGCCTGCCTTGGGGCGCGGCGCTTGAGGGTGTCCGGGGCGGTGTCGCGTCCCAGTGCGGTGATTTCCCAGCGTATCTGTTCACTAGGACTTGCTGGGTGCCCCTGGCGCAGCCGCACGGGGAGTGCGGTGGCATAGGCTTCACCCATCGGGTGGTGGTAATAGCGGGCGGCCCAATCGATGAGTGCCATGACCGGTGTATCCAGCAGGGGTTCAGCGTCCAGGACGTCGCTAATGGGCCGTAACCGCTTTTCATCGATTTGGCTTTTTTTATGGTTGGCTATCACTACGCCCACAACCTGCCGCTTGCCGAGGGGGACACGCACTCGAGCCCCGATCATGGGGGCGCTGCCACCGGCGGGTGGAAGATAGTCAAGGGAAGTCAGAAACGGACCTGGAACCGCAACCGCGAGCATCTTTGTCATAAGGGGATTGTTGGCTGCAAGACGACCCGGCGCAAGCCTTTAAGGGATGGCCTGCTAGACTTACCGGTATGAAGGGGACAAAGCTTGATGTAACGGATACGGTGGCGGTGTCCGATGCGGTCTGGCGGCGCACGTTGGCGGTTTATGCCAGCGATGGTGTTAAAGAGGCCTGCCTGGGACTGCAGACCCGTTATGGCATTGGCGTCAGCGCGCTGTTTGCTTTGTTGTCACTGAAGACACTGGGGATCCATGTGCCTGGCGGCAAGGCATTGGATGTGGTGCTCAGTCGAGCCAACGATTGGCAGCATCGGGTGATCGAGCCATTGCGATGCGCCCGGCGTGCCGCGCGGCTGGAGTCCAGCGTTGCTTCGGCGGAAGAGGTGGAGGACGCAGAACAGTTTCGTGCGGCGTTAATGCAACAGGAGATTGCCTCGGAGCGACTGCAGCAGCGCTTGCTGATCGCCGACTGCCTGGCAAGGCCTAAAGGTCTCGACCAAGGAGCCCAGGTGGCTGATCTGGCCAATTTGGCTGATGTGGCCGAGCGCTATCTAAGACGGTTTTGCGACGAACCGACCAGCGCCGATCAATCAGCGCTGGCCGCTATTACCGCAGCATTTGCCGATTAGCGCAGCTGAATCCCGCCACCAGGCGCGCCACCGCCCGGCGTCCCGCCGCCCGGCATGCCACCACCCATACCGGCCATTTGGTCAGGCGTCATAATCCGCGAGGCCTGCTCGCGCTGCATTTCCCTCAGCTGTTCCATCGTCTGCTCAAGCGCAACCTGAGCGGCCTGCGGGAATGCAGCCACTGCCTCTTCAAGACTGTTGGCTTCCAGCTCAAAGTTGAGTGGTAAACCGCCAACAGGCGTCATCACCTGAGTGTTACCGATATAGAGGACAGGCCGTGAGTGATCCGGGTCACCATTGGCGGTTACCGGCGTCAGGCGCTGGATACTGCCGACGCGGCGATCGGTGAAGGTGTCCTCCTGGTAGAGGCCCTCGGCATCAACCTTGAGTTGCTCCAGGGTTTCCTGCTGCTCCGAATCACTCATTCGTTGCTTCCTTTGTGTCCTTTAGAGTCCTTTGACCGCCTGTACCATGCCGCCGGCCACCTTCTGGCCATCGCCAAACACCATGCGGGTGTTTTCGCCATAGAAAAGCGCGTTCTCAACACCTGAGAATCCAGCGCCGCCGCCACGTTTGATGACCAGCACGTTCTCAGCGGCATCCACATTGAGAATTGGCATGCCATAGATCGGGCTGGACGGGTCATCGCGGGCTGCCGGGTTGACCACGTCGTTGGCACCAATCACCACAGCGATATCCGTGGTGGCAAATTCCTCATTGATGTCTTCCATATCGTAGATCATGTCGTAGGGGACGCCGGCCTCGGCCAGCAGCACGTTCATATGCCCCGGCATCCGGCCTGCGACCGGATGGATGGCAAATTTCACATCCACACCACGATCCTGCAGCAGCTCAACCAGCTCCCAGATTTTGTGCTGGGCCTGGGCGACCGCCATGCCATAACCCGGCACGATGACCACTTTTTCGGCGTAGGCCATCATGATGCCGGCATCTTCGGCTGAAATGTCCTGCATTTCGCCTTCCGGGCCTTCACCGCTAGCCTGTGGCGTAGTGCCAAAACCGGCAAAAAGCACATTAGTGATGGGCCGGTTCATGGCCTTGGCCATCAGCTGCGTGAGCAGCGTGCCCGCAGCGCCCACCACCGTACCGGCGATGATCATTGCTGGGTTGCCGATAGCATAGCCCTCAAAGGCCACTGCAAGACCGGTCAGGGCGTTAAACAGCGAGATGATCACTGGCATGTCGGCGCCGCCAATGGGCACGGCGACAAAGACGCCAAAGAGTAGCCCCAGGGCAAAGAATATGACGACCACGGCCAGGCTGTCGGTGAAAAACGTCATGATGCCGAATAGCACTGCCAGCGCGAACACGACGATGTTCACGACCTGCTGAGCTGGGACCAGGCTATTGCGCTTCATGCGGCCATCGAGCTTGGCCCAGGCAATCAATGAGCCTGAAAAGGCCACCGTGCCAATGAGCGCGCCCAAGATGGCCAAAATGGCCACATCAGCACCCAGTCCGCCGGCAATGCTGGCACTGGCCACACCCTCAGCGCGCAACGCTGCTTCAGCGGCCGCCAGACTAATACCGGCATCAGCCGCCAGCGCCTGTGCTTGTGCCTGTAACTCAGCGGGTGCGGTGCGCAGGGCACGCAGCATTTCCACGCCGGCAATCGCTGCCGCGGCGCCACCGCCCATACCGTTATAAAGCGCCACCATCTGCGGCATCTCGGTCATGGCAACACGGCGGCCTGACCACCAGGCCAGTGAACCGGCAAGAGTAATGCCGATGATAATCAGCAGATAATTGGTAAATCCGTGAACGGCCGGGTGCACAAATGTGACCAGCGTGGCCAGCACCATGCCGACACCCGCCCAAATAATGCCTTTACGCGCCGTGCGCGGCGAACTCATGGCCTTCAGGCCAAGGATGAAAAGCACCGCGGCAAGCAGATAGGTCAGCTGGACAATGAAGTTCATGACTCGGCTCCCTTCTTCTGCTCATCCTTGCTCTTGAACATATCGAGCATGCGCTCGGTGACCACATAGCCACCGACGGCATTGCCGGCCGCCAGTACGACGGCAATAAAGCCAACGACTTGCTCAGCGACCGTTTCGGCATGACCCAGCACCACCATGGCGCCAACAATCACAATGCCGTGGACAAAGTTGGAGCCGGACATCAACGGCGTGTGCAGGATGACCGGTACCCGACTGATGACTTCAAAGCCGGCGAAGCCTGCCAGCATGAAGATGTAGATTGCGACGAATCCTTCGATTGCCATTATTTGCCTCCTTCCATGCGCTCGCGAGTCGGCGCATGCCGGATCTCACCATCGTGGGTCAGGCAGCTGTCAGCGACGACCTGATCGTCCCAGTCGAGCTGGATCTCACCGTCTTTAATGAGCAGGGCCAGCAGGTTATGCAGGTTGCGAGCGTACATTTCGCTTGCGTGGGTAGCGGCCATGCTGGGAATGTTTTTGGGCCCGGCAATCGTGACTCCATGATGACTGACTTCCTTGCCGGCCTCAGTCAATTCACAGTTGCCACCGGTTTCTGCGGCCATATCCACAATGACTGCACCGGCTTTCATGCGCTCGACGGTCGCCTTGTCGATAATTTTCGGCGCCGGGCGTCCGGGAATGGCAGCGGTGGTGATGACGGCATCGGCCTCAGCAATATGCTTAGCCAGTACTTCGGCCTGCTGAGCCTTTTCCTCATCAGTCAGCTCGCGGGCATACCCGCCTTCACCATCGGCTTTGACACCGGTGTCGATAAATTTGCCACCCAGTGATTCGACCTGTTCTTTGGTTGCTGAGCGGACATCGTAGGCCTCGACAATCGCGCCTAAGCGCTTAGCCGTTGCAATGGCTTGCAGTCCGGCGACACCGGCGCCGACGACCACGACGCGGGCCGGCCGGACCGTGCCGGCGGCGGTGGTCAGCATGGGGAACAGTTTGGGGCTGAGATGTGCCGCTAAGAGCGCACATTTATAGCCGGCGATGTTCGCCTGCGAGGAGAGCGCGTCAATCGACTGGGCCCGTGTGATCCGTGGCACCAGCTCGAGTGCAAAGCTGGTCACCCGGCGTTTTTTCAGATTCTGAATCCGCTTGTCACCCTCATGTGGGGTGAGGAAGCTCAGCAGAATGCTGGATTCCGGCAGCTTGCCGGCATCTTCGGCACTGGGTGGCTGGACCCGCAGGACAATGTCTGCGCCTTTGTAGAGCTCTTCGGTGGAATCCGCCCAGCTGACCCCTTCATAGAGATCATCAGTGAACCCGGCGGACTCACCGGCGCCTTTTTGCATGCGCACAGCAACGCCCAGCTTGTCCATTAGCTTTAATACGCTGGGGACGACCGCGACGCGGCGCTCTCCATTGGCCGTTTCCTTCGGTACGGCGATCGTAATGCTCATCAGGTTATCTCCTGTCCTCTGCCGTGTGATATCACGGGCGGGTCGGCGATTCTACAGCATAACCGTCCTGAATCACCCCCGTCATCATCCCGTCACGCTTGCACAATAGAGTCAGGCATACGATGATCAGGCTAGTTGAGTTCGGCGCGACCGCCGCGCGTGACATGAGGGCAGAAGCGTGAACACGCTGGATCACCCCATATTGCGGACCGACGTCTCGGGCATGCCTCTGGAGTGGATTGACTACCAGGACGCGGTTCGGCTCTATCATCTCGATCAGGTGGCCTATGCCTGTGGCCGCAGTCTTTATCGCGTCCACGGCGGCTACAATGCACGCACCGGCTTGCGCAGTGTGGTCGAGGTCAACTCGATTATCGCCACCGCCGGTGCCATGCAGGCCAGCCTGAAGGGTAACCCCGACTATGTCCCGCCGCTGAATAATGCGACGTTATTTCGCCGTGATGATCATCTTTGCCTGTATTGCGGTGAGCGACGCCGAGCCAGCGAGCTGTCACGTGACCATGTCAAACCGATCAGCCGTGGCGGTGTGGATGTTTGGAGTAACGTCGTGACGGCCTGTAAACGGTGTAACAACCTGAAAGGCAATCGCACACCTGAGCAGGCCGGCATGCAGTTACTGGCCGTGCCCTTTGTCCCAACTCATGCTGAGTATGTTTATTTGCAGGGACGGCGGATTCTGGCGGATCAAATGGAGTTTTTACGTGCCCATTTCCCGCGGCGAAGCCCCCTTCGTCAACGACTAGAGCAGCAGGTGGAAATGGCGCTTGGCACAGCCTGATCAGCCATCCGCATTTGCCGGCGCGTCCATGCCTTCAAAAAAGTCAGAATAAGGATCGTTATCGAGCGGTGGGTTGCCGTCGTACACCTGATCCTGACGGTACTGTCGATAGGCTGAGCGGGTAAAGACATACGGATCAATGGCGGCATCGTCACGGAAACGCGCCGCATCATCCACCAGTGCCCGGCTGTTGACGATATTCACAGCGGTCAGCGTGCCGAATGTCAGCGTATCCAGCGCGACATAGGTCAGTACGTTGGTGTAGTAGGCCACCGGGTACTGGGTGACATCGCGCGCCCCGGAAGGCCCGAAAAGCGGTAGCACCAGATAAGGGCCTGCGTCAGCGCCCCATACGCCCAGCGTTTGACCGAAATCCTCAGCGCGCCCCTCAAGCCCGAGCCATGCCTCGGCCGGATCAAACAGCCCAAGGATGCCCACGGTGCTGTTGACCACAAACCGCACGGTCTCACGTCCGGCGTCTAGTGGCTTGCCTTGCAGGATGTCGTTCAAGATGTAACCGGGGGATTCAAGGTTGTCGAAGAAGTTATCGACGCTGCTGCGCACATCCGGGGTCGTGACCCGTGTCCAGCCTCGGCTGGCTGGCGCCAGGGCATACGTATCCAGTCCATCGTTGAAGACATAGACGCCACGATTGAATCCCTCGATCGGGTCATCGGCACTGGCAGAACGCCCGTTGCTGGCGCAACCGGCCAGCAAAGCCGCCGCCAGTAGACTGATCAGTAGTCGAGTCATGGCCATCGTGTTCGCCTCTTAGTTACCCGGCCGCGGCCTCAAAGGAGTCATAGTACAGCTGATTGTCCGGTAATCCTGCTGCGGCGAACGTCTCACGTGCGGCGTTGATCATCGGCGGAGGGCCGCTCATGTAGACATCAAATCCACTGAGATCCGGATGATCACGCAGGACTTGCTCATGCACGAATCCGGTCGCCCCGCTCCAGCCATCATCCGCCGTGGGTTCCGAAAGCACCGGGGTGTAGTGCAGATGGCTATGCTGGTCAGCCCATTGTCGGGGTAGAGCATCCAGGTAGAGGTCGGCTTGGCCGCGAGCACCCCAGTAGATATGCATCGGACGGTCGACCCCCAGATGCAGCGCATGCTCAACAATGCCCTTGATGGGGCCAAAGCCCGTGCCACCGCCCATCAGAATCATCGGCCGGTCGCTTTCCTCGCGCAGGTAGAAGTTGCCGAGCGGGCCTTCAAATCGCAGCAGTGCGCCCTCTTTCATGTCGGTGAAGACATGGCCTGAGAACAGCCCGCCGGGAAGATGTCGGATATGCAGCTCCAGCAACTCATCGTCATGCGGTGCGTTGGCCAGCGAGAAGCTGCGTCGATCACCGCCGCGCAATAGAAAGTCAATGTACTGTCCCGCCAGAAAGGGCAGGCGCTTATCCCGCGGAAGCTTGAGGAACAGCCGCCGGACATCCGGTGCGCATTCTTCGATGCGCTCGACTCTGGCGGGTAAGCGCTGCAGCGGGATATCGCTGGCTTCGCGGACTTCGCCCACGCGAATGAGCAGATCACTGGCTGGCCGTGCCTGACAGAAAAGCGCCTGGCCAGCGGCATCCTGATCAGCATGGATTGCCGGCGGTAATCCATCGGGGTAGGTGATGTTGCCCTCGATGACTTCACCCATGCAGGTTCCGCAGGTGCCGCTGCGACAACTGTAGGGCAGCATGAGCCCGGCTCGGAGTGCAGCATCAATGACTGACTCGTTGTCATTCACGCTAAACCGATGTTCGGTATCGGCAATGTGTACCTCAAAACTCATTGGTTCTCTCCGTCGATGCCGAGTTCGCTCCAAAGGCTGTCGATGCGCGCTTTAACCGCATCGTCCATGGTGATGGCACGGCCCCACTCACGGTCCGTCTCGCCGGGCCATTTGCTGGTGGCATCAAAGCCGATTTTGGAACCCAGTCCCGAGACCGGTGAGGCAAAGTCCAGATAATCAATCGGGGTGTTCTCGACCATCACCGTATCGCGCGCAGGATCCATGCGGGTGGTCATCGCCCAGATGACATCTTCCCAGCTGCGGGCATTCACATCGTCATCGGCGACGATAATGAATTTGGTGTACATAAACTGTCGCAGGAAGGACCAAACTCCCATCATGACCCGTTTTGCATGACCGGGGTATTGTTTGCGCATGGTTACAACTGCCATGCGGTAGCTGCAGCCCTCCGGAGGCAGGTAGAAGTCCACGATCTCCGGAAACTGTCGCTGGAGAATCGGCACAAAAACTTCGTTAAGCGCGACGCCGAGTACAGCGGGCTCATCGGGTGGGCGACCGGTATAAGTGCTGTGGTAGATCGGGTCATCGCGATGCGTAATCCGGTCGATCGTAAAGACGGGGAAGTCGTCGACCTCGTTGTAGTAACCCGTGTGGTCGCCGAAAGGCCCTTCAGGCGCCATGTCATCCGGGTGGATATGGCCTTCCAGCACAATTTCTGCAGAGGCTGGTACTTGCAGGTCTGAACCCATGCAGTTGACCAGTTCGGTGCGGCTGCCGCGAAGCAGGCCGGCAAAGGCATACTCCGACAGGCTGTCTGGCACGGGCGTGACAGCGCCCAGCAACGTGGCCGGATCGGCGCCAAGGGCAACGGCGATGGGGAATGGTTCGCCTGGATGGGTCTGCTGCCAGTCCCGGAAATCCAGTGCCCCGCCGCGGTGCGATAGCCAGCGCATGATCACGCGATTGCGCCCGATCACCTGTTGCCGATAAATGCCCAGGTTTTGCCGCTTTTGTCCGGGTCCTCGGGTAATGACCAGGGCCCAGGTGATCAGCGGTCCGGCATCTCCAGGCCAGCAGGTTTGGATGGGCCACTGCGCCAGGTCGACATCATCGCCTTCGATAACATGTTTCTGGCAGGGGGCGCTGCGCCTGACCTTGGGCGCCATATCCAGGACTTTGCGGAAGATGGGCAGGTTCTGCCAGGCCTCGCGCATGCCCTTGGGCGGTTCCGGTGACTTGAGAAACGCCAGCAATTCGCCGATTTCACGTAAGGCCTCGACGCTTTCAGCACCCATGCCCAGCGCGACGCGCTCCGGGGTGCCAAAAAGATTGCCCAGTACGGGGATGCGATGGCCTTTGGGGTTTTCAAACAATATAGCCGGTCCCCCGCGACGCAGCGTGCGGTCGCAGACTTCGGTCATTTCAAGATTTGGGTCAATTGCAGTGGTGACGCGTTTGAGCTCACCCCGCGCCTCCAGCTGATTGATAAAGTCCCGCAGGTCTTTGTACTGCATGCTGTTTTTTGTGCTCCTCAGGCCAACTCAGCCACCACCGGCGTGTGATCTGACGGCCGCTCCCAGGTACGGGGTTCGCGGTCAATCCAGCCACCACTCAGCGCTTGGGTGGCGGCCGCGCTTGTCAGGATCAAATCAATACGCAGGCCGCGATTGCGCCGGAAATTGTTCATGCGGTAGTCCCACCAGGAAAAACTGGCCTCGGGCTGATCGAACTGCCGGAAGCTGTCGGTAAACCCCAGCTCTAGAATGCTTTTCAGTGCGTCACGCTCGGGGGTGGAGCACAAAATCTGCTCATGCCACTCGGCGGGATCATGCACATCGGCATCGGTGGGCGCGATATTAAAATCTCCCACCACTACGACCTTTTCATGGGCTTTTTGTTCGCGGGCCAGCCAATCACGCAGATGAGCCAGCCATGCCAGCTTGTATTCGTATTTGTCGGTGCCGACAGCTTTGCCGTTAGGGACGTATAAGTTGATAAAGCGCAGATCGCCAATCGTACCGGCCAGTACACGACGCTGCGGGTCCTCAAAGCCGGGGATATCCAGCATCACGTCAGTGATGGGTTGACGGGCTAGCACCGCGACGCCGTTATAGGTTTTCTGTCCGCTAAAGGCGACTTCATAGCCGGCCTCGCGGATGGCCTCCAGCGGAAACTTGTCATCGGTCATTTTGGTTTCTTGCAGACCTAGCACATCGGGCGCGGCTGTCTGCAGCCACTCCAGCACCTGAGGCAGGCGGACGTTTAGGGAGTTGACGTTCCACGAGGCAAGCTTCACGAGCGATCTCCAACGATCAGCGGATGGGCATCGGGCAATTGTATCGTGCCCGATGCCCGTGTGCAGTGAGAGTCAGTCTAAGCCGTCAGTCCGCTTGCTTTGAGCAATGGCTCGATGCTGGGTTCACGGCCCCGGAAGTCGGTAAATAGCTTGGCTGCGTCCTCTGATCCGCCCTTCTCAAGGATATGTTCCATAAACGCACGGCCGGTGACTGGATTGAAAATGCCCTCCTCGGTAAACCGCGCAAAGGCATCAGCCGATAGGACCTCAGCCCACTTGTAGCTGTAGTAGCCGGCTGCATAACCGCCAGCAAAGATGTGCGCAAAACTATTGGGAAAGCGGTTAAACGCAGGGGGGCGGACGACAGCCACCTGTTCGCGCACCTCATTGAGCAGCGCGGCGATGCGCTCGCCGGCGACCCGGTCGTGCTCTGCATGCAGGCGCAGGTCAAACAGCGAGAATTCAAGCTGGCGGACCATCTGCATGGCGGCATGAAAATGCCGCGCGGCGGTCATTTGGGCAAATAGTGCCTCGGGGATGGGGTCGCCGGTTTCATGGTGACGGGCAAAAAGATCCAGCGCTTCCCGCTCCCAGCACCAGTTCTCTAGAAACTGACTGGGCAGCTCGACCGCATCCCAGGCCACACCGCTAATACCGGCAACGCTGGCCGCATCAACTTGCGTCAGCATGTGATGCAGGCCATGACCAAACTCGTGGAATAGCGTAATGACCTCGTCATGGGTGATGAGCGCGGGTTTGTCGCCGACCGGAGGGGTGAAGTTGCAGGTTAAAAAGGCGACTGGGGTTTGCAGCGCTCCTTCATGCCGAAGCCGGCCCCGGCAGGTGGCCATCCAAGCTCCCCCGCGCTTGTGTGAGCGGGCATAAAGGTCGGTATAGAACTGACCGCGCAGTTCCCCCTCGGCATCATGGATCTCATAGAAATGCACATCGGGATGCCAAGTGTTGATGCCATCGCGCTCGACAATATGGATGCCGAACAGCCGTTCGACGACGGCAAACATGCCGGCAATCACCCGATCGGCCTGAAAGTAAGGTCGTAGGTCCTCGGGGGATAGATCAAAGCGGGCTTTGCGCAGTTTTTCACTGTAATAGCCAACATCCCAGGCCTCGAGTTGTTCAAGGCCGTCGGTGTCCTGTGCAAAACTCTGCAGCTCGGCATACTCGCGACGTGCCACCGGCAGTGCGCGGGCGGCCAGATCCTCCAAAAAGCCGATGACCTCTTCCGGAGAGTTGGCCATTTTGGGTGCCAGTGAGAGCTCCGCGTAATTGTTAAATCCCAACAGCTCGGCCTGCTCCTGACGCAGATCGAGAATCTCCGCCATGATCGGGTGGTTATCCCATTGGCCGGCCTGTGGACCGACATCCGATGCCCGTGTGGTAAAGGCCTGATAGACGGCCTCGCGCAGTGTCCGGTTGTCGGCGTAGGCCAGCACCGCCTGAACCACAGGCATATCCAGGCTGACGCGCCAGCCATCGGCGCCTGCCTGCTCGGCATTTTGGCGCATCACCCCCAGTGCGGATTCCGGGATCCCGGCCAGTGCATCGGCATCATCAATATCCTGATGCCAGGCCTGCGTGGCGTCGAGTAGATTCTCCTGAAAACGCGAGGAAAGCTCGGCAAGTCGTGCAGCGATCTCGGCGTAACGTTGTTTGGCCTTGTCCTCAAGGGCGACACCCGCCAGCTCAAAGTCTCTTAGCGCATGCTCAATGGTTTGGCGCTGCGGCTGTTCCAGCTGATCAAAGCTTGAGTCGTTGCGAAGCGCACGAAACGCCTGGTACAGGTCGCGGTTTTGCCCCATTTCGGTGTGATAGGCAGAGAGTGCTGGCAGACAGGCGTTGTAGGCTTGCCGCAGTGCCTCGCTGTTCATCACGGCATTTAAATGTGAGACCGGTGACCAAGCTTTCTCAAGCCGATCCTCCAGTCGCTCGAGCGGCGCTGCCAGACTGTACCAGGTATGCGGGCCTGCCTCGGCAGTGATGGCCTGGATGGCTTGGCGATTCTCGGCAAGCACCTGGTCTATCGCCGGTTGAATCTGCTCTGGGGTGATTGCATCAAAGCGTGGAAGGCCGTCAGTCTCAAGCAGTGGATTAGTCATGGCTTGCAGAAGATCTCCCTGTCAGGTTCTCAAGGTATGCGAGAATTCCAAGAGCAACAGGTTAACAGGAGTCGGACATGACAGCGCAGGCCAAACCCTATGATCTTATCTGCATTGGTGGCGGCAGCGGCGGCATTGCCACCGCCCGCCGAGCCGCTGCCTACGGCGCGCGCTGTGCGGTGGTGGAGTCAGGCCGGCTGGGCGGTACCTGTGTGAATGTAGGCTGTGTGCCCAAAAAAGTTATGTGGCAGGCGGCCCATGCGGCCGAGGTGATGGCGCGTGCCGGCGACTACGGTTTTGGCGAGATCACTCCGCGGCTTGACTGGTCGGTACTGGTGGCTGCACGGGATGCCTATATTGAGCGGCTTAACGGCATTTATGATCGCAACCTCGATAAGTCTGGCGTAGATGTGATTTGCGGATTTGCGCGGTTTGTTGATCCGCATGCCATCGAGGTGGACGGTGTGCGCTATCAAGCCGAGCGCTTTGTGATTGCCACAGGCGGTGTGCCGGGGCGCCCGGGTATTCCTGGGGGTGACCTGGGTATTGATTCTGACGGGTTCTTTGCGCTGCAGGATCAACCACAAAAAGTGGCGGTCGTTGGGGCCGGTTATATCGCCGTGGAGCTGGCCGGCGTGCTGCAGCAGCTGGGCAGTCAGGTTCAGTTAGTGGTGCGGCGCGAGCGTCCTTTGCGTGAATTTGATGAAGCGATTCAAAGCGCCTATGTCGAATCCATTGCTGCCCATGGTCCACAACTGGTCAGCGGTTTTACGCCGATCGGGCTTGAGGCCGATTGGGGAGGATATACGTTGCATGCCGAGGATGGCCGTACGCTTGAGAACCTGGATCAAGTGATTTGGGCAATCGGTCGGCTGCCAAATACCGATGACCTGGGGCTGGATGCAGCAGGCGTTCAGCTGAGTGAGCGGGGAACCATTCCGGTGGATGATTGGCAGGCCACCAATCAGCCGCATATCTTTGCGTTGGGGGATGTGACCGATAATCCCTATCCGTTGACACCCGTTGCCATTGCCGCCGGCCGTCGTCTGGCCGACCGACTTTGGGGGGGGCAGGCAGATCGTCGGTTGGACTACCGTGATGTGCCGACGGTGGTGTTCACCCATCCCCCGATTGGCACTGTGGGTTTGACCGAAGCGCAGGCGCGGGCTGAGCATGGTGATGCAGTGCGTGTCTACGACAGCCGATTTACCCCAATGGATTTTGCCTTAGCCCCGGTCGAGGCCAAGCAGCCCACCACGATGAAGCTGGTGTGTGTTGGTCAGGAGGAACGGGTTGTGGGGATTCATTTATTCGGTGTGGCCAGCGATGAGATTTTGCAGGGCTTTGCCGTCGCCCTAAAAATGGGTGCGACCAAACGCGATCTGGATGACACCGTAGCGATCCATCCCACCAGTGCCGAAGAACTGGTCACGATGACGTAAGGAGCCCGTATGATTGAGTCCTACCAAGGTATTGAGCCCCGTATCCCCGACAGTGCCTGGGTGCATCCGGCTGCTGTAGTGATTGGCGATGTCACCCTGGGTCAGTCTGTATCGGTTTGGCCGACGGCGGTGTTACGCGGGGATGTGCATCGGATTGAAGTCGGTGCGCGCAGCAATATCCAAGATGGCGCGATCGTGCATGTGGCACATAAAGGCCCTTACCAAGCCGGCCATGCCGCGATTATTGGTGAGGATGTCACCGTGGGCCATCGCGCGGTGGTACATGCCTGCACGGTGGGTGATCGGGTGTTGGTGGGCATGGGCGCGATTTTGTTGGATGAATCCATCACTGAGCCCGAGGTGATTATCGGCGCTAACACGCTGGTGCCGCCGGGTAAGCGGCTTGAGAGTGGTTATCTGTATCTGGGCAGTCCTGCACGAGCGGTGCGCCCGCTGACTGATGAAGAGCGTGAGCGTTTTACTTATTCAACCCATCACTACATCAGCGTGATGCACCAGCACCGTGACGGTGATTAAACCCGCCCGGATCTAGGGCCGCATATCGTGACGCAGGGCCTCAATCACCGGTGCGGTGGTCGGGCGAATCCGTCGCCATAGCTCAAACGAGGCGGCGGCCTGTTCGACCAGCATGCCCAGACCATCTGACAGGCGGTAGGCACCATGCTGATCTGCCCAGCGCAAAAACGGTGTGGGCTCGGCATCGTAGAACATGTCATAGGCGGTGGCGCCATCGGCCACCACACTGGCCGGCAGATTTGGGGTTTCGCCGGCAAGCCCGCTGGAGGTTGCGTTGATGACCACCTCAAAGCGCTCACCCGCCAGTTCATTGAGACCGCAGCCTTCTACCGAGCCGATGTCATCAAAGGCTTTGGCTAGGATCAGCGCCTTGTCAGCGGTGCGATTGGCCACTACCAAATGGGCCGGCTGTTCGGCCAGCAACGGCGCCAGCACACCCCGTGCCGCACCGCCGGCGCCCACCATTAGAATGCGTTTGCCCGCCAGTCCGACGCCTAAGTTGTTGCGCAGGTCATTGATCAGTCCCTCGCCGTCGGTATTATCGCCATAGAATGCGGACCCGCAGATTAGTGTGTTGACAGCCCCCGCACGCTCGGCGCGTTCACTCCGTTGGTCTGCCAGAGTCCAAGCCTCTTCTTTGAAGGGCACAGTGACGTTGGCGCCTTGGCCCCCCTCGTCCCGAAAGGCGTGAATGGCAGCGGTAAAACCCTCCATTGGGGGTTCGCGGCGCTCGTAGGTCATTTGCTGAGCGGTCTCACTGGCAAACAAGCGGTGAATGCGGGGGGAGAGTGAATGGCCGACCGGATGGCCGAAAACGGCATAAAGATCCATGAGTACCTCCGTTGTGGGGTTGGCTTAGCGCTCGGCCAGCCAGCCAGCCACTTCTTTGGCAAAGTAGGTCAGCACCGCATCGGCGCCGGCGCGTTTAAACCCTAACAGCGCTTCCAAGACACAGGCTTTTCGATCCAGCCAGCCGTTGTCAAACGCGGCGTTGAGCATGGCGTATTCACCACTGACCTGGTAGGCAAACGTTGGCACCTGAAAGTGATCTCTGACCCGACGGATCACATCCAAATAGGGCATACCGGGTTTGATCATGATCATATCGGCGCCCTCGGCTAGGTCCATTCCGACCTCGCGCAGCGCCTCATAGCCATTGCCGGGATCCATTTGATAGGTGCGTTTGTCACCGCTGCCCAGGTTGCCCGCCGAGCCTACGGCATCGCGGAATGGCCCATAGAACGCTGAGGCATATTTAGCGGCATAGGCCAGAATGCGCGTCTCGGTGCAGCCATCGGCCTCTAGTGCCTGTCGGATTGCGCCGATGCGGCCATCCATCATGTCGGAAGGCGCCACGATATCGGCACCGGCCTCGGCGTGTGAGCGGGCCTGTCGCACCAGCGCCTCGAGTGTGATGTCGTTGGCGACATAGCCGGTTTCATCCAGCAATCCGTCCTGCCCGTGCGAGGTAAACGGATCCAATGCGACATCCGTGATGACGCCTAGCTCGGGGACTCGGGCTTTAATGGCCCTGACGGCGCGCTGGGCCAAACCCTGAGGGTTCCA
>CBFIIM010000022.1:0-2419 GCA_965662395.1 Spiribacter sp. | reverse complement strand
GCATCATCGCTCTTGGCTTCAGTCGGTGTGACCGGGAATAAAGCGATCGCCGGCACGCCAAGCTTTGCCAGCGTCTCGGCTTCAGCTTCGAGTCGGTCAATGCTCATTCGCTGAACGCCGGGCATGGAGGGAACAGCTTCGGTGCGATCCTTGCCTTCGATTACAAACACCGGCTGGATCAGATCATCCACGCTTAGCGCATGCTCACGCACCAGACGGCGGGTAAAGTCATCGCGACGCAGACGACGTGGTCGGGTCGATGGATAGTGCAGTCCGGCAGCAGGGTCGTTTCTCAAGACAGCCTCTCCTGAATCATGTGTCCGGCTGCTCGGGCAGCCGCTCGAACACCCAGTCTAGTACCTGATGGACCCGCGGGGCAGTCAGCCGATAGGCGGTTTTACGATCAACCCAGCGCCACTCATGATGCTCGGGCGTTCCCAACTCCGGCGCAATCCCCAGTACCACCTCAATTTCGCGCGTCTCGGCCAGATAGTAACGCGCGACTTTGCCACGGGCATAAGGGCCGGTTTCCACAAAGTCCTCGCCCCAGTGAAACTGCAAATCGGTGATGCCGGTTTCTTCCTGGACCTCGCGCTTGGCGGCATCCAGCGGTGTCTCGCCCGCTTCGGTTCGGCCTTTGGGGAAGTCCCAGTATTGATAAGCGCGCAACAGCAGGAATTGCCACTCTCCGGCCTGCGCACGTACGGGGACGACGCCGGCGGAGAGGATGCGTGGCTTTTTAGTGGCCATGCCAGGCAGGGCTGAGTTCGTGCACCGCCTCGACCATCGCCGCGACATGCTCGGGCGGGATCTGGGGGTGGACGCCATGGCCCAGGTTAAAGACATGACCACTGCCGTGACCAAATTCGGACAGCACCCGAGCGACTTCGCCGCGGATCACTTCAGGGCTGGCATACAGCGTGCTGGGGTCTAAGTTGCCCTGAAGGGCAACCCGATCACCGGCAATCCGGCGGGCATCGGTCAGAGAGATTGTCCAGTCAAGGCCAAGGCCATCGGCACCGCAATCGGCAATGCGGTCAAGCCACAGCCCACCGCCTTTGGTGAAGAACACGACGGGGATTCGCCGGCCATCACGCTCGCGAATCAGTCCATCGATAATTTGCTCGGCAAAGGCCAGAGAGAATTTTGGATAGAGATGATGGGCCAGTGCCCCGCCCCAGGTGTCAAAAATCATCAGCGCCTGAGCGCCAGCCTCGACCTGGGCATTCAGGTAGGCAGTCACCGCTTTTGCGATTTTAGTCAGCAGGCGCTCAAGCACGTCCGGGGCGTCATAGGCCATGGCTTTGATGTGCCGGAAATCTTTGCTACTGCCGCCTTCGACCATGTAGGTCGCAAGCGTCCAGGGACTGCCAGAGAAGCCGATCAGTGGGACCCGGCCGTTTAACTCGCGGCGGATTAGGCTGACTGCATCGGTGACATAGCGCAGTTCGCTGTCGATATCCGGTACCGGTAGGGCATCTACCGTGGCGGCATCACGCACTGTGCGCTCAAACCGCGGCCCTTCGCCGGCTTCGAAGTACAGACCAAGGCCCATGGCGTCGGGGACGGTCAGGATATCGGAAAACAGAATGGCGGCATCCAGATCGAAGCGTCGCAGCGGCTGAAGCGTGACTTCGCAGGCCAACTCGGGATTGGTGCACAGGTCCATGAAGCCACCGGCTTTTGCCCGGACTTCGCGGTACTCCGGCAGATAGCGGCCGGCTTGGCGCATAATCCAAACGGGTGTGCGATCGACCGGCTCTTTGAGCAAAGCTCGCAGAAAACGGTCGTTTTTCAGCTCAGTCATCACCCACGCCCTGCCTAGACACCCAAGTAGGCCAGAATGCCCTTGGCGGCCTCGCGTCCTTCCCACACAGCGGTAACGACCAGATCCGAGCCTCTGACCATGTCGCCCCCGGCAAACACATTAGGGTTGTCGGTTTGAAACGGATGCTTGCCGCCCTTGGCCACTTTGACTCGCTCGCGCTCATCGACCGTGATGCCGTGATCATCAAACCACTCAGGCGGGTCCGGGCGAAAGCCAAAGGCAATGATGACCCGATCGGCCGGGATGATGGCTTCGCTGCCGGGAATCACCTCGGGCTGACGACGGCCGCGCTCATCCGGTGCGCCCAGCTGGGTCTCCACTACTTTGACGCCCTCCACGCCGTTCTCACCGACAATCTCCACCGGTTGGCGGTTAAACAAAAACTCCACGCCTTCTTCTTTGGCATTGGAGACTTCGCGTCGTGAGCCTGGCATGTTCTGCTCGTCACGCCGATAAGCACAGGTAACGCTGCTCGCCCCCTGCCGCAGGGCGGTGCGGTTGCAGTCCATTGCGGTGTCACCACCACCGAGCACGACCACGCGTTGGCCGGCCATATCGATGTACTCGCTGGGGTCTTTTTCAAAGCCCATC
>CBFIIM010000021.1:0-18193 GCA_965662395.1 Spiribacter sp. | reverse complement strand
GACGAATAATCTGCTGGCGTTGGTTGGCATCATCACGGGCGCCTTCACCGGTCAATTGCTGGCGGGCTCCGCCGATAGTAAATCCTTGCTGATAGAGCAGCGATCGAATTTGGCGAATCAGAATCACGTCCTGACGTCGGTAATAGCGACGATTGCCACGACGCTTGACCGGATTGAGCTGCGTGAACTCTTGCTCCCAATAGCGCAGTACATGCGGCTTAACACCACATAGATCGCTGACCTCACCAATAGTGAAATAGCGTTTCGCCGGAATCGGCGGCAGCTCGTCGTTACTGCTCGCGTCCAGCATAAGCCTCTACCCTTGCTTTGAGCTTTTGCCCGGGGCGGAACGTCACCACTCGACGGGCGGAGATGGGAATTTCTTCGCCGGTTTTCGGGTTACGCCCAGGGCGCTCATTTTTATCTCGAATATCGAAGTTGCCAAAGCCCGAGAGCTTGACGGCCGTGCCGCTTTCAAGCGCGCTGCGAATCTCCTCAAAGAAACTCTCGACAAGCTCTTTGGCTTCGCGCTTGTTCAGCCCAACCTCTTCGAACAGGCGCTCGGCCATGTCCGCTTTTGTCAATGCCATCGAATGATCACTCCCTGAGCCCTGCTCCCAGCTGATCGCTGAGTGCGGCAATAATGCGCTGCTGCAGCGCATCCACTTCGTCATCGGTAAGAGTGCGCGAATAGTCCTGAAGAATCAATCCTATGGCGAGACTTTTACACCCTTCACTAACACCGCGCCCGCGATAGACATCAAACAGGTGCACCCCGCTTAAGACATCGCCACCCGCGGCAATGATGCAATCCTGGACCGCTTGCGCAGTCACTGATTCATCCACCACCACCGCCAGATCACGGCGAATGGCCGGATATCGAGAAATCGCCGAGAAAGCCGGCACCGAATGGCGAGCAAAAATCGACTGCTCGATCTCAAAAAGATAGACAGCGCCATCAAGATCCAACTGCGCAGCCACGGCCGGATGCACTTTACCGAGCAAGCCGACATGCTCACCGTCCATGATGATGGCCGCGCTTTGCCCAGGATGCAGCGCTGGATGTTCACAGGGCTCAAAACGTACGGCGTCGCCGGGTACAGCAAGCGCCATCAGGGCCTGCACATCCCCTTTAACATCAAAGAAATCCAGCGCACGATCACGCTGATCCCAATGGCCCTCGGAGGCATTACCTGCGGCCACGCCGGCCACCATCGGTGTTTGGGTCAGATCATTCAGATCACCGCGAAAACGCAGCCCCGTCTCGAACAACCGCACCCGCTGCATTTGCCGATTGCGGTTATGCTGCAAGGCACGGACCAGTCCAGGCCACAACGATGTGCGCATCACCCCTAAATCAGCCGACAGAGGGTTGGCCAGGGCTAAGGGGGTGTAGTCAGGATCTAACGCGGCCTGCAACTCTTTGGCAACGAAGCTGTAGCTAATGGCCTCCTGATAGCCGCGATCGACCAGTAGGTTGCGCACTCGCGCCAAGGCAATACGCGACTCTGGGCGGGCCGGAATAGCAGATGGCGCAGCCGCGCGTCGACTCGGCAGCCGGTCATAACCGTGAATCCGAGCAATCTCCTCAATCAGATCCACCTCGCGGGTGATATCAAAGCGCCAGCTCGGTGGCGTGACCTGCCAGGCGTTATTGCCATCTGCACTCGGCGGCATCCCTAAACGCGTCAACGTACTGCGCATCTCATCAGCTGATATCTCGGTACCCAGCAAGGCATTCGCGCGTTCAGGCCGCAGCGCTACGGGCGCTCGGGCAGGCATGTGTGATTGATCGATCGCCTCCACAACGGGCCCAGCCTGGCCTCCGGCCAATTCGATCAGCAATGCACTGGCTCGCTCTATCGCTACTTTGCATAGTTGCGGATCGACACCGCGCTCGAATCGATGACTGGAATCGGTATGCAGTCCGTACTGGCGGGCACGTCCTGCAACGGCTGAAGGCGCAAAGAAGGCGGCCTCAAGGAATACATCTTGGGTGCTGTCACTGACCGCTGTTACTTCTCCTCCCATCACACCGGCCATCGCAACCGCCCCGTTGCCATCCGCAATCACCAATGTGTTCTCAGCAAGCTCTACTGTCTCGCCATTCAGCAACGCAAGCGATTCCCCCACGCGGGCCCAACGCACATCAATACCGCCGCTGAGCTTGGCTGCATCAAAGGCATGCATGGGTTGTCCTAGCTCGAGCATCAGGTAATTGGTGATATCAACGGCAATACTCAGCGGTCGAATACCTGCCCGACGCAGTCGCTCGCGCAACCACATCGGCGTGGGCGCTTGGGTATCCACCCCGCGAATCACTCGTCCGCAGTAACGCGGACAGGCGTTATCAGCGCTTAATGTCACCGAGAGGCGATCGTCAATCGTCGCGCTCACCGAAGCAACGTCGGGCGGCGTCACCGTCTGATCAGTGAGCACCCCAACTTCGCGCGCGACACCTGCCATGCTCAGGCAGTCACTCCGATTGGGCGTGAGCTCCACTTCAATGACATTGTCATCAAGGTTCAGCCACGCTCTGAAATCTTCACCCACCGGCGCGTCAGCCGGCAGCGGCATAAGCCCCTCACTATCCTCGGACAGACCCAGCTCTCGGGCCGCGCACAACATGCCAAACGACTTAACACCACGCAGCTTGGCGGCCTTAATCTTCATATCGCCCGGCAGTCGGGCACCCACCGTGGCAAACGGTACTTTAAGTCCGGCGGCTGCATTGGGCGCACCACAAACCACCGTTTTTGGCTCACCAGTGCCATCATCCACCTGACAGACTTTTAAACGCTCGGCATCGGGGTGCTGCTCGCAATGGGTAATCTCGCCAACCACCACACCACTGAATGCCGGTGCAGCAGGCTCAATCGCATCCACCTCAAGCCCGGCCATGGTCAGCTGATGGGCAAGTCCATGCACATCAGTGGATAACGCCACCCATTCGCGCAACCATTGTTCACTGATTCTCATCGCGCGCTCCTAGCGAAACTGGCGCAAAAAGCGCAGGTCGTTCTCAAAGAAAATGCGCAGGTCGTTAACGCCGTAGCGCAGCATCGCCAATCGCTCGACCCCCATTCCAAAGGCATAGCCACGGTAACGCTCTGCATCAATGCCGACCGATTCAAAAACGGCTGGATGGACCATTCCGCAACCCAAAATCTCCAGCCAGCCACTACCGCTGCAAACTCGGCAGCCATCGCCATGACAGAACATGCACTCCACATCGACCTCAGCAGAGGGCTCGGTAAACGGAAAGTAGGATGGCCGGAAACGCAGGGCCAAATCGTCTTCAAAGAAAGCTTTTACAAAGTCATCCAAGACCGCCTTCAGATCACCAAAGGTCACGTCCTCATCAACCACCAAGCCCTCGACTTGATGAAACATCGGGGTATGGGTCAAATCGGAATCACACCGATAAACCCGCCCAGGGGCGATCACACGCACGGGCGCGCCCTGCCCCTCCATCACCCGTATCTGTACCGGCGAGGTGTGCGTGCGCAGCAGATGGTGGGCATCAAAATAAAACGTATCGTGCATAGCTCGAGCCGGATGATCGGCTGGTATGTTCAACGCCTCAAAATTGTGATGATCGTCTTCGACTTCAGGGCCCTCAGCAACGGCAAAACCGACGCCGTTGAACATGGCCTCTATGCGCTCAAGCGTCCGGGTAATGGGATGCAGTCCACCGGGGAGCTCACCACGCCCGGGCAATGTGACATCCACTCGGTCTCTCTCTAGTGCGGCATCCAGCTCGGCTTTCTCAAGCGTTGCCCGCCGGGCTTCCAGCCATTCGCTGACTTGCTGCTTGGCCGCATTAATGGCCTGACCGGCCGCTGGGCGCTCTGCTGCGGGCAGTGCCCCGAGCGTCTTGAGCTGCTCTGTCAGCGCTCCTTTTTTGCCCAGATAGGCGACACGCACCTCATCCAATGCCGCCACACTATCGGCTGCATCGACCGCGGCATGTGCCTTGTCGGTCAACGTCTTGAGCTGATCACTCATGATCTTTTCCGCCTGCAAATAAAAAAGGGGGAAGACAACGGCCTTCCCCCCTGTTTGGCCGTCACACTGCGAGTGACTTAAGCCAGCGCAGCCTTGGCGCGCTCGGCCAGTGCGGCAAAACCCACACTGTCATGCACGGCCATATCGGCAAGGACCTTGCGGTCTACCTCGATTTCCGCACGCTTTAATCCATTCATCAAACGGCTGTAGGACAGCCCATTGATGCGAGCGGCGGCATTTATGCGCTGAATCCACAGAGCACGAAACTCGCGCTTGCGGACCCGGCGATCCCGGTAGGCGTATTGGCCGGCCTTGATGACCGCCTGTTTAGCTACCTTGAACGTCTTACGACGTGCACCGTAGTAGCCTTTCGCCTTGCCGAGGACCTTCTTGTGGCGGCGGCGCGCAATGACGCCACGCTTTACTCTGGCCATCTTCAGAATCCTCTTAGTTCAGTAACTATCAAACGTAGGGCAGCATCCGCCGGATTGCCGGCGTGTCCTGCTCTGACACTAGCGTGGTGGCACGCAGCCTGGACTTACGCTTCGCATCCTTTTTGGTCAGGATGTGATTAGCGAAGGCCCGCGCCCGCTTAAACCGGCCACTGGCCGTTTTGCGAAAGCGCTTGGCGGCGCCACGGTTCGTCTTAATTTTTGGCATGAACCGTTACTCCATTGCCACAAACAAGAACTCCCGGCGCGGCCGGGAGCTCACCCGAGGAAGGTTGTCAGTCCTTCCCTATTTCCCCTTGCGGGGTGACATCGTCATGACCATCAGCCGGCCCTCGATCTTGGGCCGCTGCTCGACGACTGCATGAGCCTCGAGGTCATGTTCTACGCGCTCAAGAAGCTCGGCACCCAGCTCCTGGTGGGCCATCTCCCGACCCCGAAAGCGCAATGTGATCTTTACCTTATCGCCATCTTCAAGAAAACGCTTGAGATTCCTAAGCTTAACCTCATAGTCTCCGGAATCAGTTCCGGGTCGGAATTTAATTTCCTTAACCTGGATCTGTTTCTGCTTCTTCTTGGCTGCCTGCTGCTTTTTGGATTGCTCAAACTTCCATTTGCCGAAATCCATGATTCGACAAACGGGCGGATCAGCATTTGGGTCAAGCTCAACGACATCCAGCTCTACAGCTGTTGCCCTAGCAATCGCATCCTCGATATCGACGACGCCGACCTGCTCTCCATTTTCATCGATCAGGCGAACCTGAGAGACTTGAATCTCTTCATTGATGCGCCGGTTTTCACCAGCGCCGGGCTGCTGGCGGCGAGCCCCCGGCTTTCTGCGTATAGCGATCCTTCAATCCTCCAGTAATGTCCTGCCCAGACGCCCGATATCCGCATCTAGGCGTTCAATAAATTCATTCAGCGTCATCGCCCCAAGATCCTCGCCCGTGCGAGTGCGGACCGCCACCTGACCGGTGTCACGCTCCTGATCTCCAACAACAAGCATGTAAGGCACACGCCGAATTGTGTGTTCGCGAATCTTAAAGCCGATCTTCTCGTTCCTCAAGTCGGATTCAACCCGAAACCCTTTTTCGCTCAGGTGTTTCCGGACTTCTTCGGCATATTCGGCCTGGCGATCGGTAATATTAATGACCTGCGCCTGCACTGGCGCCAGCCACACGGGCCAGTCTCCGCCGTAGTGCTCGGTCAACACGCCGATAAAACGCTCAAAAGAGCCAAAGATGGCCCGATGCAGCATCACCGGCACGGCTCGATCACCAGATTCGGTCACATACTCGGCACCCAAACGCCCTGGCATCGAGAAATCCACCTGCATCGTGCCGCACTGCCAGACCCGGTTGAGGCAGTCGCGCATCGACAGCTCGATTTTAGGCCCGTAAAACGCGCCCTCGCCCGGGTTAATGCGCCACTCCATACCTTTGTGATCAAGCGCTTTCTCAAGTGCTGCCTCGGCCCGATCCCAGAGCGCATCTTCACCCACGCGCTTCTCTGGGCGGGTGGAGAGTGCCACCTGCACATCATCAAAACCAAAGTCGCGATAGACCTCACAGGCCAAATCGAGAAAGGCGGAGACTTCAGCCTGGAGCTGATCCTCACTACAGAAAATATGCGCATCGTCTTGGACGAAATTGCGCACCCGCATCAGCCCATGCAACGTGCCTGAAGGCTCGTTACGGTGACAGTTGCCAAATTCTGAGAAGCGAATCGGCAAATCGCGATAGCTTTTTAGCCCCTGATTATAAACCTGCACATGGCAGGGACAGTTCATGGGCTTAACGGCATAGTCGCGATGCTCAGAATGCGTCGTGAACATATCCTCGCGGAATTTCTCCCAGTGCCCGGAGCGCTCCCAGAGGCTGCGGTCGACGAGCTCAGGCGTGCGAATTTCCTGATAGCCATGCGTTTCCAGCCGGCCGCGCAGATAATTCTGCAGCACCGTGTAGATCCGCCAGCCATTGGGGTGCCAAAACACCATGCCGGGCGCTTCATCCTGCAGATGAAAAAGGTCTTGGCTGCGGGCAATGCGCCGATGATCACGCTTTTGCGCTTCTTCAATAAACTGCAGGTAGCCTTTCAGCGCCTTTTTGTCAGCAAAGGCCGTGCCGTAGACACGCTGCAGCATTTCATTGCTGGCATCACCGCGCCAATAGGCACCAGCCAATTTGGTCAGCTTAAAGGCTTTCAGGAAACGGGTGTTGGGCACATGCGGGCCCAAACACATATCAACATATTCCTGATGGTGGTAGAGCGCCATCGCCTCAACGTCAGGCATGGCCTCGACCAACTGGACCTTGTAGTCCTCGCCGCGTTCACGGAATAACTGCAGCACCTCATAGCGCGGCGTCACCTTTTTAATGACGTCATATTCCTGATCAATCAGCTCGGCCATCCGCTGCTCAATGCGCTCGAGGTCTTCTGGGTGAAAACCGGCGTCAAAACGGATGTCGTAGTAGAAGCCGTCTTCGATGACCGGGCCGATGGCCATCTGTGCTTCTGGATAGAGCTGTTTGACGGCCTGGCCCAAAAGATGACAGCAGGAGTGCCGAATAATATCGACGCCCTCAGGATCTTTCGGAGTAATGATCTGCAGTTCAGCGTCGCCCGTGATCAGATCACAAGCATCAACCAACTTGCCGTTGACGCGACCGGCCACCGTGGCTTTGGCAAGCCCGGGACCAATATCAGCGGCGACATCCAATACAGATAGTGGCTCGGCGTAGTCGCGCTGACTGCCGTCCGGGAGGGTAATCTGGGGCATGGGAGAAAGGCTCCACAGTGGTGACCCATACCAAAGGCCACATGCATTGTTTGTCGAAGAATTTGGTAGGCACGAGTGGACTCGAACCACCGACCCCCACCATGTCAAGGTGGTGCTCTAACCAGCTGAGCTACGCGCCTGTAATCAAGATGCAGAGTATAGCGGGATTGTTGGGTGTTGCCAATCAGCTGCTACCCAGCATGTAGGCACGAAGCTGGCGCTCCTCCCGCATGACATAGAGGATCAGTACGTCTCTCTCATCCTCGCGATAAAAAATACGACATGGCGGTACCAAAAGTTATCTATAACAGTAGTATCACTGCCAAGCCGGGGCAGTCACGCAGCCAGCAAGGCGGCCAATAAATGGCGATATACGCGGTTAGCGAATAGTTGGAACATTCTTTAAGTATAGAAATATTTTGTGCATGGTTGTGATCTGTCATTTTTGCGTCATATTTTAGTGCAATTAGACTTTGACGCGCACCATGATGGGGCGTAAGCTTCGGTTAGTTTTTACGCGTAAATGTTAGGAGGATGAAGGATGGATCTCGCTTCATTGAGTCTCGGGCAATACACATTCATTGCCAATGCCTTCTCGTTCGGTCTCGCCGTTATGGCGGCTGCAACATTGTTCCTCTGGTTTTCTCGCAGTCATGTTGCTCCGGCTTACCGGATGGCTGTCACGATTTCCGGTCTGGTAACAGCAATTGCTGCCTACCACTATCTCCAAATTATGTTGTCTTGGGACGCCGCTTTTTCGGTCACCGGCGGCATGCTTGAAGTCACCGGCTCGCCGTTCAACCAGGCATACCGCTATGTTGACTGGCTGCTGACCGTACCGCTGCTGCTCATTGAGTTGATTTTGGTCATGCGTCTTGCTCGTGACGAAACCATCTCAAAGAGCGTTTGGCTGGGTGGTGCTGCAGCGCTGATGATTATTCTCGGGTATCCGGGTGAGGTTGCTGAGGATTCCGGCACACGGTTCACCTTCTGGGTGCTCTCGATGATTCCTTTCATCTACATCGTCTACCAGCTGGTAGTCGGCCTGAAGGGTTCGATCAACAAGCAGCCTGAGAACGTGCGCGGCCTGATCAACGGCGCCGCAACGCTTGTCGTCGTCTCTTGGTTGTTCTACCCAATCGTCTTCCTCTTCCCGCTGATCGGTTTCACCGGCGGTGCTGCGGTTACGGCCGTGGAAGTGGGTTACACGATTGCGGATATCGTCGCCAAGGCGGTGTTTGGCATCCTGATCCTCGCGATTGCTATTCGCAAGTCCGAGGCAGAGGGCGGCGCACAGGCCTAATTGGGCCTAACCGTCCGCCTGTTCTTTTAGGACAGGCAACCCCCAAAGCCTGCCGGAGCCACGCTCCGGCAGGCGATCCTTTCGGCCCAGCATTGAGGTGACTCAATTGGCCATGATGGATGTCAGCACTCCAACAGCAACGGCTCATCCTGGCATCGCGTCATTAGAAGCGGTTGATCAGCTTATGATCGCGCTTTTAGAGTCGATGCCCCCTACCCCAAGCAGGGATGCGGCGCACTACCATCTGAATACAGGTGGGCAGAGAATGCGCGCAAAGTTAGCGCTTGCCAGTGCCTCGATTTCCTTTAACGAACAAGACGCAATTGCCGCAGCGGCTGCTTGCGAGCTCTTGCATAACGCCTCTTTAATTCACGACGACATTAGCGACCGAGATAACTATCGGCGCGGCCAACAAACAGTCAGAGCATTGTTTGGTGATGACATCGCGCTGTGCACAGGTGATTTGCTAATGGCGCTCAGCTTCAAAGCTGCCGCTAGCATTAAAGACACGACCAATGTCTCCGGTCTGATAGCGGCCATGAGCGATTGCGCCGCCCGCGTTATTGGCGGGCAAAGCATCGAGCTCAGGTGTGCTCAAAAGCCATCGACACAGTCATTTCAAGCCTATCTGACGGCGACCCGCGCCAAGACGGCCCCATTTATTGAGTTTGCAATCGGCATTGGGCTCAACGCAGAGCAGCAGAGCACTGCAAACCGGCTGGGGTCATCCATTGGGCTGGCGTATCAAATCATCGATGATCTGGATGACTTGCCTGGCATCAACACCCATTCTGCAGGCCCCTTGTATCTGCACCCGCTGCACGCCACCCTTCATCATCGAAATAGCCGTCAGTGCCTGAAACATGCCCAGGCCGCCCTTAAGCGCGCTGCCGGTGAGGTTCAAAATCTTCCCACACCATTGCGCGGTGTGATCCAGGAACTATTAAGCCGGTTACAACACAAAGCCGATAGCCATACGGCTGACATACTGCCCCCAACAAGCGAGGCTTAAAACTGATGAACACCGTCGTGCTCGGTGGTGGCTTCGGTGGCATTGCCGCGGCACTGCGGCTTCGTGCAAGAGGCCATGAAGTTACTCTGGTTGACCGCTGTCCGCGACTGGGCGGTAGAGCGCAGGTTTTTGAGCGCGGTGGGTATCGCCATGATGCGGGCCCGACCGTCATTACGGCGCCATTTTTATTTGCCGAATTGTTCGCGCTTTTTGGTGAAGAAATTGCTGATCACGTCACGCTGACCCCATTGGATCCTTGGTACCGCTTCCGCTTCCCCGACAATTCCCATTTTGATTACGGCCCAGGGATTGAAAAGATGGAAGCGGAGATCGCACGCTTTAATCCAAAAGACGTGGCCGGCTATCACGGCCTGCTAGCCGAATCAAAAGCCCTGTTTGATATTGGATTCAAAGAATTAGGTGATCAGCCCTTTCATCGCGCTAGTTTTATGATCCGCCAAATCCCGCGGCTGTTGAAATTGCGTTTCGACCGCAGCGTCTGGGATATGGTCTCAAGCCATATCGAACACCCCTACTTACGGCGAGCGCTCTCCCTCCAGCCGCTACTCGTCGGTGGTAATCCGTTTGATACCACCTGCATCTATGGGCTGATTCACTACCTTGAGCGGGAATGGGGCGTGCACTTTGCGATGGGCGGCACCGGCGCTTTGGTCGATGCGCTAGCTGGACTGTTGGAGCGGCATGGCGTTCGCGTTGAAAACGCTCGTAGCGTAGTGGCATTACATCGCGACGGCCGCCGGATCAGTTCTGCGACTTTAGACAACGGCCGAACTCTAAACGCTGATCTTTTTATCTCCAATCTCGATCCGATGCATTTGTACGGCGAGTTGCTGGAAAAACCACCACTCGTCAGTCGCGTTAAACGCAACCTGGCGCAGACTTCCATGGGGCTTTTTGTTCTCTATTTCGGTACCGATCGCCAGTATCCGGATATTGCCCATCACACGATCTGGCTGGGCGAGCGCTACAAGGAATTACTGAAGGATATCTTTGATCGCAAAGTGCTATCAGAGGATTTTTCGCTCTATCTGCATCGCCCTACAGCCACGGACCCCAGCTTTGCACCGGATGGGCATGATAGTTTTTATGTATTGGCGCCAGTGCCCAATCTGCAGGGCGATATCGACTGGGATCACGAAGGTCCCCGCCTTCAGCAGCGAATCATCGAGGCACTTGAGACATCGATCATGCCAGGCCTAAGTCAGCATATCCGCGAGCCGTTTTTTATGACGCCGCATGATTTTCGCAGTAACTACCAAAGCGTCCATGGCAGTGGCTTTAGTATCGCACCGCTGTTTCGCCAGTCCGCATGGTTCCGGTTTCATAACCGCGCCGAAGGCCTGGATAACCTCTATTTAGTGGGTGCCGGCACTCATCCAGGCGCTGGGCTTCCGGGCGTGGTCTCCAGTGCCCGGGTGCTTGACCGGTTGGTGCCGCCAGCTGCGGAGGTGGCATGACCCCGAGCGAAGTGCTGGCCCGGTACGGCAGCAGCTTCCACCTAGCCAGTCGGCTACTCCGCAGCCAAGACGCCGCGGATATCGCTATTCTCTACTCTGCCTGTCGCCATATTGATGACTTAGCGGATGAACATAGCGGTGAATCGGCTACCATTCACACTATTCTCGACGCCCTCCGCCGCTCTGACACCGCTGCAGTCCCTATCGAAGGGTTTGCAGAGATGGCCAGCCGACGAGGACTTCACTTAGAGCCACTGGCAACCTTGGCCGAGATGGCTTGGAAAGAGTCCCAGCAGTCGACACTGATTGTCGATGAGCAAGCACTCATTGACTACAGCTATGCCGTTGCAGGCACAGTGGGCGAGATGATGTGCCCGCTGCTGGGCGCAGACCCCGTCCAAGGCAAACAACCCGCTATAGCGCTCGGCATCGCCATGCAATTGACTAATATCTCCCGAGACGTGCTAGAAGATGCCAAGCAGGGCCGGCGCTATCTACCGGGCACCTGGGTGAGTGATTTGGACCCTGAGCTGATCGCCCAGGCCCGACCCATTCATCGTGAACCGGTGCGCAGCGCCATACGCCGTACCGTTGAGCTTGCCGAAACCTATTATCGGGAAGCGGAAAAAGGCTTTGCACTGATCCCCTTTCGGAACCGCCAGGCCATTCGGGTAGCAACACGACTGTATCGGGCGATCGGGCTGCGGGTTGTTGATCGTGGCTGTCAATACTGGGATGGCCGAATATCACTGGGGCAGCGTGAGCGGGTTAAGCTGGCGTTGACCACACTTTCACGCCTGACATGAAAACCTTTGAGCTGGCTTTTGTCGGCCTTGGCGCCGCGGCCATGAGCCTGGCTACCCGACTGGCCCGCTCCGGGTTTACCGGTAGCGCTGTGTTTATCGAACCCATTGCATCGCCGGTTGATGAGCGAACTTGGTGCGGTTGGGGTCCAGCTCACCATCCATTTGCCGATCACATCACACGCCGATGGAACCGCTGGTCAGTCAGCCAGGGCAACGAAAAAATCGAGCGCCAGGCCCCCTCTATTCCCTATGAAATGCTCCGATCCAGCGAGGTCAGAGCCGTTGCACTCGAAGCGATTAATGCACGAGATGACTGGCATCTGGCGACACCAAAGTCTCTGAAAGAAGCGGAATTTGAACAGGATGTTTGGAAACTAACGCTAGATGACGGAGCAATTATCCATGCCAGAACCGTACTGGATTCCCGCCCGCCCAGTCTGTCGCTACAACGCCCATGGCTATGGCAGAGCTTCTACGGCATCGAAATCGAAGGGGCGGACTTGGGCGCAGATGATTGCGTCACATTGATGGATTTTGTTGAAGATGAGCAGCCTTTCGTTAGCTTCTTCTATGAACTGCCCATCTCGCGCACTCAAAGACTCATTGAGTACACGCGATTCACTCCCGAACAAGCCGACCTCACGGCACTGAAAAAACAGGTAGAAGCGCGTATTGCTGAGAGGGGATGGGATTGCGCCACAGAGGTGCGAAGCGAAAGCGGGCACCTGCCCATGGCGGCCATTAAACCATTCAATCAGCAGCAGTGGATCAACATCGGTACCGCTGGCGGCAGTATGCGACCGGCCACCGGCTATGCCTTTCATGCAATACAAGAGTGGGCTGATCGCAGCAGTCACGCGCTGATGGCAGGCAGACCACCGTCTAGCCCGAAGCGATCGCGTTTCCTCGATTGGCTAGATGGGGTGTTTTTGGAATCAATTTGGCAGGATCCCAAGCAAGCGGCACAGCGTTATATCCAGCTATTTAAAAGGACCGAGCCGGCCGCCCTCATTCGATTTCTCATGTCTAGGCCCACCCTACTTGATACACTATCGGTGTTGCGTGCATTACCTTTGCTGCCCATGCTCAAAGCCGCCTGGCGGCACAGCTGGAGAGGCCGATGAACCAGACGACACACCCTCCTGCATTCTGGTTATTCCCGGTGGGGATTGTCATTGCACTTGGCGCCTCACTGATGCCCGGTCAATGGCCGCTTTATGCAGTACTTGCGATCAGCACTGCGATTCTTGGCCTACCCCATGGCAGTCTGGATACTGCCGTTGCTAAACGTTATTTGCATCTGAACAACCCAACCCGACTGATCGGTTTCCTGGCCGGCTATCTAGCCCTCAGCGCGATTGTTCTGGGGTTTTGGCTATTAGCGCCGAATGCAGCACTTGCGGCTTTCCTGCTCTACTCCGCAGTGCACTTTGGCGATGATGTTGCAGTGCGTGTTGGGCGCCTCGGGGGCACCGGTTACGGCCTATGGATACTCGGACTCCCCGTCGCGTTTCACCCAGAAGTGGTTGCATCACTGTTTGCCATGCTGGGTGCCACGCAAACCACTCTCATCATCGCAGCTGCCCCCTGGGCGTTGGGTATTGGTGGTGGGCTGCTAGTCTCCGGTTTGTTCTTGCATAAAGACCGAGCCATTAGCGACTGGCGCGATCCACTCCTGCTGGTCCCTGCCGCCTTTGTGCTGCACCCTCTAGCGTATTTTATTGCTTATTGGTGCTTCCTCCACAGCCCACGGCATCTGGAACTGGCCGCCCGCGATCTGGGTATGGATACCTGGCGTGAGCGCCTCAAGGCCGTGGCCCCAACGACACTGGCAACTTATGCACTCGCCATTGCTGCAGTGCCGTTCCTCATCGGCTTACCCAGCGATGCCGCCCTTATGCGGATTATCTTTATTGGCCTGGCCGCGCTGACGGTGCCTCACATGATTCTTGAGCTCATCGCCAGCCCCCAGCGCAGGGACTAAAGCCTTCAACGGGATCAGCTGACATCACCCATCTGTAGATCAGATTCAGCCGATCGGCGAATTGTTGACACGCTCCCCAAAATCTAGCCTTTGCCGCGACTGTCCCATGACTGAAAAAGGACCGCGAGCAAATCTATGCAATTCTCTAACTGGGGTGATGGCAGCAATCCACATGTCATCGGTGGTGACCGCCTGGAAGGCTTGGTCATTGCTGATCTCGAGGCAGATAAACTCCTGGAGGCAGCGCTTGCCCAGCGTGCCGATCCCCGACACGGTGTCTATCCACTCTTTGCGACTGCCCCTCGTCTGATCGCCGATGAGACAACCCGAATAGCGCTTGACCACGTGCTTGATGGTTATGTCGAGGATGCTCAAACCGCCCATGAAGCGGCAGAAGCGCTTTGGGCCGGTGTGGGCGGCTACCGTGATCTGCCCGTTGAAACACCTGATGCACGAATACTCAGTTATATGGCCCTGCGCAACGGCCAAGAGCTTTGTCCCATCTGTGACTGGCGCAGCCGCGAGGTTTACCGCTACCCCCTACTTGAGGCCTTCGGCGCCGGTGCTAACGGCGAGCTACTCGGCCTTCTGGCTAACCGAGGCCTGTTAAAACGCAGCGCACTGGTTGAACGTCTGCGCCTATGCCCCAGCTGCCATGGCGCCCATGTCCTGTTTGTCGATGCTTGCCCAAACTGCCATGCGCTAGAGATCGTTCCCGATGAGTCGATCCACTGCTTTACTTGTGGCCATGTAGCAAGCCAACGCGCCTTTACGCTGGGCGGTAGCCTGCAATGCCCCAACTGTCGAGCACGGTTGCGGCATATCGGGACTGAGTACGACCGACCGCTAGAGCACTTCAGCTGCCAACGTTGTGCTGAGCGCTTTACAGAGCCCGAAGTCATCGCCCGCTGCAGCATCTGTCGATATGAAAACCGCCCGGATCTATTAATCACTCGCGAGGCAGGTCGCTATCAGATTACGGAATACGGTCGCTTGAGTGTGTTCAACCATGATTTGGGCACGCCCATTCATCGAGTCGAGCGTAACGGCGCGTTAAACCCCACCGCCTTTGAGCATCTGCTGGGTTGGCAGTCGGAAATTGCCGCCCAACACGCCAGCTGTCATTTCACCCTGTTGCTGTTGCAACTCGATAATCTCACCGAGCTTGCGACGCGCATGACAACCGGCGAACTATCGGCACTCCTCAAAGGACTGGCTGACCAACTGCCCTCCCTGACTCGACCTGGGGATGTTTGCACCCGCACTCGCGAGGCTGAGTTTTGGGTGCTGATGCCGCAGGCCGGTGGAGACGAGACTCAATTACTCATCGGCAAAATCCAGAGCCTTATCGAGTCTAGCGAGACACTGAATCACGCCGGTCTTCATTTTAGCGCCCAGACCCTGGAATCAGCCAATACGCCCATCGACGAGACAAGTGGCAATGCCCTAATGCGAATGCTTGCCGAGCGTCAGGAGATGCGTCGCTATGCATGAGTTACTGCTTGAGAGTGGGATTTTTCAGTACGCAATGCGGCCATTGTTTCCGGTGCTCATGACCGTCGAGTTGCCGCTTTATTTGCTGATTATCACCGGCATCATTCGCTATCGTCTGGGCCTACCCAAAACATCGGAACCCCCGCCTTCTCCGGCACCCGTTGTCAGCTGCATTGTCACCTGCTATAGCGAGGGCGAAGCAGTCCAACACACCATCGAGGCATTGGTCCACCAGATCTATCCGGGGCCTATCGAGATCTTGGCAATAGTCGATGGGGCTGAGCGCAATCAAGACACCCTGCAGGCACTGCAAAAAGTACGGCCTCAACTACCCCTGTCATCGCAAAGAACGCTGAAAATCATCCCCAAATGGCAACGCGGCGGGCGTGTCTCATCACTGAACACTGGGCTGTCGCTCAGCGGCGGTGAGATCGTGATGGCACTGGATGGCGACACCAGCTTTGATAACGATATGGTGGCGACAGCTGCGCAGCACATGTCTGACCCCAATGTTATTGCGCTCACCGGCACCCTTCGAATTCGCAATCGTCACGCAGGGCTTTGCACCAAGCTACAGGCACTGGAGTACCTAATCGGACTGGTAGCCACCCGCACCGGGCTTGGCGCCTTTAATGTCATCAATAATGTTTCAGGGGCATTCGGCATCTTTCGCCGCGATGCGCTGATTCGGGTCGGCGGCTGGGAGTGCGGGACGGCCGAGGATCTGGATATGACCCTGCGGCTAAAACGGCATTTTGCTCGCCATCCTGAATATCGGATTGAATTTGCCCCGATGGCGATCGGACATACTGATGGGCCCGCGACGTTTTGGGAGTTGCTCAAACAGCGCCTGCGCTGGGATGGTGATTTGTTTTATATCTATGCCCGCAAGCATCGCTCAGCGATTACTCCGGGCATTATTGGCTGGCCCAATACGATTGCGACCCTTTGGTACGGGCTTTTGCATCAAATCGCCCTGCCGTTTGTTATCGGGCTCTATCTCATCTACTTAGCTTTTACTTACCCGCCCGTCAGTATTCTGGTCAGTCTGCTCGTTGTTTACGTCATTTACCTGGTCATCACCATGGTCCTGTCTGGTCTGGCCCTGGCGGTGCTGTCTGAGCGCCGACGAGAAGATATTCCATTGCTACTCCTTGTGCCGATCTACCCCATTTATCGAGCCTTTATGCGGCTGTGGTCCATCGTCGCCATCTTGGCCGAAATCATCCTTGATCAGCACAAGGATTCAAACATGGCCCCCTGGTGGGTGCTGAAAAGGAGTCAATATTAATGGTCGCATTGTCTGCAAAATCGACATCGACGCTGTGTGCGCTGGTGGTCTTCAGTGTCTCGGCACTGGCTAATGAACCGGTGATCGAGCGCCAGACTCTGGCGCAAGGACTGATTGATGCGCCAACGACACTGGCCGCTAATGCCGACGTTGCGGTGATTGCCGAGCAGCGGGATCAACGGGCGGCCCGTAATGGATGGCGTGCCTTTGGTGCGCTTAGCGCAGCAACCCTTAATGAGATTGAAGGCGCAGGTGACAACCGCCGTTACGATCGACTGCAAGGGGACATCGGCCTTCGCCATCCACTGCTGGGCAGTCAACGCGGCGAGGAGGATGCGTTGCTCAACCTCGACCGACTGAGGCTGCGCACTAAAGCACAAGCCGACACTAGGCTGGTTTTGCTCACCACTGAATTCAACCGGCTCTATGCCGATTATTGGTTGGCAGATCAGCTAATGGGCTTGAGTGATCGGTGGCTGAAGGCGGTAAAGCCTGATTTTGAGCAGCTCATCCCACAATCAGGCATCACTCTGCTTGAAAGCGAACTCACCGCGATTGAGACAGCGATACAGCAGGGCGAACTCGATCGCCGTGAAGCCGCAACCAACCGGCAGGCTATTCGTCGCGAACTCGAAGCACTACTCGGGCAGTCGATCACCGCTTTTAAACCAGTGTGGCCAGGGGATCACGGTGTCTGCCAGCAAGAGGCAAACCTGCGCACCGCATTATGGAGACAGGACCCAGCCATTCAAGCCGGCCGGGACGAACTGGCTCTGCTGATTGAGCGGGGTCACTACGGCGTTAGCGATGAAATTGATTCAAGCGTTGCAGTCACACATAGCCAAATCCTTGAAGAATGGGATGATCGCGGGCATGAGACCAGTATTGGTCTGACCGCTGAAATGCCGCTTGCCGTTGCCAGGGCGCATGAGCGTCGAGCCGCTTGGCGCAATGCCCAAATCCTTCAGCTACAGCGTCAGCTAGAGGTCCAGAAACAACGGGTCAGTGCCGAAATTGCCCGAGCACTTGGACAGATTGAATCAGCGAAAGCCGGGCAGGCAATTACCGAGAGACAGCTTCGTGAAGCCCGAGATCGGTGGGTACAGACCCAACAGCGTATCGGCATTGCCGGCGGTACCAACGCACTGCAGGCCCTGCAACAGAGCATTCGGTGGTATCAAGTTGCAAGGGAGCGTCTGCAACAAGAGGCAGACTGGTTACGCGCCCGCGCGCCCATCGAAACGATCCGAGTACCCAACTGTGCGGGGGATGTAGCAAGCGCACCGAAGTCCGAGGCGTTTATGCCGCTCGCGGGCAGCCATTCCTCTGAGGAGAAAGGACGCTAATGCCGCTTAAGATCAATTTCCAGAGCCAACGTTTGCCAGCCGTCTCAGAGGGTGTACCGATCCGCTACGGCCCAGCACGGCGCCAAGTGCCACGACTTCGCTGGCTGCTGATCGCTCTGATTGTCTCCAGCCCTATAATCTACATGCTTTGGTTGGTGCTTCGCGGCGGGCTGGTGGTGGATGCCACCGGTCGCCTGACCTATGAAACCGTGCGCGCGGGCGCAATGGTGAGCGGTGTTGTTC
>CBFIIM010000020.1:0-18238 GCA_965662395.1 Spiribacter sp. | reverse complement strand
AGGATCCCCACACAGCACATGAACAAAGTAGGCACCGCTTGGCGGCTGCAACCGTCCAGTCAACGGCTCCCCCTGGCCTCTTGCCGAAGGCAGGGTGTGCGCCGGCAGGCTGTAGCTGCGTCCTTCAGTATCTAGGAATACCGCTAGCTGATTGCTACGCCCGGGTGCGGCATCGGCAAAGCCATCGCCGGCGCGGTAAGAAAGCTTCTCAGGATCGATGTCATGGCCTTTCGCAGCACGCGCCCAGCCTTTTTTGGACAGCACAATGGTGACCGGTTCACTAGGGACCAGATCCTGTTCACTCAAAGCCCGTGCCGACTCACGCGCCACCAGCGGAGAGCGCCGATCGTCTCCATACTGCTCGGCATCAGCGGTTAACTCTGACTGAATCAACCGAGTCATTCGTGCTTTGGAGCCCAGCGTTTTTTGCAGCTGATCGCGCTCGGTGGCCAGTTCATCCTGCTCCCCGCGGATTTTCATCTCCTCAAGCTTTGCCAATTGCCGCAGTCGCAGCTCGAGAATGGCTTCGGCCTGGGTTTCGGTCAGCCCGAAGCGCTCCATCAGCGCAGGCTTTGGCTGATCCGCTTCGCGAATAATGGCGATCACCTCATCAATGTTCAGATAGGCGATCAGCAGGCCTTCTAACACATGTAGGCGGGACTCCACCTTATCGAGACGCCACTGCAGGCGGCGACGCACGGTTTGGCGACGATATTCCAACCAGTCGACCAGGATCTCACGCAGGTTGCGCACCCGGGGGCGGCCATCCAAGCCGATCACATTCAGGTTGACCCGATAGCTTTTCTCTAAATCGGTGGTCGCAAACAAATGCTGCATGACCTCGTCGGCATCCACGCGATTGGAGCGCAGGGTAATGACCAGCCGGGTCGGGTTTTCATGATCCGACTCATCGCGCAGATCCTCGACCATGGGTAGCTTTTTGGCCTGCATTTGCGCGGCGATCTGCTCAAGAATCTTGCTGCCGGATACCTGAAACGGCAGGGCGGTGACGATGACATCGGTGCCGTCGCGCTCCCAGCAGGCCCGCAGCCTCAGGCCGCCATGCCCGGTTTCATAGAGCGTGCGAATGTCCTCAGCCGGGGTAATGATCTCGGCTTCGGTCGGAAAGTCCGGGCCTTTGACGTGTTCACATAGCGCTGCGATATCCGCATCGGGCTGTTCCAGTAACCGAATACAGGCCGCTGCCACCTCACGCAGATTATGCGGTGGGATATCGGTCGCCATCCCCACGGCAATGCCGGTACCGCCGTTGAGCAGCACATTCGGCACCCGTGATGGCAATGTGACCGGCTCATCCAAGCTGCCATCAAAGTTGGGCTGCCAATCCACAGTGCCCTGACCCAGCTCCTGGAGCAGTAGTTGCGCATAAGGGGCCAGACGGGCTTCGGTGTAGCGCATGGCGGCAAAGGACTTGGGATCATCAGCAGACCCCCAGTTGCCCTGACCATCCACCAGCGGATAGCGGTAACTGAACGGCTGAGCCATCAGCACCATCGCCTCATAACAGGCCGAGTCCCCATGCGGATGGTATTTACCCAGCACATCACCCACCGTGCGGGCGGATTTTTTGTGCTTGGAGGCCGCAGAGAGTCCCAACTCGGACATCGCGTAAACAATGCGTCGTTGGACGGGCTTTAGCCCATCACCCACATGCGGCAGTGCGCGATCCAGAATGACGTACATCGAATAGTCGAGATACGCCTTCTCGGTGAATTCATGCAGCGGGCGTTGCTCAAAATCCTGCATCGGATTGGTTTCACTCATCAGATCAGCACCTCAGCCAGGTCACCCTTGCGCTCAAGCCAAGCACGGCGTTGGGAAGCCGCCCGCTTGCCAAGCAACATATTCATCAATGACTCGGTCTCCTCCGGGGCGTCCACGGTCAACTGCACCAAACGCCGCGTATCCCGAGCCATGGTGGTTTCACGCAGCTGCAGCGGATTCATCTCACCCAGTCCCTTAAATCGAGTGGTCAGGATTTTGCCTTTGCGCTTCTCCGCTGCAATTCGATCCAGAATCCCTTGGCGCTCCTGCTCATCCAGCGCATACCAAGTCTCTTTACCCACGTCGATCCGATAAAGCGGCGGCATGGCAATAAACACATGGCCAGCCCGGACCAGTGCGGGGAAGTGTTTTAGGAAAAGCGCACACAGCAGCGTGGCAATATGCGCACCATCCGGATCAGCATCAGCCAGCACACACACCTTGCTGTAGCGCAGACCAGAGAGATCCTCTGACCCCGGCTCGATACCCACCGCAACGGCAATATCATGGACCTCCTGAGAGGCCATGACTTCGGAGGAATCAACCTCCCAGGTGTTCAGAATTTTGCCGCGCAACGGCATGACCGCCTGATATTCACGGTCCCGCGCCTGCTTAGCTGAGCCGCCAGCGGAGTCGCCCTCCACCAAAAAAAGCTCACTGACTGCCGGATCCTGGCTGGTGCAGTCGGCCAGCTTGCCGGGCAGCGCCGGGCCTTGAGTCACCCGCTTGCGCGTGACTTTGCGCGCGGCACGCATACGCCGCTGGGCACTGGCCAATACCAGTTCCACCAGTTGCTCAGCCTCGGTGGTATGTTCGTTCAACCACAGGCTAAAGGCATCCTTAACCACACCCGAGACAAAGGTTGCACACTCACGCGAGGACAACCGCTCTTTGGTCTGGCCGGAGAACTGCGGCTCTTCAAGCTTGACCGACAGTACATAGGCCACACGCTCCCAGACATCCTCAGGGGCAATGCGCACCCCGCGCGGGAGGAGATTGCGGAATTCGCAAAACTCTCGTAGTGCCTCGGTCAGCCCGGTACGCAGGCCATTAACATGCGTCCCGCCCTGCAGCGTGGGGATCAGGTTGACGTAGCTTTCCTGGACCGACTCACCGTCTTCCGGCAACCAGACCACGGCCCATTCCACGGCTTCGTGCCGAGCGCTGAAGTCGCCTGTAAAGCCCTCGGCCGGTAACCGTTCGGCATCGCCCAATGCGCCGGCTAAATAATCGGCAAGCCCGTTTTCGTAATACCAAATGTTTTCTTCGCCGCTGGCCTCTTCCTCAAGCCGAACGGTCAAACCCGGACAGAGCACGGCTTTTGCCCGCAACACATGCTTAAGCCGCGGCAGCGAAAAGCGCACCGAGTCAAAGTAGCGCGCATCCGGCCAAAAATGGATGCGCGTGCCGGTGTTGCGCTTGCCTACCTCACCAACGGCCTCTAGGTCCTGGATCTTCTCGCCATCGGCAAAGGTCATGCGCCATTCATGTCCATCGCGACGAATACTCACCTCAAGACGAGTGGAGAGCGCATTGACGACCGAGACGCCCACACCGTGTAGGCCACCAGAGAACTGATAGCTATCGCGAGAGAACTTACCCCCGGCGTGCAATGTGCTGAGGATGACTTCAACGCCCGGCGCCCCCTCCTCCGGGTGTATGTCCACCGGCATGCCACGCCCATCGTCGGTGACACTCAGCGACCCGTCACGATGCAGCGTGACATCGATGCGTTGGCAGTGTCCGGCCATCGCCTCATCAACACTGTTATCGATGACTTCCTGGGCCAGATGATTCGGTCGGGTGGTGTCGGTGTACATGCCGGGACGGCGGCGCACCGGATCCAGTCCGGTGAGGACCTCAATAGACGCGGAATCGTAGCGATCGCTCATGGGTAGCGAGGGTTCCTTGGCAGTCAGATGTCAGCGCTGGAGTGTACCGCCTGCGTTGCAGCCGGGCGAGTGCGTTATGCGCAAGGCCGCGATAAACTGCCCCTATGAGTGAAAATAACGACACGCCTGATTTCGAAGCGTCGCTCAAAACCCTCGAATCCCTTGTCGAGCGGATGGAGCGCGGAGAGCTCAGCCTGGAGCAGTCTCTAGAGTGCTTCGAACAGGGCATCAAATTAACCCGCGAATGCCAAAAGGCCCTGACACAGGCCGAACAGCGCGTGGAAATTCTCCTCGGCAAGGATGCCGATGCCACGCCGGAATCCTTCGGCGAGGCGTCCGATGCAAACACTCAATAACATTCTGAGCGAACACCGGGCGCGGGTGGAGGCGGCATTGGATACCGTCCTGCCCGACCCGTCGCTGATACCCAACCGATTGCATGAGGCCATGCGGTATGCCGCATTAGGCCCTGGCAAGCGGTTACGCCCGGCGCTGGTCTATCAAGCTGGTGCGTTGTTTGGTGAGTCTGGCGCCGTTCTGGACGCACCCGCCTGTGCGGTTGAGATGGTCCATGCCTACTCACTGATTCATGATGATCTGCCGGCCATGGATGACGATGATCTGCGCCGCGGCCGTCCCACCTGTCATCGCGCTTTTGACGAGGCCACCGCCATTCTCGCCGGCGATGCCCTGCAGTCGCTGGCCTTTGCCCTAATCGCTGCGGCCGAAATCCCCGAAAGTGCCGTCAGAATCCAAATGGTGCAGGAGCTAGCTCAGGCCATCGGCTCACGCGGCATGGTCGGTGGACAAGCTATGGACTTAGCTGCGGTAGGCCATACGCTGGATATTCCAGAACTTGAAGACATGCACCTGCATAAGACCGGGGCACTGATATTGGCCTCTCTGCGTTTGGGCGCATTCTGTGCAAAAGCCACCGATCGCGATTTACTCTCACGCCTCAACCGCTATGGCCACTGCATCGGCCTAGCGTTTCAGGTACAAGATGACATTCTGGATGTCACCGGCGATGCCGCGGTCACCGGCAAGCAGAGTGGCGCGGATGCCAGACTGCACAAACCCACCTACCCGGAGCTAATGGGGCTGACCGAGGCTCAACGCTTTGCGGCATCACTGCGCGATGAGGCCGTCACCGCGCTGGAGGCCTTTGATAATCGCGCAAATCCTCTGCGCGAACTAGCCGATTACATCATCCAACGCGATACCTGAGCTGGTCTGACCGGAAGGCCTTCAGCCCCCCGATTTGGCCGCCCGCTTGCGCTCATGCTCAAGCAGATATTTTTTCCGAATACGAACAGCGGTGGGGGTTACTTCGACCAACTCATCGTCGTCGATAAACTCAAGCGCCTGCTCAAGGCTCATCTTCTGCGGCGGACTCAGGATAATGTTCTCATCAGAGCCGGCTGCCCGGATATTGGTCAGCTGCTTGGCCTTCATCGGATTAACGATTAAGTCGTTATCACGGCTGTGCAACCCGATCACCATCCCCTCATAGACCTCTTCTCCGGGGCCAATAAATAGGCGCCCGCGGTCTTGGAGATTAAATAACGCATAGGCAAGCGCCTTGCCGGTCGCCATAGCGATTAACACGCCATTAATCCGCTGGCCGTAGTCACCGGTTTTCATCGGCCCGTAGTGATCGAAAACGTGGTACATCAGGCCTGTGCCCGAAGTAGCGGTCAGAAATTCAGTACGAAAACCGATCAAGCCACGGGCAGGAATGATGTAATCAAGCCGCACTCGGCCGCGCCCATCCGGCAGCATGTCGGTCAGCTCGCCGCCACGCTCACCCAAACGCTGCATGACCGCACCTTGATAGTCTTCCTCGACATCAACGGTCAGCTGCTCAAAGGGTTCTTCACGCACGCCATCAACCACACGGGTGATGACTTCAGGGCGCGAAACGCCCAGCTCATAGCCCTCGCGGCGCATATTCTCAATCAGGATACCCAGGTGCAGTTCACCGCGACCAGAAACCCGAAATCTCTCCGGATCCTCGGTGTCTTCAACCCGCAGGGCCACGTTATGCACCAGCTCGCGCATCAGCCGGTCACGCAGCTGCCGTGAGGTCACATACTTACCCTCGCGCCCAACAAACGGCGAGGTATTGACCTGGAAGGTCATCGAGACCGTCGGCTCATCCACCGTCAATGCAGGCATTGGCTCGACGGCCGCCGGATCACACAGTGTATCGGAGATATTAATGCCATCGATGCCGGTAAAGGCGATGATATCGCCCGCGCTGGCCTCAGGCACTTCAACCCGCTCAAGCCCCATAAAGCCCAGCACCTGCAGCAAACGGACATTACGCCGCTTGCCATCCCGATCCACACAGACCAGCGGCTGATTGCTCTTAACCGTCCCACGCTCAATGCGGCCAATACCAATCACGCCGACATAACTGTTGTAATCAAGCGAGGTGACCTGCATGCGGAATGGGCCTTCCATATCCACAGCAGGCGGTGCCACCCGGTCGCGGATCAGCTCAAACAACGCGGTCATATCACCGCCGCGCACATCCGAGTCGCTGCCAGCATAACCGTTCAGTGCCGAGGCATAGATCACCGGAAAGTCGAGCTGCTCGTCGGTAGCACCTAAGTTATCGAACAGATCAAAGGTCTTATCGACCACCCAGTCAGGACGGGCACCATCACGGTCGATTTTGTTAACCACCACGATGGGGCGCAGGCCGAGCGCCAGTGCCTTCTGAGTCACAAATCGGGTCTGCGGCATCGGGCCATCAACGGCATCGACCAGCAGCAGCACCGAGTCGACCATGGAGAGAACGCGCTCGACCTCACCGCCAAAATCGGCATGGCCGGGGGTATCCACGATGTTGACCCGCAACCCCTGCCATTCAATGGCGGTGTTTTTGGCCAAAATGGTGATGCCCCGCTCTCGCTCGAGATCATTAGAATCCATGATCCGGTCTTGCATCTCACCACGCGATTCAAGCGTGCCGGATTGCTGCAGAAGCTGATCAACTAGGGTGGTTTTGCCATGGTCAACATGGGCGATGATGGCAATATTACGCAGTCGGCGCACATCACCTGATGGATGGTCTTCGGCCATTCGGTCCTCGTCGTGCAAAGGTTAGGGCATAGTTAAGCATCGACACGCAGGCCGGATACCAGCGCGCAGTATACGGCTATCGTCTGCCAAACGCCCAGCCGGCAAGCACAAGAAGTGGAAAAATCTCCAACCGGCCGAGCAACATCAGCACGCTCAGCACGCTCGCCGCCCCGACCCCCATGCCCGGGCCGGCCACGCCGGTGGACAGGCCTGAGTTGAATAGCGCAGAGGCGGTATCAAAAAACACATGGGCTAGACGCACGTCATCAGGCAAAAAATGCAGCATGACAAACACGCCAAGCAGCCAGAGCAGCATAAAAATACCGACCAGCCGAGCGGCTATGCGACCAAACCCGGCTATATAGTCAGGCGTCACGCGCCGGCCCTCATACCGCAGCATGACCACCTCATGCTCTGTAGCGCGTAGCTGGCGTAACTGTCCCTGCAAATCTTTTAGCAGTAACCCCACCCGCAGCAGCTTTACGCCACCACTGGTTGAACCGGCCATACCGCCCATCAGGACCGCAACTAATACCATTAGCAAGGGCCCATCCATCCAAACAGACAGATCCACGCTGGCAAAGCCGGCCGTCGTTAACGCCGATATCCAGACAAAGGCCGTCGCCACCCCACCCCACTCACCAATGGCAAGCCAGCGCTCGGCCCATAACAGCAACACACCGCCGATGGCGATCCATACCAACAGTCGCCACTCGGTACTGCTGCGCAATGCCTGCCAACCCGTGCGCTCAATCAATAGCCGATAGTGAATCAGAAAGCTCACCGCTCCGATCAGCATAATGGGCATATAAGCCAACTGAATATGCGCCGGTGCGCTGATCAAACTGTCATCGGTAATGCTGAACCCGCCAGTCGCGATGGCCGTCATGCCATGATTAACCGCGCGCCATAACGGCTCGCCCACCGCCCATAACAGTGCGATCGCGGCCACCGTAAAACCGATATACAGCATCCAGATTGCGCGGACGGTTGATTTAACGGTGGGAAGGATTTTCTCCTCGCGGGCTTCGGAGAAATAGAGGTTAAGGGCACCCCGCTCGGCCGGCAGGATGGCCACCAATAACAAAATAACGCCGATCCCCCCGACCCACTCACTAAAACTACGCCACCACTGAATATGTGCTGGCAGCTCGGAGGCCCGTGCCACAACCGTCAGCCCGGTAGAGGTAAAGCCACTGGTGGATTCAAAAATCGCAAAAACCGGGGTACTGAAAACGCCCATCGCCGCCGCTGCCGAGGAGTCTATCGGCACCCACGCGGCGGACATCATCAACGGCAGGGCCCCAAGCAAGGCAATTAACAACCAGCTAATGCCGGCAATCTGCATCGACTGGTAACGCTGAAAGGTCCCCGCCCCTCGACCCAGAAAGACCAGCAGCTGGCCCATCAACAGTGCAATCAGCGCAGTCACGGCAAGACCGAAAAGCCCCCAGGTCTCATCCGCCAACCAGGCAACCGGCATCGAGGCCAGCGCCATTGCCGCCGGCACATGCAGCAAAAAACCCACACCCCGCGCGAGCTCACGCAAAACTCAACGCTCCGTAATGTTCAGCAGATGCTCGGCGATCAAACGTTCGGGATCAGCTAACACCCGCACGCCCAGGCGCTTGAAGATCGCCAGGTGGATATCCTGATTGACCGTGCTGGTGCGCCGCTCTACTCCTGCTTCCTGGGCCAGCAGCATGGCCAGAAGATTGGTGGCATCATCGGCGGTGGTAGCGATCACCGCATCGGCCTCGGCTAGGTGACTCTCAGCAACCACAGTCTGTGCGCCAACGGCCATCTCCAGCACACGCACGTCGTGACGCTCGGCGCATTCTTCGGCAAGCTCAGGATCCGGTTCGATGACCGCGGCTGTGTGCCCGGCCTCTAACGCGCGCTCCACCAGACTGTTGCCGACAGGACCGGCCCCCACGATCACTAGATACATTGCTGCTTGCTCCCACTGATTACCCTTGCCCTCATCATACGGGAAGGGGGGGCTCCTGCATGGCCGCGGCCTGTTCGCGCAGCGCCAGCACGTGCTCTTCCCAATACCGATCGGAATCAAACCAAGTAAACGCCGCCGGAAAAGCCGGGTCGTCCCAACGCCGGGCAAGCCAGGCGGCATGATGCATCATGCGCAATGTGCGCAGCGCCTCCAGCAAATTTAGCTCGCGGGGGTCGAACGCATAAAACTGCTCATAGCCCGCCAGAATGTCGCCCAGTTGCACCACCCGCTCAGCGCGATCGCCGGAGAGCATCATCCAGAGATCCTGCACCGCAGGCCCGCTCATACAATCATCTAAATCGACCAAATGCGGCCCCGCGTCGGTCCAGAGAATATTGCCGGGGTGAAAATCCCCATGCAGGCGGATCGACTGCCAGTGGCCCGCACGCTCGAAAGCCGCGCTGATATCCACCAGCAAATCGTCGGTCAGCGAACGGTAGGCTTGCTCAATATGACCCGGTATCCAGCCCTCGGTCAGCAGATAATCACGACTGTCTTTACCCGAGAGCGCCTGGTTCATCGCACGCCTGTGCAAGAAAGGATGCATGGCGCCGACCTGATGTAATCGACCCAGCATACGGCCGAGCCACTCACGGGTCTGTGGATCATCCAGCGGAGGCGCATGCCCGCCCCGACGGGGATAAACGGCAAAATAAAACCCGCCATGCTCATGCAAGCTGCAGCCGTTGATGACCAACGGGGGAACCATTGGAATGTCCCGCTCGGCCAACTCAAGCGCAAAGGCATGCTCTTCAAGGATAGTGGCCTGCGACCAACGCCCCGGGCGATACACCTTAAGAATCACCGGAGTGTCATCCTGGACACCCAACTGATAGACCCGGTTTTCGTAACTGTTCAGCGCGAGTAGGCGCCCATCGGGCACAATCCCCACGGCTTCCAGCATATCCAGCAACTGTCCCGGGTCCAGCACCGAGAATGGGTGCGAACTATCGGCGGCGCTCACTCGGTCACTCCCAGGCCATGCCAGACCGGCTCAATATCGCGGGGGATGGGCGCTAGGCGGCCAATCTCAATCCAGGGAAAATCAGGATCATGAAAATCCGAACCGATCGAGGCCTTTAAACCAAACCGCCGTGCCAATGCGGCCGCGGCAGCCGGGTCGTCGCGCCCGCCACCGCCATTACAGACTTCAATAGCTCCACCGCCAGCTTCAACAAACGCCGCAATCGCTGCACGCAGGGCCCCGCGCGAGAGTCGATAGCGAAGCGGATGGGCAAACACCGCAACGCCGCCGGCCGCATGAATCCACTGCACGATGTCATCAATAGGTGCCCACTCCACAGGCGCATAGCCCGGGCGTCCGCGCTGCAGATAACGATCAAAGGCATGTTGAATATCTTTGGCATATCCCTCGGCGACCAAATCCCGCGCAAAATGGGCCCGTCCCGGGACGCCATCACCCACCTGAGTGGCAACCCGCGCTGCAACGCCAGCAACCCCAGTTCGCTCCAGTCGCTCGGCGATACGCTCAGCCCGAGCACGTCGCTGAGCCTGCTGTTGCGCCACTCCCTCCATCAGGGTTTTTTCTTGCGGGTCGAGTCCAAGCCCCACGATATGGACCACGCCCCGAGCCCAGCGCGCCGACAGCTCTATCCCTGCAAGACACTGAATACCCAGAGTTTTTGCCGCGGAAACAGCCTCTTCAACCCCATCTAATGTGTCATGATCGGTCAGCGCCATCAGCCGCACATCCTGTGCATACGCACGGGCGACCACCGCCGAGGGCGAAAGACGCCCATCCGAGGCGGTACTGTGCATGTGCAGATCGACCGGGCTTTGGGGCATAGTGGGTTTGCTTGTGGCTAAATTATGCCCATCCTATAATGAAAGGCTCGGCAGCCGCAGGCTGCCGTTTGTTTTTTGGAGATGACTGCCATGTCTACGGCCCTTATGCCTACCTATGCCCGACTATCGGTTGCCTTTCGCAGGGGGGCGGGCGCATGGCTGGAAGATACCGAAGGCCGACATTACTTAGATGTGCTCTCAGGCATCGCCGTGTGTGGTCTCGGCCATGCACATCCGGCGGTTGCCGAGGCGATCTGTGATCAGTCTCGGACCTTAATCCATACCTCCAACCTCTATGACGTGCCGCTGCAAGAGAAACTCGGCGGATGGCTTTGCAAACTCAGTGGCCTGGAGCAGGTGTTCTTTGCCAACAGCGGCGCAGAAGCCAATGAGGCTGCCATCAAACTCGCCCGTCGGTATGGGTATGAAAAAGGCATCGATCAGCCACAGATTATTGTTGCCGAGAATGCCTTTCACGGGCGCACGCTCGGGGCACTCACCGCAACAGGCAACCGCAAGGCCCAGACCGGTTTCGGCCCCCTACCCGAGGGCTTTGTGCGGGTGCCGTATAACGACCCGGCGGCGATTGAGGCGGCGGCAACCGACAACACGGTCGCGATACTCATCGAGCCTATCCAAGGCGAGGGCGGCATTCGTATCCCGGACAGGGGCTATCTCAAGGCATTAAGGGCACTATGCGATCAGCACCAGTGGCTGCTGATGCTCGACGAGGTCCAATCCGGTATAGGCCGCACCGGCCAGTGGTTTGCCTACCAACACGAGGACATTCGCCCGGATGTACTCACACTGGCTAAGGCCCTTGCCAATGGCGTGCCCATTGGCGCCTGTGTCGCTGGTGGCGCGGCAGTGGGCGTTCTTGGCCCAGGCACTCACGGCACCACGTTTGGTGGTAACCCGCTTGCCTCACGCGCGGCATTGGCAGTCATTGAAACCATCGCCCACGATGATCTGTTAGCGCGGGCCAGCGTATTGGGCGAGCGCATTCTCCAAGGTTTTCAGGCTGCTTTAGCTAACACACCCGGCATTCGCGAGATTCGCGGCCGTGGACTAATGATCGGTATCGAGCTCGAAACCCCCTGCCCGGAGCTGGTGGAAAAAGCGCTGGAAGCCGGACTGTTAATCAATGTCACGGCAGGATCAGTCGTGCGATTGCTGCCACCACTGATCCTGACCGATACCGAAGCCGATCAACTGGTTTCCACATTGGCGCCACTCATCGCCGAAACCGCGAGGTCTGTGTAATGGCTCTACGGCATTTTCTTACCCTGGCTGATGTCACTACCGAAGAGCTAGAGACACTGCTGCGACGCGCCGCTGAGCTGCGCAAGCTGCAACATGCCGGTGATCTGCATGAACCGCTGCGAGGCAAAGTGCTGGGAATGATTTTTGAAAAATCCAGCACTCGCACCCGTGTGTCATTCGAGGCTGGGATGGCGCAGCTGGGCGGCCATGCGATTTTTCTGTCACCGCGCGACAGTCAGCTCGGCCGCGGCGAGCCGATTGAAGATACTTCCCGTGTGCTCTCAGGCATGGTCGATGCGGTTATGATCCGCACCTTTGCCCATGACAATGTCGAGCGTTTTGCCGCGGCTGCCAGCGTGCCGATTATCAACGGGCTGACCGATGATCATCATCCCTGCCAACTACTGGCGGATCTACAGACTTGGCAGGCCCACCATGGCGAAATTCGGGGCCGTCGCGTGGCTTGGATGGGCGATGGCAACAACATGTGCCGATCTTGGATGCAGGCCGCCGAGCTGATGGGTTTTGAACTACGCATCGGCTGCCCGGTCGACTACCAACCCCAGGACCTGGCCGACTATCCCCAGTCCACTCACTACGAAGACCCACTCGCTGCCGCCGAAGGCGCCGATGTGGTGGTCACGGATGTTTGGGCCAGCATGGGCATGGAGGATGAGCAGGAATCACGGCTTAGCGTCTTTGCCCCCTACCAAGTCAGTGCTCAAGTTATGCAATCAGCCGCCGACGGCGCACTGTTCATGCACTGTCTGCCGGCACATCGAGGCGAAGAAGTGACCGCTGAGGTGATCGACGGCCCGCAAAGCGTTGTATGGGAAGAGGCGGAAAACCGCCTTCATGCCCAAAAAGCCCTGCTGGAGTGGTTAATCGCAGGCGTCTAACGCCTACCTTGATCCGCTGTCGTTAGCGTCGGTCACCGGTGGCCTCGGCGGCCATCTGCTCAAAGCTGGTATGACGGACGTCTTTACCGCGGACAAAATAGATCACGTATTCGCAAATATTGCGTGAGCGATCACCGATTCGCTCCAGCGACCGAGTCGCCCAGACGATATCAAGCACCGGCGGTACCGACTTGGGATTGTCCTCGAGGTATTTCACCAGATGGCGGATAATCGAGTCGTACTGCGCATCGGCTTTGATGTCATCCTGCGCCACGCGTACGGCCTGTTCGGCATCCATACGGGTAAAGGCATCTAGCGCACCACTTAGCATTCCTTTGACCTGCTCGCCTAACGCGGCGATTTCCGCCATCGGGCTTCGCTGCCGGTCTTCTTCGAGCAAATGCAAACCCATGCGGCCCACGCGCTCGGCTTCATCGCCGATCCGCTCTAAGTCGGTGATGGCTTTGATGACCGCCACCACCAGGCGCAAATCACTGGCAGCCGGCTGACGACGGGCCAGCACATTGGTGCAGGCCTCATCCAGCTCCACTTCCATGGCGTTGATCCGATAGTCTGAGGTGACCACCTTTTCGCCCTGTTCCTGATCGCCGTTGACCAGCGCGTCAAGCGCTGCCTCGAGCTGCTGTTCCACCAGCCCGCCCATGGTCATCACGCGGGTGATAATCTGCTCGAGATCCTCGTTGTACTGCCGCGAGATATGTTGCGAAAAACCTTTCTTGTCCATGGCGCCTAATGCTCCTGGATACTCAGCCGAAACGGCCGGTAATGTAGTCTTCGGTGCGCTGTTCTTTGGGGTTGGTGAACAGCGTATCGGTGTCGTTAAACTCAACGACTTTACCCATGTGGAAAAACGCCGTGTAGCCGGCCACGCGAGCGGCCTGCTGCAGGTTGTGCGTCACAATCACAATGGTGTAGTTGTCTTTTAGCTCATGAATCAACTCTTCGACCGTTGCCGTGGCCAAAGGATCCAGCGCCGAGGCTGGTTCGTCCATCAGAATCACTTCCGGATTAACGGCGATAGCCCGGGCGATACACAGTCTCTGCTGCTGGCCACCAGAGAGCTCCGTACCCGGGGTGTCGAGACGATCGGCCACTTCATTCCAGAGGCCGGCGCGCTTGAGCGACGACTCCACCAAGTCATCCAATTCAGAGCGCGAAGTGCCCGTGCCATGCAGACGCGGGGCGTAAGCAATGTTCTCGTAAATGCTCTTCGGGAAGGGGTTGGGCTTTTGAAAGACCATGCCAACAAACGTGCGCAGCTGCACCACATCGACGCTGTGGTCATAGATATCCTCGCCATCCAGCCTCACGTCGCCTTCGAGACGAACTTGGGGAATGAGATCGTTCATCCGATTGAGGCAACGCAGGAAGGTGGACTTACCGCAGCCTGAAGGGCCGATTAGTGCGGTCACCTCGCGCGAGTACATATCCAGATTAATGTCATACAACGCTTGCGTGTCGCCGTACCAGAGGTTGAGCTGCTTCGCGCTCATTTTGACCTCGGGCTGGGTCTTTTCTGGCGTCGCCGGACTGGCATCCCCATTTTGGGCCATGGTCTGCGCCCCTGCTGTCGTTTCGGTTTTCACTTCAGTTTCCATGAATCCCTCGCCCACCGCTACCAGCGGCGTTCAAACTTGCGCCGCAGGAACACGGCTGCTGCGTTAAGGGTAAGAAGCACAGCCAGCAGCACGATGATGCCTGCGGCGGTTTTCTCGACAAAAGCTTGGCGCGGCTCGCTGGCCCAAGTAAAGACCTGAGCGGGCAACACGGTTGCTGATTCAAAAATACTGCTGGGCGCCTCGGGGATATAGGCAATCATGCCGACGATAATCAGCGGTGCAGTCTCGCCCATGGCCTGAGCAAGGCCGATGATAGTGCCGGTCAGAATGCCAGGCAGAGACAATGGCAAGACGTGATCGCGCACCACCTGCCAGCGCGAGCAACCCATGGCAAAAGCGCCTAGGCGAATCGGGTCGGGCACTGCGCGAAGTGCGGCGCGCGTACTGATAATAATAATCGGCAGCGTCATCAAACCGAGCGTCAAGCCGCCCACTATGGCCGAAGACCGCGGCGCCCCAAAGGTGTTGATAAACACCGCAAGTCCCAGCAGGCCAAAGATAATCGAGGGCACGGCCGCCAGATTATTGATATTGACCTCAATAATCTGGGTGAGCTTGTTATCCGGGGCGAATTCCTCGAGATAGATTGCCGACATTACCCCAATGGGGAAGGCAAAGATCAGGGTCACGAACAAAACTAAAATCGAGCCAACCATCGCCGAGAAGATGCCGGCCAGCTCCGGAAGCTTGGAATCCCCTGAGGTAAAGAAGGCCCAGTTAAAGGTGCTGCGAATAACGCCTGCCTCTTTCAGCTCCTCGACCTGTGCCGCCATCTCCGGCGGCAATTCTTCTTTGCCCTTGAAATACTGATCGACACGACTGTACGTGGGCACCCATACCTGACGGGTGATGCCTGCCAGCTCTGGGTTGTTCTGAATCTCAAGCGGAATCGATCGCACCGCGCCGCGCGAGACGATCTCACGCATATCTTCGGCCAATGCGAAACGCCCGATCCGCTCGGCTCGCTCGTTGTAATCGAGTGTGACGTTAATCTCGGTCCGCCAAAAGGCGCTATAGCCCTGGCTGATAATATCCGTGAAGAACGCCACGATAATCGCAAAGGCCACAAACAATGCGGTGATGGTGTAGGCCTTAAAGCGCCTCTCACCGCGGTAGCGGGCTTTAATGCGTGGATCGTTGGCCGAGCCTGTCAGTCGTCGCTGCATAACATCGCGTCCCATTTAGTCGTAGCGCTGTTTAAACCGGCGCACGAGGTACGTGGACACCAGATTCAGCAGCAATGTGACAGTAAAGAGCACCAGTCCCAGCGCAAAGGCGGACATCGTCTGTGGGCTGTCAAAGGCCAGATCGCCGGTCAGCGAGTAAACAATACTCACCGTCACCGTGGTCATGTCCTCAAGTGGATTCCAGGTCAAGTTGGGGCGTACGCCGGCGGCCATCACCACGATCATTGTCTCGCCCAGCGCGCGCGAAACACCCAGCAGAAATGCCGAGATCACGCCGGGCAACGCAGCCGGCAGAATGACCTGCCGAATGGTCTCTGATTTGGTGGTCCCCAGCGCGTACGCACCCTCGCGCAGCGTCTGCGGAATGCTGTTGATCACATCATCCGAGAGCGAGGAAATAAACGGAATGATCATGATGCCCATAACGATGCCGGGCGAGAGAATATTGCTATATGAGGCATCCAGGCCAAAGAAATTGGCGATATCTACAATAATCGGGGTGACGGTCACCGCGGCGAAAAATCCGTAAACGACCGTCGGGATGCCTGCCAGAATTTCCAGAATCGGCTTGGCAACCCCACGCTGGCGCTGCGTGGCGTACTCCGACATAAAGATGGCCGAGAGCAACCCGATGGGCAATGCCGTGGCCATTGCAATGGCGGTCACCATAAACGTGCCGGCAAATAGCGGCACCGAGCCAAAAAATGATGTGCCCTCGCCGACTTCGTCGCCACGCCCAGCGGCTTCCAAGAAGGTGTCACCCGGTGACCAAACCGTGCCTGTGACAAATTCCCAGACGCTGACTTCGCGGAAGAAGCGCATTGCCTCGAATACAATCGAGAGAACAATTGAGACGGTCGTGATAATCGAAATAAGCGCTGCGCTTAACAGCAGCAGGCGAATAACCCGATCCAAGGCATTGCGGGCACGCACCTCCGGACGGATCGCGCGCAGGCCGTGTGCCAGCCCCAATGCCGCGACAGCAATAGAGACCACCAAGACTAGCTCGCGGGATGGTGCAATCACCCCAAAGACGCTTAGCAGTGCCGCGGCGATAGCCACACCCAGCGCAGGAAGACCCATCCAGACGACGGAATACCAACCGTACTGTTGGGGCCGGGAATGCATGCTAATGCCCGAGGCCATGGCGGTCAGTGCCTTGCCACGCCCCAGACGGTAGGCCAGAAAGCCAAGCGGTGTCAGTACCGCGAGTAACAGAAGTGTTGTGGTTCCGATACCCAAAGGAGCACCCTCAATCTCTGGCCTTTAGAATTCAGAGATTGCCGCCGCCCAGGGGCAACGGCAATCATCGCGGCGCAAATCCTCACCCGAGCGGATGAGGATTGCAACGCTTCAGCCCTCCAGGTCGCTGCGCTGGAGGTTGACCCGGTTCTCGACCCGCTCACGCCACTGCGCACTCTGGGCGGCCGGCAGCGGAATCAGGCCCTCTTCGATCAGCAGGCCATCTTCGCCAATCATAATGTCGTCCATGAACAGGCTGACATACTCATCGATGCCCGGCACCACACCCTCGTGGGCCTCTTTGATGTAGAACCAAAGACTACGGGCCACCGGGTAGTCACCGCTGGAGATATTCTCCACGGTCGGCTCAACCCCATCAATGGAGGCGGCGTTCAGCGTGTCGGCATTTTCGACCAAGAAGCTGTAGCCAAAGATACCCATGGCATCTTTGTTTTCACGAATCCGCTGCACGATCAGGTTGTCGTTCTCACCGGAATCCACATAGACACCGTCAGCGCGAATGTCCGTGTACTCCTCGGGGAAGCCGTAGTCAGCGGAAACAACCTCCATCGCGAGCTCTTCAAAGGCGTCACGCGTACCGGAAGTGGTCGGCGGGCCGAGGATCTCGATACGACGGTCAGGCAGACTGGAATCAATCTGGTTCCAGTTAGTGTAAGGGTTGTCGACCATTTGACCGTTCTGCGGCACCTGGGCGGCCACTGCCAGCAGGATATGCTCGCGAGTCAGTTCCAGCTTCTCGTTGTCGGCGCTCTGGGCAATAACGATACCGTCAGAACCAATCATGGCTTCGGTGATATCCGTAACACCGTTTTCCATGCAACGATCAAACTCGCTGGGCTTCATGCGGCGCGAGGCGTTGGTGATATCCGGCGTGTTGACGCCAACACCCTCACAGAACAGGCGCAGACCGCCGCCAGAGCCGGTGGACTCAATGACTGGGGTCTGGAAGTTGGTGGTGGCACCGAACTCTTCGACGACGTAGCTGGCGAACGGATAAACCGTGCTGGAGCCAACGATGCGGATCTGATCACGCGCCTCAGCGGCGGTGACAGCGGTCATGCCAACAGCCGCGGCCACGGCCAGGGCAGTCATATTCATGGTCTTCATGAGGTAACTCCTCGGTAGTGCTTCAGGTAAGTGCGAGGCAGAGTCTGGAGGAGAAATGTGACAGGACTGTGAATCCTGAAATAATGCGCTAGGAACTGCCCGCCTGATTGACCGCGGATATGCCATCCACTCGGCTATAAACGGGGAATACAGCGGTAAACGTGCTGCCCTCCCCCACCTCACTAACGATCTCAAGCCGCGCGGAATGTCGTGAGAGAACATGTTTAACGATGGCAAGACCCAACCCAGTCCCCCCGTCGCGAGAGGCTCGGCCACTGTCAACGCGATAAAAACG
>CBFIIM010000019.1:0-18900 GCA_965662395.1 Spiribacter sp. | reverse complement strand
CAAGTCGCCCGGCTTTCGATTCTCTATGCAGCATTGGATATTACCGAGGCGGCGGAGCGTTGCACGGCGCCTCTTACCACCACCGCTCACCTACACTTTGCCGCCGCCGAGGCGGTAGGCCTAGATCGCCTTGACCACAGCATTCATGGCTTTATACCCAGCAATGACTGGGAGGTGCGCTATCGCAGCGAGTTAATCGACTCGCTACATGAAGAGCAGCGCCGCCTGACCATCGCCATCCTGTCGGGCACCCAGGGCAACGGCGTCGACACCGGCATGCAGCAATGGCTTGAAACACAGGCTGATCGGATTAGCCATCTACAGCAGATGATTGATCAAATCGGCGCCGCCGCTAAACCAGAACCGGCGATGCTGGGGGTGGCGTTGCAGGCCCTGCGCCACCTCGGCAGCCATGCCCATCAGGAGGTCGGACAATGAGCCCAACCGTCTCACTCATCTGTGACGAGGGCGGCAGTGGTTCAGCGCTGGTCATGCTCCATGGGCTTTATGGCTCGGGTAATAATTTTCGTGGCATTGCCCGACAACTGGAAAAAGACTATCGCGTCTTACGCCCGGATCTGCGCAATCACGGCGGCTCACCCCATGCCCCCACCATGGATTACCGGGAAATGGCCGCTGATGTTGCAGCGCTACTGGACGCCCGCGACATCGCCCAAGCCAGTTTCATTGGTCACAGCATGGGCGGCAAAGTGGCGATGGCTCTCGCACTGATGCATCCTGAGCGAGTGGAAAAGTTGATCGTGGTAGACATTGCCCCGATCACCTATGACCATTCTGTTGAACATGGCGGTATCATTAACGCTCTGCAGGCCGTGGATCTCGCCCGAGTCAGCAGCCGCGACGATGCCGATGCACAACTGGAGGAGCGCATCAGACAGCCCATGGTCCGTCAGTTTTTGCTCACTAATCTGCAGCGGCAGGGCAACGCCTGGTCTTGGCGTATTCCGCTTGCCACGCTGGCTAACCAGCTGCCCGTGATTCAGAGCTGGCCGGAGGCACTGAACGATCCCTGGGATGGCCCGGCACAGTTTCTCTATGGCGGAGCCTCCGATTACCTGAGCAAAGAGGGCCAGGCCGCTGCACAGCGCCTTTTCCCCAATGCGACAATGGAGTGCATCGATGACGTCGGCCACTGGGTCCACGCCGAGGCACCCGCTGTTTTTATCGACCGAGTACAACACTTCCTAGCCCACCACAACGCATGATCATCCAAGGAAAACGACATGGCTGAGGACTTCAAGCAAAGCGCTCTCGATTACCACCGCTATCCCGTACCGGGAAAAATCGAGGTGGCCCCCACCAAACCGCTCGCCAACCAGCGTGATTTGGCCCTGGCCTATAGCCCCGGGGTGGCCGCAGCCTGTGAAGCCATCGTTGAGGATGAGCGCGAAGCCGCCAACGTGACCGCCCGTGGCAACTTAGTTGGCGTCATTACCAATGGCACAGCCGTGCTGGGGCTAGGCGCCATCGGCCCGCTGGCTTCCAAGCCGGTCATGGAAGGCAAAGGGGTGCTATTCAAAAAGTTTGCCGGCATCGATGTCTTTGATATCGAAATCGATGAAAACGACCCCGACAAACTGGTTGAGACTATCGCCCGGCTTGAGCCGACGTTTGGCGGCATTAACCTTGAGGACATCAAGGCACCCGAGTGCTTTGTCGTCGAAGAAAAGCTGCGCGAGCGCATGAACATCCCCGTCTTTCACGATGACCAGCACGGCACTGCCATCACCGCCGCGGCCGCGATTTATAACGGTCTGCGCCTGGTGGGCAAGCGCTTTGAAGATGTAAAGCTCGTCACCTCTGGCGCCGGCGCCTCGGCCATTGCCTGCCTGGATCTGCTGGTGTCCATGGGCCTGAAACCGGAGAACGTCTACGCCACCGACCGCAAGGGCGTGATCTACAAAGGCCGCAAGGAATACATGGATGCCCGCAAAGCGGTCTATGCCAACGACACCGACGCCCGCACGCTGGCGGATGCGCTCAAAGGCGCGGATATCTTCTTGGGCCTGTCTGCTCCTGGCGTGCTGACGGGTGAAATGGTCAAGGAAATGGCCGAGAAACCCATGATTATGGCGCTGGCCAATCCGACGCCGGAAATTTGGCCTGAGGAGGCCCTTGAAGCCCGACCGGATGCCATTATCTCCACGGGACGCTCGGATTACCCAAACCAGGTCAATAACGTCCTGTGCTTCCCCTTTATCTTCCGTGGCGCGCTGGATGTCGGTGCAACGACGATCAACGATGAGATGAAAAAGGCCTGCGTGCGCGCCATCGCCGATCTGGCCACCATGGAATCATCCGATGTCGTGGTGGCCGCCTACGGTGGCAATCCTTTGTCATTTGGCCCGGAATATCTGATTCCCAAGCCGTTTGATCCGCGGCTCATTACGCGTATTGCCCCCGCGGTGGCCAAGGCCGCCATGGACAGTGGCGTGGCAACCCGGCCAATCGATGATTTCTCAGCCTACCGCCGGCGCCTGTCTAACTACGTCTTCCAATCCGGTCTGCTGATGAAGCCGATCTTTGAGCGCGCCTCGCAGAACCCGCAGCGTGTCGTCTACGGTGACGGTGAAGATGAGCGCATCCTTCAGGCCGTGCAGCTGGTGGTGGATGACAGCCTTGCCGTGCCGATCATTATTGGCCGCCGCCGGGTGGTTGAGATGCGCATCGAGCGACTGGGCCTGCGTCTTAAGATGGATCAGGACTTCACCCTGGTCGATCCCGAAGACGATCCACGGTTTAAAGAATACTGGCAGCTGTATCACTCACTGATGGAGCGCCGGGGCGTCACGCCGGATCGCGCAAGACAGATTGTGCGCACCCGCAACACGGTGATTGCCTCCCTGATGGTACGCCGTGGTGAGGCAGACGCCATGCTCTCGGGGGCCGTCGGCAAGTACCATCGCCACCTGGACTATGTGAACGAAGTCCTTGGCCGGCGCACGGGCGTCCGCAACTTAGCGGCCATGAACGCCATCATCACGCCCAAGGGCACGCTGTTTTTGTGCGACACCTACGTCAATCAAAACCCGACCGCCCATCAGCTGGCTGAGATGACGGTGCTGGCCGCCGATGAAATTCGCCGCTTTGGGATGGTGCCAAAGGTCGCTTTGCTGTCGCACAGCAATTTCGGCAGCTCGGATGCCGAGGATGCCATCAAAATGCGCGAGGCTCTGCAGCTGATCGAAGACCGCGACCCGTCACTGGAAGTCGAAGGCGAGATGCACGGCGATGCAGCCCTCAACGAAGAGATCCGCAGTCGCATGTTCCCCAACTCTCAGCTAAGCGGGGAGGCCAATCTGCTGATCATGCCGACTCTGGATTCGGCCAATATTGCCTTCAACCTGCTAAAGACCGTCACCGATGCGGTGTCGATCGGGCCGATCTTGCTTGGGGTTTCCAAGCCCGCCCACATTCTCACGCCATCCGTCACCGTGCGGGGTGTGGTCAACCTGACTGCGCTGGCCAGTGTGGAAGCGGCGATGGCAGCAGAGGACAACCAAGGAGCGGCTTCGAGCTAACGCGAGGCCGGCTCCACGTCCAAGGCCAGCTCGACAGCCCGTCGATAGCATTGACGGGCTTGCTCGGGTTCATCCAGCTGCTCATAGAGAGCCGCCAGGCTGCGCAGCATATCTGCGCTCGTCTCGCGTGCTACAGCAGCTTCGAGATAGCTACGCGCCTGCCCCCAGAATTCGCAGCGAAGCGCCTGCTGGGCGGAGGCATACAGCAAAGCCGGGTCATCCGGGCGCTCCTGCAACCAGGTCGATAACTGCTCATAAGCCCGCTGCGGCGGGTCGGTGACCAATTCGCCGTATACAGCAACCAACTCCGGTGACCAGTGCTGACGCAACCAGCGCTTGAGCTCACGCTCAGCCGTTGCCGGGCAGTCCGCCGCCATCAAGGCACGCGCATACACCGCTTGCAATGCCGGTATCCGCTGTCGCGACTTGGGCAGTTTTTTCCAAACGGCCGCCAAGGCATCCGATCCGGCATCCTCTCCCAGACCCGCTAATTCGCGCTGCAGGGCCCGACGCTCAATATCAGCAACCTCGGCATCAGGCAGCGCCTGCTGTTGTTGCAGCAAGGGCAACAAATCGGCCAACCCATCCTGATCATCAAGGGCTTTGTACACCCGCGCCAACAGACTAATTACCCGATGATTGCGCGGGGCTTTTTCACTCAGCCAGCCTAATGTGGCCAGCGCCTGTTCCCACTGCTCGGCCTCAATCTGTAGCTGCGCCTGCACCAGGCCAATAGCCACGCGCGCCCGAGGCGTATCAGCATCCGCCTTGGCCAGCAAATCATCACGCCGCTGCCAGTGACCCTGGCGCTGCGCGGCAATAGCCGCCAACAGGTGATGCAACAGGGGTTGATCGGCAGCCTGAGCAGTGCCCTCAAGATGGCGTTCAGCCTTTTCAAAACGCCCCTCGGCCAGCTCGACCAACCCATCCACCAGCAGCTGTTGCGCCCGGTCGCTGCGATGCTCTGACCAGCGCAAGCGCAACCGACCCGGTGTGCGCACAAGCCGCCGCAGCACTCCGGCGACCAAACTCATGAGCACCCAAAACACCAACACACCGGCCACCGCCACAAACAGACTGCTCTGCAGCGTTAACTCACCGATACGCACCAGCACAAAACCGTCCTGCTGCTCAAACCACAGCGCGGCCGCCACACTGGCCACCAACAGCCCGAGGGTCAGCATCAGCCGACGCATCATGGTGTGTTATCTCCATTTAGGATCGGTGCCAAATCACGCCCGATATCCGGTGGCGTGAACGCCACTGAGACATCCTGTAGCGCGGCCAGCTCTTGGATCAGCGACTGCACCTCGGGGGAGGCTGAATCAAAATACGCCTTCACCCAGTCATGCACTCGCCCAATGGCCATTCGATAGGCTTCTTGCTCTCCGCTGATCGCCGACAGCCGCGCGGCCTCAAGCTGCAGCATCAGGTTCTGCTCCAGCAGGAATCGATCCTCAGGATCTGGTAGCGGCTCGACTCGACGATCACGACTGACGCTCACCAAAGCACCCAGGCTCTCACGCAATCGCATCCAGGCCCGGGCAAAGCGTGCGGAGACCTCCGTGCCGCTGACTGCATCACTGTCCGCCACCGAAGCCTCCTGCACCGCTTCGGTGGCCGCAAGACTCTGGGTCAATGGCAGGGTGTGAAGCGCATCGGCAACACGGGACAATCGTTGCGACACCCCCGCAATATCCGGGGGCTGAACGCCCAGCAGCCGATCAATGGCACGGGCCAGCACCTCACGATCATCCACGGCCGGGCCACCCAGACCAGCCAGCAGGATATCCGCGGACTCCAAAGCCTCAAGGGCGCCCGCGACATCGGCATTAAAGCGCACACGATGCACCGCAATCCTTGCCAGATAGGCTGCCTCGGCGTAACGCCAGTCATCCGTCTCCGACTGCATACGCCGGTAGAGCTGATCCACCCGATCGGCCAGTACTCGGGCAGACTCGCCCTGATCAATCAGCCGGTTTTCCACCCGCGCTACCGCGTCAAGGCGCGACTCAAGCGCCGAGTTCAGTGCTTCAAGTCTGCCGGCAAGCTCGCCCAGGCGAGCATCCTGATCATTGCGCAGAGACTGAAGCTCCGCAGCAGGGGCCAGCTCGTCCTGCGCGGCCTGAAGGGCATTGAGTTGTTCATAAAAATGCCATGCCGCACCGGCGGTCAGCACTGCCACGACCAGCAGCCCAGCCAGTGCTAATGGTCCGGAGACACTGTGCGAGGTGGCAGGCGCAGCGCCCGTATCCGCCTCAGGCTCTTCTGTGGTGGTGGTTATTGTTTTATCTGTCATGTCCTGTTTCCTGTCGCATGGCAATCAGGGTATCGACCAAAGCCCGCTCATCGGCACCACTTGCCACACGGGTCCTTGCAAAACCGGCGTCGCGCGCCAGCCTGGCAATTCGCTCACTGACCGTAACCAGCTGGCTGTTCTGCACCCACTCTAGCGCGGCTTGGCCCGCCATGCCGAGCAAATGCTCAAGCCCTGAGCCACTGGTGATAATCGTGAACCCCAATGGCCGTGTGAGCCAATCGGCCGGAATATCCAGTCCACCAACAGGCCGACAACGCCGATAAACCGCCATCTCTGCCAGCTCAATACCCGCCCGGGTCATGGCCTGCTGGAGTCGTTGGCGCCCACCCTCACCGCGAATGATCAATACCCGCTCCCCCGCTTTGGGGGCAAATCGCGGCTCTGCCAACAGATCCTCAGCGCCGCCACCCGTGATCGGCGCCACATCGACATCCAAGCCGGCGTCAGTCAGTACCGCCGCTGTACCCGGACCTACAGCCGCCAAACGGGCGGACTGCAAAAGGGACTCATCTAGCAGTGGCAGACCATGCTTCACCGCATTGGGGCTGGTCCACACAATCCAGTGCGGCACTGATTCAAGCGCTGAGGTATCCGCCTCGACGGATTGAATCTCTAGTGTGGGGCGATGCAAAACCTCGGCACCCGCCTGATGCAACTCGGCGATCAATGCAGCGGCTTGATCACGGGGCCTCGTGACCAACACCCGCTGACTGGCCAGCGGCGTATTCAATGGACCTCAGCAAGAATCTCGGCGGCACCTTGCGCCAACAGATCCTCGGCCACCGCCTGACCCAGGGCGACACCGTCAGCGCGCGGACCACGGGATTCAGCACGCAGCACTCGTGCCCCGTCGCGGCTGGCCACCAAGGCCCGCAACCACAAGGCATCACCGTCAAGCTCGGCGTAGGCCGCCAGCGGGACATGACAGCTGCCATCTAGGCGGCCATTGACCGCTCGCTCGGCGGCGACTCGATCATGCGTATCAGGGTCATCCAATGCGGCCACCAGAGCGGCCACTTCCGTATCCCCAGCCCGACACTCAATCCCCAATGCACCCTGTCCCACCGCAGGCAGGCTGTCTTCAGGCGACATCACCCGGGTAATTCGCTCACCCATACCCAGTCGCCGTAGCCCAGAGGCCGCCAAGATGATGGCGTCAAACTCGCCAGACTCCAGCTTGGAGAGCCGAGTCTGCACATTGCCGCGTAGCGACTCCACCACCAGATCGGGCCGGCGAGCTCTCAGCTGGCACTCACGGCGCAGACTGGCCGTCCCCACTTTGGCACCTTGGGGCAGCTCATCAACATCGCCAAATCGGTCCGAAACAAAGGCATCACAGGGGTCCTCGCGATCTAGAATCACCGGCAACTCGAAGGCCTTCGGCAGCACTGCCGGGACATCTTTCATGGAGTGCACGGCGATATCGGCACGCCCCTCAAGCATGCCTTCCTCCAGGGCTTTCACAAACAAGGCCTTGCCGCCCACTGCCATTAGCGGCCGATCGGTAATTTCATCACCCCGAGTGGACATGCGCACCAGCTCAACCTCAAGGCCGGGATGGAGCTTGCGCAGACGCTCGGCAACATGTTCAGCCTGCCAGACGGCAAGCGGGCTTCGGCGGGTGGCAATACGAAGACGGTCTGAGGACATTCAGCAATGGTTCCCTGCAGCGGCCTAGCGGCCAAAAACAATCAGCCGCAACGATACCGCGCACAGAGGTCTGCGCAAACCATTAGCCGGGATTGATGGCAAGATCCTTCAGCTGCTGCCGGACTTCAGCTAACCGCCTACGACTGACCGGCACCCGCGTCTCACTGCCGCTCACCAGCAGTCGGTTCCGCCCCTGCAGGTCTTTCTCCAGTCCACGCAGCGCATCACGCGCCACCAAGGCGCTACGATGGACACGCAAAAAACGCGAACCAAACTCACTCTCCAGCCGGTTCAGGGACTCTTCAATCAGGTCCTCGCCCTCATCATGCTGGACAGCCACATATTTATGATCGGCTACAAAACAGTGCACGTCCTCCACCGGTATCAACCCAAGCCCCGCTCGACGCCGACACAATAAATGTCGCCGCACCCCCGGTTCGCCATGACGCTGAAGGGCAGCCGCCTGACCTGCGGTTAACGGTTTTGCCCGATGCAGAGCACTTAAAAACCGGCGCGGCTGCACATGCTCCAAAACATAATCCACACCGGCCTCCTCCAACCGCGCCACCATCGGATCGGCAAAAACACTGGCCAATACCAGCCCCGGTGCCGGACGCTGTTCAGCCAGCGCCATGGCCGTTCGCAAATCCGCCTCATGCTCAATACCCAGGACGATCACATCAGCCGGATCATGGGGGTGACGCAATAGCGCCTCCTCCGGGTCGACCAGTACGGCCTTCACCGTGCAAGTCCCGCCGCTAGCGGCAAGACGGGCCAGGCGTTGACGCAGTGATGCTTGGGCGCAGGCGATAACCACTTTCATAATCAATCACTCCTTGACGATTCGCGGCCTCAGCTTGCCGCGCGGCGCAGGAGCCAGACGCCAACCGGTTCACAGACTCAAGGTACCGCCACGCCGATAAGCGGCTGCTATACTTCGCGGCACGCTTTGGATGACGATGGAAACAGGCATGGGCAAGGCAGACGACAAGTCGCTGTGGGGTGGACGGTTCAGCGAACCGACGGATGCGTTCGTGGCGCGCTTCAGTGCCTCGGAACACTACGACCGCCGGTTGTATCGAGAAGACATCCTGGGCTCTCAGGCGCATGCGCAAATGCTGGCCGATACCGGTGTCATTAGCACCGACGACGCCCGCGCCATCATCGAAGGCCTCAATGCCATCGCCCAAGAAATCGAGACTGGCGAGTTTCCCTGGGACCCGGCCCTTGAAGATGTCCACATGAACATCGAGGCCCGGCTGACCCAGCGCATTGGTGAGGCGGGCAAGCGTCTGCACACCGGGCGATCCCGCAACGACCAAATTGCCACCGACATCCGGCTGTGGCTGCGGGGGATGACCGACACCACCATTGCTTTGCTGCGCGAATTTCAAGCTGGTTTGGTTGAACTGGCCGAGCGCGAAGCCGACACGATCATGCCGGGCTTTACCCATCTACAGGTGGCGCAACCGGTCAGCTTTGGCCATCACATGCTGGCCTGGTATGAGATGTTGGTCCGCGATGAAGCCCGGTTTGCTGATGCCCGTGTGCGGCTCAACCAAATGCCATTGGGATCTGCTGCACTGGCCGGCACGACATTCCCCATCGATCGCAACCAAACCGCCCGTGCGCTGGGTTTTGATAGCCCGACTCGCAACTCGCTGGATGCCGTCTCTGACCGGGATTTTGCCATTGAGTTTGTCTCGGCAGCGGCCCTGACCATGACCCACCTATCGCGCATGGCCGAGGAGCTCATTATTTGGGCCTCACCACTGACCGGATTTATCGACCTGCCTGATCGTTTTTGTACCGGCAGCTCCATCATGCCGCAGAAAAAAAACCCGGATGTGGCCGAGCTGGTACGCGGTAAAAGTGCCCGCGTTCACGGCGCGCTGCATACCTTGCTGACCCTCATGAAAGGCCAGCCTCTGGCCTATAACCGGGACAATCAGGAGGACAAAGAGCCGCTGTTTGATGCCACTGACGCCCTATGCGATAGCCTGCGCGCGTTTGCCGACATGATCCCGGCCCTCAGTGTCAATCGCGAGCGCACGCGAGCCGCTGCCCGCCAGGGCTTTGCCACGGCAACGGATCTGGCTGACTACTTAGTGCGCAAAGGCGTCGCCTTTCGGGATGCCCACGAAATTGTCGGCAAGGCAGTGGCATTTGGCGTTGCCGAAGGCAAGGATCTGGCCGACATGACACTGGCCGAATTACAACGATTCTCAGCGGTGATTAGCGAGGACGTCTTTGACGTGCTGACGCTGGAGGGCTCCGTCGCCGCCCGTGATCATTTTGGGGGTACTGCCCCTGCCCAAGTGCGCCTGCAGATTCAGGCCGCGCGCCAGCGTCTTGCCGAGCGCTAGACGCTGGCGGGTGACTCTAGAGATGGAGCACACGCGCAAGCCAAGCGCCAATATCGCGAATCTCCTCAAGACAGACCTGATGGGCCATCGGGTAGTCATGCCACTCAACGGCATAACCCAGTGATTCAAGCGCCTCCCGTGAGGCGGTCCCCAGGTCAATCGACAACACCGGGTCATGATGCCCATGGGCCAGAAAGATGGGCGTGTCACGATTGGCAGCCGCGCGGGCCTGGGCCAAATGATCACGCAAGGGCAAATAGGTCGACAGGCCCATTATCCCAGCCAGCCCCGAAGCAAAGCGCAGCCCCGTATGCAGGGCCAACGCACCGCCCTGAGAGAATCCGGCAAGCACCAGTCGTTCAGCCGGCACTCCGCGGCCGGCCTCGCGCTCGATCAGGGCCTCGATCCAGCCTGCCGCTCGATCCAGCCCACGCTCATCCACCGGCGTGCCCGCAGTCAGCCCATAGATGTCATACCAGGCCGGCATCGATAGCCCGCCGTTTAGCGTGACCGGTTGTGCTGGCGCATGGGGAAAGACAAATCGCACCTGATCCAACGGCAGCCCAAGCTCGGGCACGATCGGTTCAAAGTCATGGCCATTAGCGCCTAAGCCGTGCATCCAAATGACACAGGCGGGTGCATCAGCCGGGCCGACTTCTACCGTTTCAAGCAACGCCTCTGCCATACTGGTATCCCCATTTGGTCTGTACTAATCAGCCCAACAGCCTACCGCAATGGCGGGGGGCCGAAAACGCTGACGACAGTCGTTATACTGTCACTTTATCGACTGTCAGGACTTTCACCATGATGCGCATCGGACTCTGTACAGCGCTCCTGTCGCTCACCCTGCTCCTGGCAGGCTGTGGCGTTAAAGGTGATCTCACGCTGCCCAACGCCTTGGCTGCAACCGAGTCAGCGCCATGAGCGCAAGCCGACGCCATGGCATTTTGCATGTCGAGGATTGCGCACTGCCAGAGCTGGCAGCTGCCTATGGCACACCGCTTTATGTCTATTCACGGGCGGCCATCGAGGGAGCATGGCGGGCGTTTGATGAGGCCTTTAGCGGGCGCGATCATCTGATCTGTTACGCAGTCAAAGCCAATAGCAACCTGGCTGTCCTGCAACTGTTGGCACGCCTTGGCAGCGGCTTTGACATCGTCTCAGGCGGTGAATTGGCCCGTGTGCTGCGCGCCGGTGGCGACCCCGGCAAAATCGTCTTCTCCGGTGTGGGAAAGCGCGCTGATGAAATCGAACAGGCACTTCAGACGGGCATTTTGGCGTTTAATGTCGAGTCGGCCGCCGAGCTTGAGCGGATTAATGACATCGCCACACGCATGAATTGCCGCGCGCCGGTGTCCCTGCGCGTTAATCCCGATGTGGATGCGCGCACGCATCCCTATATCTCCACCGGACTGAAAGAGAACAAGTTCGGGATCGATATTCACAGCGCCGAGGCCCTCTACCGTCAGGCTGCTGAATTACCGGGCATTGAAGTCACCGGTGTCGATTTCCATATCGGCTCACAACTCACCGAGCTTGAACCCATTGTCGATGCCCTCTCGCGCGTCCTAGGACTGGTGGATCGGTTGGAGCAGGCTGGTATTCATCTCTCGCATATCGACATCGGCGGCGGCCTTGGCATCCGCTATCAGGATGAAGAGCCACCCACTCCGCGCGCCTTGGCCGAGCAAATCGAGCCGCTACTCAAGGGCCGAAATCAGCGACTGTTAATGGAACCAGGCCGTGCACTGGTAGGCGATGCCGGATGGCTGCTGACTCAGGTGGAATATCTCAAGCCCGGGCATCGCGACTTTGCCATCGTGGATGCCGCGATGAATGATCTGCTGCGACCCGCGCTCTATGACGCTTGGCAGCGAATCGAGACCGTGGAGCCGATCGACGCCCCGCCGCGCGTCTACGATATCGTGGGCCCGGTGTGTGAAACCGCCGACAGCTTGGGTAAAGAACGCTCCCTGGCACTGGCTCCCGGCGCGCTACTGGCCATTCATGGCGCCGGCGCCTATGGTTTTGTCATGGCTTCGCAGTACAACGCTCGACCACGCCCCGCTGAAGTGCTGATCGACGGCGATACGGCACACTTGGTGCGTGAGCGCGAAACACTGGACGATCTGTGGCGTGGCGAGCCACTGCTGACACTGCCATGAGCCAGACTGACGGGCCACGCTTTAGCAAGATGCAGGGCCTTGGCAATGACTTTGCCGTCTTTGAGGCCATCACTCAGCCTTTGTCCTTCACGCCCGAGCGGGTTCGCCAAATCGCCGATCGTCGCTTTGGTGTTGGCTGTGACCAAGTGTTATTGGCCGAGCCATCAAATCACCCCCAAGCAGATTTTCGCTACCGAATTTGGAACGCCGATGGCAGCGAAGTAGAACACTGCGGCAACGGGGTGCGTTGCATGGCGCGATTCCTGCGCGAGCGTGGCCTCACCCAACAGGACCGCATCAGCTTTGAGACCGGCAGCGGACTGGCCCATGTCGAACTGCTCAATAACGACCAGGTACAGGTTGATATGGGGCCGCCCGTATTGGATCCGGAGTCCATCCCGTTCAGCGCCGATGCAAGAGCCGATCTCTATACGATTGAAGTGGATGGGGCGACCTATTCCATCGGTGCCGCCTCCATGGGCAACCCCCATGCCGTACTGCGGGTCGATAACCTGGACAACGCCCCAGTGGCTACGCTGGGCCCTGCGCTTGAGGGCCATCCCCGTTTTCCACGGCGGGTAAACGTGGGCTTTATGGAAGTCATCAAGCCAACTCAGATTCGCCTGCGGGTCTTTGAGCGCGGGGCTGGCGAGACACTCGCCTGCGGCACGGGCGCCTGCGCCGCCGTCGTGGTCGGCATCATCAACCATTGGCTAGAGACCGAAGTAGCCGTGGACCTGCCGGGCGGACGACTGGTGATACACTGGGCGGGCGAAGGCAAACCTGTTTGGATGACTGGCCCAGCCGTCACCGTTTTCGAGGGCCAATTAACGATGGAATGGCAATGAGCAGGCAGAATAGCGAGAGCGCCCCGGCCGAAGCGCCGATCGACGAGCAACAGGTGCTCGATTACCTGCGTGATCATCCCGATCTGCTGCGCCGTCACCATGACATCCTGACTGATCTCGACATCCCGCACAGCAACGGCGAAGGCACGGTGTCGTTGATCGAGTACCAGGTCAATGTCCTGCGTGCAGAGGCCCGTGATCTATCCGGCCGACTTGAGCACCTGCTCTATATCGCCCGCGACAATGACCGCCTGGCCGAACAACTTCACCGCTTTACCCTTGAACTGCTGACGGCCGACGACCTCGATGCTGCGCTCGTTGCACTGCGTGATGGATTGCGTCAGGACTTTCGGGCCGATGTCGTACAGGTGATCCTGATCGGTGACGATCTGCCCGGTGGCGGCGTGCCCATGCTCGCGGCCGATGACCCACAAGCCATCAAACGATCGACAGCCCATTTCCCCGGTGACATCCCAGTGATTGGCGCATTGGATAAAGAGCGACTAAGCCTGGTTTTTGCCGAACAAGCCGACGGACTGCAGTCAGCCGCCGTCATACCGCTTGATGAGACACCGTTGCGCGGCTTTATTGGAATCGGTAGCCGTGATCCCGAGCGCTATCACGACGAACAGGGCACGGTGTTTCTTGCCCAGCTCGGTGCACTGGTCGCCCGCGTGCTGCAACGCACACTCCGCGGGGAGCGCGCTTGAGACCGGCCGGTCTTGCTGAGCCCCTCTCTGCCTATCTGGCCCATCTGCGGGATGAACGCCGACTCTCGCCGCTGACCTGCGAACATTACGCCCGCGACCTCAATGCCTTTTGCACCCATCTGCAAAGCTTGGGCATTCACGACTGGGCCAGCGTCTCAGCGGAGATGGTGCGTGCATGGATTGCCCAGGCCCATCGCCGTGGACTAGCCCCACGGTCATTACAACGCCGGCTATCGGCCGTGCGTGGTCTCTATCGCTATCTTGAGCGTGAAGGACAGATGGACCACGATCCGGCAGCGGATATTAGCGCGCCCAAACAACGCCGGCGCCTGCCCCATACGCTGGATGTTGATGCCACCGCCCAACTACTCAACCGACCCACCGGCGACCCTGATGACCCACTGGCTCTGCGCGACCAAGCCCTCTTTGAGCTGGTATATGGCTCTGGGTTGCGGCTGGCCGAAGTCGCCTCACTCAACGCCGAAGACCTGGCCGGCAATCCCAGTGAACTCCGGGTGCTCGGCAAAGGGGCCCGCACACGCATCGTACCGGTGGGCAGCCAGGCGCGTCAGGCGGTCGCCAAGTGGCTGCCTGCCCGCGCCACACTGGCTGCCGGCGGCGAACCCGCACTTTTTGTCAGCCGCCGAGGACAGCGCCTGTCCCATCGCTCCATCCAACTGCGCCTCTCGGCTCTGGCCAAAGAACGCGGACTGGAGCAGTCAGTCCATCCACATATGCTGCGGCATGCCTTTGCCACCCATCTACTCGAATCAAGCGGGGATCTGCGGGCTGTTCAGGAGCTCCTGGGGCATGCCGATATCTCTACCACCCAGATCTATACCCATCTCGACTTCCAGCATCTGGCCGAGGTCTACGACCGCGCCCACCCGCGTGCTCGGCGAAAATAAACGCCCCGACGGTTGGCTGCGCTAGAATGCTGGGTCACCATAGGCATTGATTAACGCCTGGAGAGCAGCAGTGCAGCAATTCGAAGGCACTACCATTTTGGCCGTTCGCCGCCATGGACAAGTGGCCCTGGGGGGCGATGGCCAAGTCACCTTGGGTGACACCGTGATGAAGGGCAATGCACGCAAAGTCCGCCGTCTGTTTCAAGACCGCGTACTCGCCGGATTTGCCGGGGGAACAGCCGATGCGTTCACCCTATTTGAGCGCTTTGAGGCGCAACTCGAGCGTCATCGCGGCCAACTGACCCGTGCAGCCGTGGAAATGGCAAAAGACTGGCGCTCTGATCGGGCGCTGCGTCGACTTGAGGCCCTGCTGATGGTCGCTGATCGCGAAGCGCTGCTGATGATCTCAGGCAACGGTGATGTGGTCGAACCCGAACGGGATTTTATGGCCATTGGTTCAGGCTCGGGCTATGCCCAGGCGGCCGCCCATGCACTGATCACCGAAACCGACCTAGCCGCACCCACCATTGTCGAGCGGGCGCTGGGCATTGCCGCAGACATCTGCATCTACACCAACCACACGCTAACCATCGAAACGCTCGGGGATAGGGACGGCTGATGAGTGAAATGACCCCACGCGAGATTGTCCAGGAACTCGACAAGCACATCATCGGCCAACGCGAGGCCAAGCGGGCAGTGGCCAATGCCCTGCGCAACCGCTGGCGGCGGCTGAATGTCGACGATACTCTGCGCCCCGAAATCACTCCCAAAAACATTCTGATGATCGGGCCAACGGGCGTTGGCAAAACCGAAATCGCTCGACGCCTGGCCCGGCTGGCCAACGCGCCCTTTATCAAAATTGAGGCCACGAAATTCACCGAGGTCGGTTATGTCGGGCGCGATGTCGAATCCATCATTCGCGATCTAACTGACAACGCCATCAAAATGGTTAGGCAACAGGCCATGGCGCGACAAAAACACCGCGCTGAGGATGCCGCCGAAGACCGCATTCTGGATGCCCTGTTACCTCAGGCCCGCGACGGGGCAGTCGATGAAAGCCTCAACAGCACCCGACAGAAGATGCGCAAAAAACTGCGCGAGGGTGAGCTTGATGAGCGTGAAATCGAGATTGATGTGCGCGGCCCACAAATGGGCATGGATATTATGACGCCACCGGGGATGGAACAGCTTGCCAGCCAGCTGCAGGGGATGTTTCAAAACCTGGGAAACCAACGCAGTGAGCGCCAGCGAGTAAAAATTGCCGATGCCTGGCGAATCCTGCGTGATGAAGAGGCCGCCAAGCTGATCAATGAAGAAGAGATCAAACAGCGCGCTATCGAAGCGGTGGAACAAAGCGGCATTGTGTTTATTGATGAGATCGACAAAGTGGCCAAGCGCGCCGAGCAGGGCGGCGGGGGCGATATCTCACGTGAGGGTGTGCAACGTGATCTGCTGCCGCTGGTAGAGGGCTCAACGGTCTCGACCCGGCATGGCATGGTCAACACCGATCATATTCTTTTTATTGCCTCAGGCGCCTTTCACCTGGCCAAACCATCCGATCTGATTCCCGAACTGCAGGGCCGGCTGCCGATTCGAGTTGAGCTGGACTCGCTGTCGGTCACGGATTTTGTCTGCATTCTCACCGAACCGGATGCCTCGCTGGTGCGTCAGTATCAGGCACTGTTGGGCACCGAAGGCATCACCCTTGAGTTCACTGCCGATGGCATTGACCGTATTGCCAAAGTAGCTTGGGAGGTCAATGAGCGCACCGAGAATATCGGTGCTCGCCGTCTGCACACCATCATGGAGCGGCTGCTTGAGAAAACCTCCTACACCGCTCCGGACCACAGCGGCCAAACCGTCACCATCGACGCGGCTTATGTCGATGACCAGCTGGCCGATCTGGCAGAAAACGAAGACTTAAGTCGCTACATACTGTGAGGCTTTCATGAAACGCCCAGAGCGCAAAGACACCGGACGCATGCCCACGGATGTGCGCCTGCACCGCCGATCAAGGACGCTTGAGCTAGCCTATGATGATGGTAGTCAGTTTGAGCTGACTGCAGAGTATCTGCGCGTCTACTCACCATCCGCCGAGGTCCGCGGGCACGGCCCAGGGCAGGAGGTCCTGCAGGTGGGCAAGGAGGCGGTAGGCATCACCGGGATCGAGCCAGTGGGCCAATACGCCCTGCGCATCAATTTTGATGACGGCCACAATACCGGGCTTTACTCCTGGGACCTGCTTTATGATTTGGGCATCAACCAGTCGACCTACTGGCAAGACTATCTCAACGAGCTGGCAGCCGCGGGCTATCAGCGCAAAGAAGGCAACGCATGAGCGGTAACCGCGCATCACAAGATCAATCAGCCCATTTCGGTTTCCAGCAGGTACCGATCGAGGAGAAGGCCCGTCGGGTTGGTGAAGTCTTCAGCTCCGTAGCCAGCCGTTACGACATCATGAATGACCTGATGTCCGCCGGCCTGCACCGCCTATGGAAAAAGCAGGCCCTGCGGGTGATTGCCGCCCGGCCGGGGCAGCGGGTGCTGGATCTGGCCGCTGGCACCGGTGATCTGAGCGCCGGCATGGCCGGACAAGTCGGCCCGGACGGTGAAGTGGTGGTCTCTGACATTAATCAGGCCATGCTGGAAACGGGGCGTGACCGCCTGCTCAATGATGGGCTAACCGGCAACCTGGACTATGTCATTGCCAATGCCGAGCAACTGCCGTTTGCGCCGCGCAGCTTCGATCGCATCAGCATCGGCTTTGGCCTGCGTAATGTCACCCGTATACCCAAAGCGCTCGCCGCCATGCGCGAAGCACTGCGCCCGGGTGGGCGGCTGGTGATCCTGGAATTCTCAGCGCTTTATCTCAAACCCCTGCAGCCACTCTATGATGTGTATTCCTTTCGTATGCTGCCAATGATGGGCAAGCTGGTGGCCAATGATGCCGACAGCTACCGCTATCTGGCCGAATCCATCCGCATGCACCCGGATCAGGAAACGCTCAAGGGCATGATGGAGGATGCGGGGTTTGAGGACTGTGGCTATATCAACCTCAGCGGCGGCATCGTTGCCATCCATCATGGCCATGTCTATTAAAGCGCTCGAGCCCGGAATCAACCGTATTCTGGCGCTCGACCCAGAGACCCCCGCTCGCTTGGCACCACTTGATGGCCGATCGCTGGGCCTGCGTCTAACAGATCCCGCCATTGCGCTGCGGGTTGATTTCCACACCGAAGGGCTGACCCTAAGCCCCGATGACAGCCCGATGGATGACTGCGACGCGGTGCTTGAAGCCACGCTGGCGGGCCTCACTGGACTAGTACTATCCCGAGGGAAACGTAGTCGAGACGTTGCTTTTCGTGGAGATGTCGGCACGATCCAGGAGGTTCGCGCAGTTTTTGCCGAACTTAACGTCGATATTCAGGCACAACTAGCCCGCCTGATGGGGGAATCGGCCGCGGCCCAGCTGGTGGACAGCGGACGCACCGGCAAGGAGTGGGGCGAGCGCAGCCTTAAGACACTCCTGCGCAACGCTGGTGAGTTGGCTACCGAAGAGCGCCGCTGGCTGCCAACAGCCGCGGAAACCCGCCACTTCATCGATGATGTCAACATGATCCGGGAAGATGTCGACCGTTTAGAGGCGCGTTTACGGCAGATCGAACAGCAAAGGAATCGCTCATGATGGCGGCGGTACGGCTTATCCTGCGGCTTGCGCAAATTAACATCGTGCTGCTACGCCACGGGCTCGATGAAATCCTGTTTGCGACACAATGGTTCCGGCCATTTCGTTTTATGCGGCTTTTTATGCCTTGGACCTGGCTGCCGCGAGAGCGAAAACCGCGGGCAGAGCGGATACGACTGGCCCTCGAAGACCTCGGGCCGATTTTTGTAAAGTTCGGCCAAATTCTCTCCACCCGGCGTGATCTGCTGCCGGCGGATATCGCCGCCGAACTCGCCAAACTGCAAGATCGTGTCCCCCCGTTTCCCGGCGCCCAGGCGCGGGCCATCATCGAATCAGAATATCAGCAGCCGATCGATGCCTGGTTTGCCCACTTTGAGCCTGAGCCCATGGCATCGGCCTCCATCGCCCAGGTGCATGCAGCCCGCCTGCATGATGGCCGAGATGTAGTGATTAAGGTGGTCCGGCCGGGCATCGATCGGGCGATTGCGCGCGATCTGCGTGTGCTCTACCTTTTTGCCCGACTGACTCAACGGTACTGGAGCGAAGGCCACCGACTGCGGCCTGTCGAAGTGGTGCGCGAATATGACACCACGTTGCATGATGAGTTGGATCTGATGCGCGAAGCGGCCAACGCCTCTCAGCTTAAGCGCAATTTCAAGGACTCCAAGCTGCTCTATGTCCCCGAGGTCTACTGGCCCGGCACCCG
>CBFIIM010000018.1:0-19901 GCA_965662395.1 Spiribacter sp. | reverse complement strand
CAGAGCTGGTGCCATGAACATTTTCTGTCCTATGTGCGTATGCGCGAGTGGGGCGAAGTACATGGGCAACTGCACGGGCTGATGCGCGGCATGGGGTGGGTTGAGAATGACAAGCCGGCCGATTCCATGGCCATTCACCGGGCGCTGATTACCGGGTTTTTATCCAATATTGCCCGCCGTGAGGAGGCACAGGAATTTGTGGGCCCGCGCGGGCTCAAGCTCGCCATCCATCCGGGGTCAGGGCTTGCGAAAAAGCCGCCGCGCTGGGTGATGGCCGCCGAGCTGGTCGAGACCCGGCGAGTGTTTGCAAGAACCGTGGCGGAGGTGCGGCCCGAGTGGGTTGAACCATTGGCCAAGCATCTGCTGAAACATCGCTATCACAGCCCCTGGTGGGACCCTGCCAAAGGCAAGGTGTTTGGTCGCGAAGAGGCCACCCTTTATGGCCTGCCCATCGTCAGCAATCGCAAGGTGGACTACGCCCGGGTGGCACCGAATGAGGCGCGCGCCGTGTTCATTCGTGATGGGCTGCTAGGTGATCCAGGTGCTCAGCCCCCAGCGTTCCTAAAAGCCAATGACAAGCTGATTAAAGAGGTCGAAGCGCTGGAGGCCAAGACCCGACGGCGTGATGTGCTGATTGATCACGAGGCGCTGTGTGCCTTTTATGAGGAAGCGCTGCCGAAACAAGCAGTGGATCGGGCCAGTCTGGAGCGCTGGCTGAGCCAGGGCGGAGACGATAGACCGCTGCGCCTGACGCGCCAGCAGTTAATGGCCCGCGGGGTGGAGGTGGCGGCGGCCGAGTACCCGGACCACATCACCGTCAGTGGAGTGAAGCTGCCGCTGACCTATCATTTTGCTCCCGGCGCGGCGGATGATGGGGTGACTGTGCGCATCCCGATTGCCGCGTTGAATGCCTTGGATCCGGAGCCGTTCGAATGGCTGGTGCCCGCGCTGCTGGAGGAGAAGGTAGTGACGCTCATTCGCGCACTGCCCAAGAGCCTGCGACGCAATTTTGTGCCGGTACCCGATTTTGCTCAGGCGGTACTCGAGGCCCTGCCTGAGCGGGAAGGATCGCTGGAGGCCGCGGTTCGCACCGAGCTTCGCCGGATGACGGGCGTTGACCTGCCAGCGGGTATTTGGGACGAGGTCCCCGTGCCCGGGCATTTGACCATGCACTTTGCGGTGATTGATGGCAAAGGCCGGGTGATTGGCAGTGGTCGTGATCTAACAGCGCTGCAGGGCGAATTCTCGGGCGAGGCCTCCGCGCATTTTGAGCAAGGCCCTAGCAGTCAGTTTGAGCGCAGCGGCATTACCGATTGGGATTTTGGTGATTTACCCGAGCAGGTGGCCTTTGATCAAGGTGGGGTCACGCTGCAGGGCTATCCCGCTCTTTGTCGTGAAGATGATGGGCTGGCGCTGCGCTTGCTCGACGGTGCCGCTCGGGCCGAGGCGGCGCACCGCATCGGGGTGCGATCGCTGTTAATGAAGCGCTTTGCCCAGCAGGCGCGGCACTTAAGGCGCGGGCTTGAGGGGGTGGATCGCATGGCCATTGACTATCGTGAGGTGGACAGTGCCGATGCGCTAAAACGCGATTTTGCCGAGGCCACGTTTGATCAGGTGTTTTTAAGCGCCGGCGTGCCGCGAACCCGTGAGGCCTGGCTAGCCTGTTGTGAGCAGGGTCGCAGCCAGGTGATTGAGGCCGGCGAGCGGCTTCGTGATCGTGTCTCTGATATCCTTGCGCGCGGAAAGACGGTTCGCCGGGCGCTGAAAGGCAATATTCCGCTGGGGTTGATGGATAACTACCAGGACCTTAAAGCGCAGTTGGATGGTTTGATTCATCCTGGGTTTTTGTTGACCACGCCAGCGGAGCGATTGGCCGACCTGCCGCGATACTTAACGGCCATGGAGCGTCGGATCGAGCGGCTTGAACGTGATCCAAGCCGCGACCAAGCGGGTCTGGCCGAGATCATGCCGCATCAGCGCCGTTTGGGTGAAGCGCTTGAGCGTCACACCCGAAAAGGGATTCGGGATGCCGCACTGACCGAGGTCCGATGGCTGATTGAGGAGTATCGGGTGTCGGTGTTTGCCCAGGAGCTTGGCACGCGGGAGCGGGTCTCGGAAAAACGTCTGGCACGCGCCTGGGAGGCCGTGCGTTAGCCGCAGCAAACCACTAAAGAGGAACAACGTGCTCGATATTAATCCGATTGCTAATCAGCTTGATGATCTTAAGGGACGTACTGAGTCCCTGAGGGGGTATCTTTGACCTCCCGGGTCAGGAAGAGCGATTTGAGGAAGTCAGCCGCGAGCTCGAGCAGCCGGATGTCTGGAATGAACCCGAGCGTGCCCAGGCGCTGAACCGTGAGCGTGCCGCGCTTGAGAAAGTGGTCGGCGGGCTCAGATCCCTGATTAGCGGTCTTGAAGATGCCGGTGAGCTGCTTGAGATGGCGCGTGAGGAAGCCGATGAGGACACCCTAAACGCCGTCGCCGCCGATTTAGCCGATTACGAATCCACCATCGAGGCGCTAGAGTTTCGCCGCATGTTCTCCGGTGAAATGGATGCGGCCAACTGCTTTGTCGATATTCAGGCCGGCTCCGGCGGTACCGAGGCGCAGGATTGGGCAGAGATGCTGCTGCGGATGTACCTGCGCTGGATCGAAGACAAAGGCTTTGCCGGTGAGCTGATTGAAGTCTCCGAAGGCGAGCAGGCCGGGATTAAATCGGCAACGATTCGGGTCGAGGGCGATCATGCCTATGGCTGGCTGCGCACCGAGACCGGCGTGCATCGGTTGGTGCGCAAATCGCCGTTTGACTCAGGCAATCGCCGGCATACCTCGTTTGCCTCGGTCTATGTCAGCCCCGAGTTGGATGAGGATGTCGAGATTGAGATCGACCCCTCGGATTTACGCATTGATGTCTACCGGGCCAGTGGCGCCGGCGGTCAGCACGTCAACCGGACCGAGTCAGCGGTGCGTATTACGCATATGCCATCGGGCATTGTGGTGCAGTGTCAGAATGACCGCTCACAACATAAGAACAAGGCGACTGCCATGAAGCAGCTGCGCGCCAAGCTCTATGAGCGTGAGATGGAAGCCCAGCGCGCGCAGGCCGCAGCGGTTGAGGAGTCCAAGGCGGATATCGGCTGGGGCAGCCAGATTCGCTCGTATGTGCTGGACCAGAGCCGGATCAAGGATCTGCGCACTGGTGTGGAAGTGGGTAACACTCAGGCCGTCCTTGATGGCGACCTGGATCAGTTTATTGAAGCCAGCTTAAAGGCCGGGCTCTAGGGGGAAGAACATGACCGATGCCCAAGAAGAACATCGCCTGATTGCTGATCGCCGGCGCAAACTCGATAGCTGGCGTGAGACGGGCCAGGCATTCCCCAATGACTTTCGCCGCGACGATATGGCTGGTGATCTGCAGGCCCGCTGTGCCGAGCTCAACGCCGATCAGCTGGCCGCCGAGGCGATCCCGGTGCGACTGGCCGGGCGCATGGTGCTCAAGCGGGTCATGGGCAAGGCAAGCTTTGCCACCATTCGGGATATGAGCGGCGATATTCAGATTTTTCTGCGCCGCGATGATCTACCCGAAGGCGTTTATGAAGCGTTTAAGGGCTACGATGTGGGCGATATTATCGGTGTGGCCGGGCAGTTGATGCGCACCCGCACCGGCGAGCTGACGGTGCATTGTGATCAGCTGCGGCTGTTGACCAAATCGCTGCGCCCGCTGCCGGAGAAGTATCACGGCTTGGGTGATACCGAGGCGCGTTATCGCCAGCGTTATTTGGACTTAATGACCAATCCTGAGGCCCGTCGCGTCTTTCAGACCCGCAGCCGGATTGTGCGGTATATCCGTGATTTCTTTCATGACCGGGGCTTTCTCGAGGTAGAGACTCCGATGATGCAGCCGATCCCCGGTGGCGCAGCGGCCCGGCCCTTTGTGACCTATCACAACGCCCTTGAGCTTGATCTGTATCTGCGCGTGGCGCCTGAGCTGTATCTTAAGCGCTTGGTGGTCGGTGGTATTGAGCGGGTCTATGAGATTAACCGCAATTTCCGCAACGAAGGGGTCTCAACCCGGCATAACCCGGAATTCACCATGCTGGAATTCTATGAGGCCTATGCCGACTATCGCGATGCGATGGACCTGACCGAGGCGTTGATGCGCGGGTTGGCGCAGGATGTCACCGGCAGTGAACAGATTACCTGGCAGGGTATTCCGATTGATCTGGGCAAGCCTTTTGCCCGGATTTCGGTGGCCGATGCCGTGCTGGCGCGCAATCCGGGCCTTGAGGGCAAGCTGGACGATCGCGCGGCACTGGCCGCCCGCGCTAGTGAACTGGGCATCGAGGTCCAGTCACAGTGGGGGCAGGGCAAGATTCTGCTCGAGATCTTTGAGAAGACCGCCGAGGGCGAGCTTGAACAGCCGACCTTTGTCACCGACTACCCCACCGAGGTCTCACCCCTGGCTCGTCCGCGTGATGACGACCCCAGCATTACCGAGCGTTTTGAACTGATTGTGGCCGGGCGTGAAATTGCCAATGGCTTCTCTGAGCTCAACGATGCCGAGGACCAGGCGCGGCGGTTTCGCAAGCAGGCCGAGGAGAAGGCTGCAGGCGATGAGGAGGCGATGCATTATGACGAGGACTATGTCCAAGCGCTGGAATACGGTATGCCGCCGGCCGTGGGCGAGGGCATCGGCATCGATCGGCTAGTGATGCTGCTGACCGACAGCGCCTCTATTCGGGATGTGCTGCTGTTCCCGACCATGCGCCCACGGGGCTGATCAGCGTCTGCTCAAGCCTGATTGTCGCTGCCCGGCGGCGGGTAGGGCAGGTCGAGCAGCTCGATGGCTGCATCGTTCACGCTCAAGTTGCCGGTCGTTGCGGAATCAATCCGCAGGACGGCTAGCAATTCGCTGCCGCCGTCTGGCGCTGGCGCGGCACTGACCACAGTGCCGGCCGTGCCGCCGACGGCATCCAGCACGGAGTCTCCGGGCGCTGGCGCTGAGGCTTTGGTGTGGGCGCGGTACATCCGCCGCTTCAGTTGGCCCAGGTAGTGCATCCGGGCCACGACCTCCTGCCCGGGATAGCAGCCTTTGTTGTAGCTGATGCCACCCAATGGCTCCAGGTTCAGCATGGTCGGGATGATGGATTCTTGGGTGGCCTCGGTAATCTGGGGTAGCCCCTCTTGGATATCGAGCAGGTTCCAGAACTGCGCATCTCCTAGGACAAGGGCCTGGCTGGCGCGTCCCTCAATCTCGGCAAGTTGGGCCTTGGGTGCCAACACCAGATAGCGCAGGCGCTCACCATGCGCCAGGGCAATCACATGCAGATCACCGGCACGCGTCAGAGCACCCGGGCGCTCGGGTAGCGAGCCTGCGATTTCAGTCAGCAGTGCCTCGCCTGCTGGGCCGGCAAAACCTAAGAACCCTTCTTGATCGCTTAAATTAGTCAGCGCCACCTGGGCGCGCAGGACAAACATCTGCAGTTTGGGTTGAATGGCTGCCAACAATGCGGCATCCGTGACCAACAGCATGCCGGTGTCGCTGGGGATTAAGCGAAACAGGGCCCGAGTGCGGCCCTTGGCGTTGCACCAGGCGGCCAGTCGGGTTTCATTATCGGGCAGATCCCGTGCCGATTGGGTCAGCTGGTTGTGCAGAAACGCAATGGCATCAGCGCCGGCGACATGCAGCAAGCCAAGCGCGGGCAGGGGGCAAAGGACCCCACCTTCGTTGGCGGCGGCGGTCAGTTGTTCAAGATTGTCGTTTTCCATCTGTGCGATAATGCCATTTCTTATCGCAGCAATGCATCCGGAGCGCTTTCTCATGACTCATGACTCGAAGGCAAAAGACAAAGCCCCCAGTACCGATGCGCAGCAGACTGAGGACGCCGTGCCCCAGTCCAATGACTCAGTTAATTGGAATCAGCCTGAGAGCTGGCCCAAAGAGGTGGGCGGCGCCAAAGGGCCGGAACCAACGCGCTATGGCGACTGGGAAAGTAACGGCCGCTGCACGGATTTCTAGCGCCTAAAAACGTCGATGTTGCGGCGCAATGAACTTGCCTAAAAACGGGCTTTGGCGTACCTTATCGCAACCATTTCAAACTACCCCGTGCCCGGAGAGAATGCCGATGAGCTCGGATAACCGTCCGCTTTCCCCGCATCTTCAGGTCTATCGCCTGCCGTTTACGGCACTGACCTCTATCAGTCACCGCATCTCGGGAGTCATGCTCTCCGGCGGCGCCCTTGTCCTTGTCTATTGGGTGTTTGCGGCCGCCTCCGGGCCAAAGGCCTATGCACAAGCCAGCGGGCTGCTCGGAAGCTTTCCGATGCAAGTGCTGATGTTTATCTGGAGCTTTGTGCTCTTTTACCACCTTTGCAACGGCATTCGGCACCTGGTGTGGGATGCCGGCCACGGGTTTGACTTAGCGGCTGCCCGTCGGGGTGGACAGATTGTGATTGCCAGCGCCGGGGTGTTGACCCTGCTTGCCTGGCTTATTGCCCTCGCCTAAGGAGGCGCGTTATGCAGTATCGCTCACCCATTAAACAGGCCCGCGGCCTGGGCGCCTCCCATCACGGCGCCAGCCACTGGATTACCCAACGTCTCACGGCGATTGGCATGGTGCCGCTGATGCTATGGCTGGTGATTGGAATCGCCAGCAATGCGGGCGGCGGCTACGCCGAGACGGTTGCTTGGATCGCCAGTCCGTTTAACGCGGTTATGCTGATCCTGATGTTTGGTGTGCTTTTCTACCACGCCTCGCTCGGGCTGCAGGTGGTGCTCGAGGATTATGTCAGTCACAAAGGCACTCGCCTGGTGATGATTGTTGGCGTGCGCTTCCTTGCCCTGCTGCTGGCCACGACGGCGATTTTTGCCGTCCTCAAGATTGCATTCGGAGGCTGACTCGATGAGCAGCGATTACGAGATCATTGATCACTCTTATGACGTAGTGGTCGTGGGTGCTGGCGGTGCCGGCCTGCGAGCCACTTTCGGCATGGCCGAGAAGGGCCTAAAAACGGCCTGCATCACCAAAGTATTCCCCACCCGCAGCCATACCGTGGCGGCACAGGGCGGCGTCAGTGCCGCGCTGGGCAACATGGGTGAGGATGATTGGCGCTGGCATGCCTATGACACCATCAAGGGTTCTGACTGGCTGGGTGATCAGGACGCCATTGAGTACATGTGTCGTGAGGCCATTCCGGCCATCATCGAACTCGAGCACTATGGTGTGCCGTTCTCCCGGACCGAAGAGGGCAAGATCTATCAGCGCCCCTTTGGCGGGATGACCACGCATTTTGGTGAAGGCACCGCGCAGCGTACCTGTGCGGCGGCTGACCGAACGGGTCATGCCATTCTCCATACGCTCTACCAGCAGTCATTGGCCCACCAAGCCGAGTTCTACATCGAGTATTTCGCGCTTGATCTGATTATGGAAGATGGCGCCTGTCGCGGCGTGATCGCCCTTGAGCTGGCCACCGGCAAGATCCATCGCTTCCGCGCCCATATTGTGGTGCTGGCAACGGGTGGTTATGGCCGGGCCTGGTTCTCCTGCACCTCCGCACATACCTGTACCGGTGATGGTGGTGGCATGGTGCTGCGGGCGGGTCTGCCGCTACAGGATATGGAGTTCACCCAATTCCATCCGACTGGCGTCTACGGGTCGGGCTGCTTGATCACCGAGGGCTCGCGTGGCGAGGGCGGGTATTTGACCAACTCCGAGGGCGAGCGGTTTATGGAGCGCTACGCGCCCAATGCCAAGGACTTAGCCTCGCGTGATGTGGTCTCGCGGTCGATGACCATTGAGATTAACGAAGGCCGCGGTGTCGGGCCAAAGGGCGATCATATCCATCTGCATCTTGAGCATTTGGGCCCAGAGGTTATCAACCAGCGCCTGCCGGGTATTGCCGAGACAGCCCGCATTTTTGCCGGCGTTGACGTCACCAAAGAGCCCATTCCGGTGCTGCCGACCGTGCACTACAACATGGGTGGCATCCCCACTAACTACCGCGCCGAGGTGGTCTCCCCCCGCGACGGCGATCCCGATGCGGTCGTGCCCGGGTTGATGGCCATTGGCGAGGCCGGCTGTATTTCGGTCCATGGCGCTAACCGGCTGGGATCCAACTCGCTGCTTGATCTGGTGGTGTTTGGTCGGGCTGCGGCGATCCGCGCGGCGGAAATTATTGCCGACAGCGGTGAGCACAAGCCGCTACCGGCCGATAGCGCGGATTTTGCGCTCAGCCGCCTCGATCGCCTGCGCAATGCCAAGGGTGAACACACCACGGCTGCCCTGCGTGATCAGATGCAAAAGACCATGCAGGACTACTCTGCGGTGTTCCGCACTGCAGAGACGCTCGAGAAGGGCAGTCAGCTGATTCACGAGATCTATGACAAGTTCTCAAGCGTTAACGTCTCAGACCGCTCCCTGATCTGGAACACCGATCTGATTGAAACGCTGGAGCTTGAAAATCTGCTCGGCAATGCCGTGGTCAGCATGGACTCGGCGGTCAACCGCCCCGAGAGTCGTGGCGCCCACGCCCGCGAGGATTACACCGAGCGCGATGATCAGGACTGGATGAAACACACGGTTTCGTGGATGGATCAAAGTGGTGCAGTCCGATTTGATTACCGTCCGGTACACATGACCACGCTGACCGACGAGATGGAAGTCATCCCGCCGAAGAAGCGCGTGTACTGACGCAAGGAGACAGTATTCATGGCCAAGTTCATGTTGCCCCCCAATTCGCGCATTCAGCCGGGTGAATCGCATCCGGCTCCAAAGGGCGCGGTCAACACCAAAACCTTTAAGGTTTATCGGTGGGATCCGGACTCGGGTGAGAATCCTCGCCTCGATGCCTATGAGGTCGATCTGGATAGCTGCGGGCCGATGGTGCTGGATGCACTGATTAAGATTAAAAACGAGATCGACCCCACGATCACGTTCCGCCGCTCCTGTCGTGAAGGTATTTGCGGGTCATGCGCGATGAATATCGATGGCCGCAATACGCTGGCCTGCACCATGGCCATTGCTGACATTGAAGGGGATGTGCGGATCTATCCGCTGCCCTCCATGCGGGTGGTCAAGGACCTGGTCCCGGATATGACGCATTTCTATGCGCAGTACGCCTCGATCCGTCCATGGATCCGCACCCAGACGCCGGCTCCGCCGGATCGCGAGCGGTTGCAGAGCCCAGAAGACCGCGAGGCACTGGATGGTCTGTATGAGTGTATTCTGTGCGCTTGCTGTCAGACCTCCTGCCCCAGTTACTGGTGGAATCCCGACCGTTACCTGGGCCCGGCTGTGCTGCTGCAGGCCTATCGCTGGATTGCCGATACTCGGGATGAGGACACTGGAAGTCGGCTGGATGATCTGGACGATGCCTTTAAGCTCTACCGCTGTCACACCATTATGAACTGCGCCTCGGCCTGTCCGAAGGGGCTCAACCCCGCTAAGGCCATCGCCGAGATCAAACGTCTGATGGTGGCGCGCCAGTAAACGGCGCGTAATCAGACGGGCTATGAGCGAGCATTCCCGGTTGCGCTGGCGTTGCCGGCGCGGCACCACGGAGCTGGATAGGCTGCTTACCCGATTCCTCGATGCGCAGGAGCAGGGTTATGATGCTCTCGATGCAGCGGGTCGTCAGCACTTTGAACAGCTGCTTGCCTGTGAAGATGACAGGTTAATTGACTGGCTGATCAACGGTGAGCGGCCCACGGAGGGTGCCCTTGTCGATATTATCCAACGTATTCGTACCCTTTCGGGTTTATAATCTTAAACCCAGCCTTTTTCTGCGTCTGAGTTTGCTGCTGTTTCCCCTACTGGCTTTTCTTGCACTCTACACGGCAACCGGGCATCGGCCCGAGATCTTCACCGTGGGCGTTGTCGGGTTGCTGGCAGTTACGTTGTGGAGTTGGGTGGAGCACTGGCCGGGGGCTGCGTTAGCACCTACCTCGCTGAGTTTGGATGCCGATGGTGGCTGCCAAATCGAGCTGTCCAACGGGCGGCAAGTCGCCGGAGCGGTGATCGATCAACTGGCTATTCCCGGATTAATCATCGTCGCGGTGGCCCGCCGTGGGTTACGCCGCGTGGTTGTTATCCCTGGGGATGCGCTGGGTGGCGAAGCGCATCGCGAATTACGCCGTCGACTGCGATCGCATTAGGTGTTTGGATGAACTTGTACGAGAATCATCGGTCAATACATTTCGGCAGCGTCCGGCTGCCGGGGGCATCGGGCGCGGAGGGAGAATGAGTACCGCGAATGCGGACAAGGAGTTGGTGGAACGTGTACAGGCAGGCGACAAGCAGGCCTTTGATGTGTTGGTACTTAAGTACCAGCACAAGCTCGTCAAGCTTATCTCTCGCTACGTGCACGACCACGCCGAGGCACTCGACGTGGCCCAAGAGGCGTTTATCAAGGCCTATCGGGCCCTGCCGCGGTTCCGTGGCGACAGTAGTTTTTACACCTGGCTCTACCGCATTGGGATTAACACGGCCAAAAACCATTTGGTCTCCCAGGGTCGGCGGCCGCCGGATAGCGATATCGATGCCCAGGATGCCGAGCGCTACGACATCGAGTCGCGACTTAAAGACCATGAATCACCTGAGGCGCTCGCCCAGCGAGACCAGGTTCAGGAGACAGTCATGATGGCCATTGATGATCTGCCCGAAGATCTTCGCACCGCTATTGTGCTGCGTGAGTTTGAAGGCCTGACTTACGATGAAATCGCACAGGCCATGGATTGCCCAATCGGCACGGTGCGGTCGCGAATATTTCGCGCCCGCGAAGCAATTGACAAACGGCTTCGGCCGCTTCTGTCAGGTACGGATGGTTAGACGTGATGGATAAGGATTCACAAGAAGCACTATCGGCGATGGTCGATGGCGAGCTAGGTCGGGATGAAACCCGGTTTTTAACAAAACGGCTGGCCTCTGACGAGAAACTCAGAAGCCAGTTTGCACGCTATCACGCAATCTCTGCTGTGATTCATCGCGACTATGCCCCCCAAGCCGATCAGCTTGCCGATCGCATCCGGGCCTCACTGGATCAGTTGCCGGCGCATCAGCGGGGTAGGGTATGGCCCAGTTGGCTGCAGCCAGTTGCCGGCTTGGCGGTGGCGGCTAGCGTAGCATTGGCGCTGGTGATGGCCTGGCCATTGGTGAATCAGCCAGCGTCGTTGCCGGATACCCCGGTGGCCAGTACTGCGCCGGCCCCTGCACAGCCTGCCACTATTTATCTCGCGCCGGTCGATCAGCGCCTACAGCTGGCCAGTCAGCCGGCGGCAGGGCTTGATCTCGAGCTGCGCCAGCGCATTAACGCCTATTTCATTAACCACAGTGAGCACGCATCGACGGGCCAGTTTGGTGGCACACTGAAGTATGCGCGTATTGTCAGCCATGATACGGATCGCTGAGACCGCTCGGACACTCGGCCGGGCCTCACTCTGGCAGTGGGTGCTGATCGCCCTGCTGGTTAGCACCATCGCCCAAGCCGATAATCATCCGCAGACCGCCGAGGGCTGGTTTGCCTGGGCCAGCGAAGCGCGTGATCGACACAGCTTTGTTGGTGAGTTCATCTACCAGCACGGCGATAACATCGAAAGCATGCGCATTTGGCGGGCGGTGGATCGCAACGGCGAGGTGCGTGAGCGGTTGCACTCACTCTCCGGGGTGCCGCGCGAGATCCTTCGTGGCGATGACTCAGTGACCTGCATTCTGCCCAATAGCGATTCGTTGCTGATCGACAAGCGCCAGCTCCAGGGGCTGCTCGATGCCCGTATTCCTGCCGATGTGTCATTGCTCGAGCCGCATTATCAGCTGCGTTTGGTGGGTGATGATCGGGTCGCCGGCCGTGGCGTAGTACAGATCCGGCTTGATCCGCAGGACAGGCTGCGTTATGGCTATGCGGTATGGTTTGATCGGCAAACGGGGCTGTTGCTACGCGCTGAAGTGCTGGACCCGATGGGGGCGGTCATCGAACGGCTGATGATGCTGGATATGACGCTTGATGGACCCATTGCCGAGGCCGATTTGCATGCCTCGCTGCCCACCGAGGGATTCACGCGGGTGACCAACCAGCCAGTGGCAAATGCCGATGACGCGGCCTCGGGGCCCAGCTGGCAGATGCAGACGCTACCCGCTGGGTTTGCGCTAAAAATGGATAAGGTTCAGCAGCTGCCGGGACGTTCGCATCCCGTGCGGCATTTGATTTACTCCGATGGGCTTGCCACGGTGTCAGTTTATATTGAACCTGACAGTCAGGCCGATCCCATCGAGGGGGCGCTTCAAATGGGCGCCATGAACGCCTACGGAAGGGCCTTTGAGGGCCACCAGGCCATTGTCGTGGGCGAAGTGCCAGCGGCAACCGTCGAGCAGATGGCGCAGGCCCTTGTTATTCAATCTGCACGTTAACCGACAGGATATTCAGCTTATGAAGCACTCAGTCGCTTATGACCGTCCAATCCGGGCGGCCCTCATTAGCCTGTTTGCCATGCTCGCTTTGCTCTCGGGCAATGTGCTGGCACAGGGGCTTCCCGATTTTACTGATCTGGTGCGTGAGAACAGCCCCGCGGTGGTCAATATCAGCACCACGCAGGAAGTGCAGGCGCATCGCAGCGCGATGCCTAATATCCCGGGCATGCCCAACCCCGATGATCTGCCCGAGGGCCATCCGTTCCGTGATTTCATGGATCGGTTTATGGATGAAGATGGCCGCCCAGCGCCACGCTTTGACTCTCAATCTCTGGGTTCGGGGTTCATTATCTCAGAGGATGGTTACATCCTGACCAATCACCACGTGGTCGAGGGCGCTACCGAGATTATCGTGCGCCTGAACGATCGGCGTCAGATGACCGCCGAGTTGGTTGGCGAGGATGATCGAACCGATCTGGCACTGCTTAAAGTAGACGCTGAAGGGCTGCCCACTGTGCGCACGGGCGAGTCCTCAGCGGTAGAGGTTGGTGAGTGGGTGCTGGCGATTGGCTCACCCTTTGGCTTTGAGTACTCCGTCACCGCAGGCATCGTCAGCGCTAAGGGACGCAATCTGCCCAGCGAGAACTACGTGCCGTTCCTGCAAACCGATGTCGCGATTAACCCAGGCAACTCCGGCGGGCCGTTGTTTAACCTGGATGGCGAGGTGATTGGAGTCAATTCGCATATCTACAGCCGCTCGGGTGGATTCCAGGGCATTTCATTTGCCATTCCCATTGAGCTGGCCGTAGAAGTGGCCGAGCAGCTGCGTGATGGTGGCTCGGTCAGTCGCGCCTGGCTGGGTGTGGTCATTCAAGATGTTACTCGTGAGCTGGCCGAATCATTTGGTATGGATCGCCCCGAGGGCGCATTGGTCGCCCAAGTCATGCCGGACAGCCCCGCGGCTGCAGCGGGCATCGAGCCAGGTGATGTGATCGTTGAATTCAACGGCCGAGATGTCCCCAACTCCGGTGCACTGCCGCCGATTGTCGGGCGCACACCGGTAGGCTCTACCGCACCGGTGGTGGTGGTGCGTGGTGGTCAGCGTGAGACCATTGATGTTGAGCTTGAGGAGCTGCCCGAGGACGCCGGCTCTCGCCGTGGACCCAGTATGGAGCAGGGCTCCAGTGGTAGCTTTGATGAACTGGGCATGTCCGTTGAGCCATTAGATGGCAAACAGCGCGAAGCCCTTGGTCTTAGTAGCGATGTTGAAGGCGTTGTGGTCTCTGAAATTACCGGCGGGCCGGCGGCGGATGCCGGATTGGCGCCCGGTGATGTCATTACTCGGGTCAACCGCCAGCCGATCAGCAATATGGGCGACTTGCGCCAGATTCTGGAGTCGGCAGAGTCGGGGCGCAGCGTTCCCATTCTTGTGCTGCGCCAGCAGAGCCAGCGTTTTCTTGCCCTGCGCATACCCTGATCGGTATGGTGTCGGCTTGACACGCCGATCATGACTCGGCGCGGCCGCAGCAATTTTGATTGTTGCGGCCGCTTTTTTGATGCAGCCGGCAGCTAGCCGGGTCAGGGATACATGGATCAGATAAGAAACTTCTCCATTATTGCGCATATCGACCACGGCAAATCCACGCTGGCAGACCGGTTGATCGAGCGCTCATCGCACTACAACGCGCGCCAGGCCAATGCGCAGATGCTCGATTCGATGGATCTGGAGCGTGAGCGTGGCATCACGATTAAAGCCCAAAGCGTCTCGCTGGATTACACCGCAGCGGATGGCAAAACCTATCAGCTGAACTTTATCGACACCCCCGGGCATGTCGACTTCTCCTATGAAGTCAGCCGCTCGCTCTATGCCTGTGAAGGCGCGCTCCTGCTGGTGGACGCCTCACAGGGGGTTGAGGCGCAAAGCGTGGCCAATTGCTACACAGCCGTCGAGCAGGGCCTGGAGGTCATTCCGGTCTTAAATAAAATCGATTTACCCTCATCAGAGCCTGATCGAGTGATTCAGCAGATTGAGGAGATTATCGGTCTGGATGGCGCCGATGTATTGCCCATTAGCGCTAAGACCGGTATGGGCATTGATGATTTGCTCGAAGCCATTATCGCCCGCGTGCCGGCACCCGAGGGCGATCCCGATGGCCCGCTGAAAGCGCTGATTATCGATTCCTGGTTTGATAACTATTTGGGTGTGGTCTGCCTGGTGCGCATTTTTGATGGCGCGCTCCGTAAAGGCGATAAAATTAAAGTGATGTCGACTGGGCGGGAGTTTCAGGTCGATGATTTGGGCATTTTTACCCCGCAACGGCATTCCGCCGACTCACTAACAGCCGGTAAGGTCGGGTACGTGGTGGCCGGCATTAAGGACATTGATGGCGCGCCGGTGGGCGATACGCTCACCCATGCCAAAGCGCCCACGCCCCAGCCGCTGCCTGGATTTAAGTTGGTTCAGCCCCGGGTTTTTGCGGGCGTCTTTCCCATCAGCTCGGATGACTACGAGGCATTTCGTGATGCCCTGGGTAAGCTTCGCCTGAATGACGCGGCGCTGCATTATGAGCCTGAAAACTCCGAGGCGTTGGGCTTTGGCTTTCGCTGCGGGTTTCTGGGCATGCTGCATATGGAGATTGTCCAAGAGCGGCTTGAGCGCGAATACAACCTAGACCTGATTACCACCGCCCCCACCGTGGTCCATGAAGTGATCGACAAAGAGGGGCAGGCGCATTTGGTGCACAACCCCTCAGAGCTGCCCCCGGTAAACTCGGTTGATGAGATTCGTGAGCCGATTATCCATTCCAGCATTCTGGTGCCGCAGGAATATGTCGGGGCGGTGATTAAGCTATGTGAGGATAAGCGCGGCACGCAAAAGGGCATGCAATACGTCGGCAATCAGATCTCGCTGGAGTATGAGATGCCCATGGGCGAGGTGGTGCTTGATTTCTTTGACCGGCTAAAGTCCGCCTCGCGGGGTTATGCCTCGTTTGACTATGAGTTCCGCCGCTTTCAGGCCGAGCGTTTGGTCAAGCTGGATATCCTGGTCAACGGCGATAGAGTGGATGCCCTATCGGTGATTGTGCATCGCGATCAGGCCGAATCACGTGGGCGAGAGCTGACTGAGAAGTTAAAAGAAATCATTCCGCGACAGATGTTTGAGGTCGCCATTCAGGCGGCGGTTGGCTCCAAAGTGATCGCCCGCTCAACGGTCAAGGCGCTGCGCAAAAACGTGACTGCCAAGTGCTATGGTGGCGACATCACCCGTAAGAAAAAGCTGCTCGAGAAGCAGAAAGAGGGCAAACGGCGAATGAAGCAGGTGGGGCGGGTCGAGATCCCGCAGGATGCCTTCCTGGCCGTGTTGCAGGTCGATCAGGGTAAGTAAGAGAAAAAGAAGAACAACCCCATGCTGGATTTTGAGCTGTTACTGGTCCTGGTCACCACCGTCAGTGGCGTGATCTGGATCTACGATCGCCTGCGCCGACGCTGGCGTGCACCCGGTGAGAAGGTCTCCTGGCTGGTGGATCTGGGCCGATCACTCTTTCCAGTGATATTGATCGTGTTGGTTATTCGGTCATTTGTGGTCGAGCCTTTTCGTATTCCCTCAGGGTCAATGTTGCCAACGCTTGAGGCCGGTGATTTTATTCTGGTTAGCAAGTTTGGCTACGGGCTGCGTCTGCCGGTTACCCATGATCTGGTTGTGCCGGTGGGTGACCCGGAGCGAGGCGATGTCGCGGTGTTTCGCTACCCGGTCGAACCCTCGCAGGATTACATCAAACGGATTATCGGTATGCCCGGCGATACGGTCAGTTATATCGACAAGCAGCTGATCATTAATGGCGATCCGTTGCCGGTGGAGGCCCTTGGGCGCTGGTCGGGCGATGCGGATTTCAATCAGCTGCGTGAATCCATTAATGGCGATTGGCATCAGGCGCTGGTGCATACCCGATCGCCTGCGCGGGATTTTAGTTTTACCGTGCCGGATGACCACTACTTTGTAATGGGTGATAACCGGGATCGCAGCAGCGATAGTCGCTTCTGGGGGCCAGTGCCGCGTGACCACCTGGTGGGACGCGCTTTCTTTATCTGGCTCAGCTGGAATGGTGGCCCCAACTGGTCACGCATTGGTAATGTCATTGACTAGTCAGGGCAATGCCGGCGGTACATTATGGATTTGAACCAGCTTGCAGATCGCGTTGAGTGGCATTTCAACGACCCTAAATACCTCGAGCAAGCGGTCACGCACCGTAGTGCTCTGGGGCCGAATAATGAGCGGCTTGAGTTTTTAGGTGATGCGATTTTGAACTTTGTGATCGCCTCGGAGATCTTCGAGCGCAGGCCTGATCTGCGTGAAGGCGAGCTCAGCCGGCTGCGCGCTGCACTGGTTAACAAAACCGCATTAGCACAGATTGCGCGTGATATTGATCTGGGGCCGTTTATTGTCCTGGGTAGTGGCGAGCTCAAAACCGGTGGTCAGCGACGTGATTCGATTCTGGCCGATGCGCTTGAGGCACTGATCGGAGCGGTTTACTTAGATGGTGGCTATCAGGCCGGGCGCGAGCTGATTCTGCGCCTTTATGTCACCCATTTGCAGGATCTACCCACCATGCAGGCGGTGAAAGACGCCAAAACACAGCTGCAGGAATACCTGCAGGCACGGCATCTGGAATTGCCGGTGTACACCTTGGAGGGGGCAACTGGGCGCGCGCACGAGCAGATCTTCCGGGTTAGCTGTCGGTGTGAATCGCTGGATCGCACCGGCCAGGGCAAGGCGGGTAATCGTCGGCAGGCCGAACAGGCGGCCGCCCAAGACCTGCTCAATAAACTTAAACAAGGTGATCAAGAATGACTGAAGCAAATCAGCCCACGGGCTACGTGGCGCTGGTTGGCCGGCCCAATGTGGGCAAATCAACATTGCTGAACAGCCTGCTGGGGCAGAAAGTCAGCATTACCACGCGCAAGCCGCAGACCACCCGGCATCGCATTCTGGGTATTCACCATCGGGATGATGCGCAAATTATCTATGTGGACACCCCGGGGCTGCATGCCGGTGGTCGCAGTGCCATGAACCGTTATTTGAATGAGGCCGCCGGTAGTGCGCTGGCCGATGTCGATGTAGTGGGCTTTGTCACCGAGGCCGGACGCTGGACAGACGCCGATGAGCGCGTGCTGCAGCGGTTGCAAAACATCCACTCCCCAGTGATTGCGGTGCTCAACAAAGTCGATCGGATACGCAATAAAAACGATCTGCTCCCGATGATTGCCGAAATGAATGCACGGCATTCATTTGCCGCTGTCGTGCCGGTATCGGCAAGCCAGTCGGATAATCTTGAGTCACTGGAAGCTGCCTTGATCAACCATCTGCCGGTGGGCCCGGCGCTGTTCCCCGCCGATCAAGTCACGGATCGCAGCGAGCGGTTTATGGCCGCAGAGCTGGTGCGTGAGCCATTAACGCTGATGCTGGGCGATGAACTGCCATATGCCAGCACCGTGGAGATTGAGGCCTTCGAGCAGGAAGGTCAGCTTCGACGCATCGCTGCGGTGATTTGGGTCGAGCGCGTTGGTCAACGGCGCATCGTCATTGGCGAGGGGGGTGAGCGCATTAAGGCCATCGGCTCGGCAGCGCGCAAGGAAATGGAGCGCGTTTTTGGTGGACGGGTGTACCTCAAGCTGTGGGTGAAGGTGCGTGAGGGTTGGTCGGATGATGCCCGGATGCTCCAATCGCTCGGGTACAGCCACGACTGATGGAAACGGCCGCTCGGCAGGCCCTGCTTGAACCGGGTTTTATCCTGCACACTCGGGATTACCGCAATACCAGTTTGCTACTCGAGGTGCTGACCCGTGATCAGGGTCGTGTCGGGCTGGTCGCGCGCGGGGCGCGTTCAAGACGCTCGCGGATCGCCGGGTTGTTGCAGCCGTTTCAGCCCTTGGCACTTTCCTGGCAGGCACGTGGCGAGCTGGGATCACTTAGAGCAGTCGAGTCAGCCGGTCGGCCTTTCATGCTGCGCGGCAGGCGTTTGGTCAGTGGCTTTTATGCCAACGAGCTGCTGCTGCGCTTACTGGGCCGTGATGACCCACAGCCAGGGCTGTTTGAGGCGTACTTTACCCTGTTGGATGGCTTGGCCGGGCAGGAGAGCGAGGCCTCGGTGTTGCGGGCGTTTGAGCGCGATCTTCTGGCCATGCTGGGGTATGGCCTGCCGCTTGAGCGGGATACTCAGGATCAAGCGCTGGTGCCGGATCAGTGGTATCGGTACGATCCGGCTTTTGGGGCAACGCCTGTGGCGAGTGAACAGGTGCTTGGGCTGGTGGTATCGGGGGCGACATTGCTTGGCTTGGGTGCCAACCCGGTCAGCGAAGCGGTGGCGCGCGCAAGCCGTGGGCTGATGCGGGCGGCCTTAAAACCGCATTTAGGGGATCGGCCACTGAAAAGCCGTGAACTTTATGCCCGCTATGGTCAATAAAGGAGAAACGTCCAATGGCCCATCATCAGGGCAGTCTTGAGCCTTTGCTTGGGGTGAATGTGGATCATGTCGCCAGCCTGCGTCAGGCCCGGGGTACCCGTTATCCCGACCCAGTGCATGCCGCCCATTTAGCCGAGCTTGCCGGGGCCGATGCCATTACCGTGCATTTGCGCGAAGACCGGCGCCATATCAATGACCGTGACGTCGAATTATTGGCCCAAACGCTGCAAACCCGGATGAACCTAGAGATGGCCGTCACCGAGGAGATGCTGGCTATCGCCGAGCGTGTTCGCCCCACCGATTGCTGCCTGGTGCCAGAGCGGCGAGAGGAGCTGACCACCGAGGGCGGGCTGGACGTGGCCGGTGATCCTGAGCGTATGGCCGAGGCCTGTGCCAGACTGGCGCAGGTGGGTGTGCGGGTATCGCTTTTTATCGACCCTGAGGCCAATCAGGTCGAAGCAGCCGCTGCTGCGGGTGCTTCGGTCATTGAGCTGCACACCGGCGCCTTTGCCGAGGCAGTCCATGATGCAGAGATTCATGCTGAATTTCAGCGCATTCATGAGGCCGCCAAGCTGGCGCACTCCATGGGGTTGCAGGTCAATGCCGGGCATGGGTTGAACTACCATAACGTCGCCCCAATTGCCGCCTTGCATGAGATTATTGAGCTCAATATTGGCCATGCCATCGTGGCCCGTGCGGTATTCACCGGATTTGAGGCGGCGGTGCGCGAGATGAAGCGCCTGATTCAGGAAGCCCGCCGTTGAGCATCGTCGGTATCGGCACCGATATCGTTGAGATCGAGCGAGTCCGTCGGGCGCTGACACGGCATGGCAATCGCTTTGCCGAGCGTATTCTGACCGCAGCTGAACTGGCCCCAATGAGGCGTAACGCCGACCCGGCGGCACTTCTTGCCCGCCGCTTTGCCGCCAAAGAAGCCGCGGCCAAGGCGCTCGGCTGCGGGATTGGGGCCGAGGCCGGTTTCCATGATCTCATCATCGATCATGACGCCGCCGGTGCCCCGCGTCTGGTTTTTAGCGGCA
>CBFIIM010000017.1:0-20145 GCA_965662395.1 Spiribacter sp. | reverse complement strand
CGCATGAAGCTGGACCGCGGCCCTTGGACCGTCGAGAAGATCCTGCGCAAAGGCAGCAAACAAATCCTGTGGATCGGCTTTGCCCTATGGACTGGCTTTACCTTTGTCGGCTTTTTCAGCCCCATCGATGACCTGTTGACCCGAGCCGTCGCTTTTGAGTTAGGCCCATGGGAGACGTTTTGGAGCCTGTTCTACGGCTTTGCCACCTACTTCAACGCAGGCTTTTTGCGTGAGCAGGTCTGTCTGTACATGTGCCCCTACGCCCGTTTTCAGGGCGCAATGTTTGATCGCGAAACATTGATCATCTCCTATGATGAGGCTCGGGGTGAACCGCGCGGCGGTCGCAAACGCGGCATTGACCCCTCCGAGAAGGGCCTGGGCGACTGCATTGACTGCAACCTCTGCGTACAGGTCTGCCCCACCGGTATCGATATCCGCGACGGCCTGCAATATGAATGCATCGCCTGCGGTGCCTGCATCGATGCCTGCGATGAGGTCATGGACAAAATGGACTATCCTCGCGGACTGGTGCGCTACACCACCGAAAACGCGCTAGAGGGCAAGCCCAGCCGCGTCATTCGCCCGCGCACAATAATCTACACGGTGCTTTTGCTGCTATTGGTCGCCGCTGGCGTGACCAGTCTGGTGCTACGCGAGCCCGTGCGCCTGGACATCCTTACCGATCGCAACACCCTGTATCGCGAGACCAGCGAGGGGCTGATTGAAAACAGCTACACGTTCAAGCTGACCAATATGAGCGGTGCCTCACACATTTACGGTTTTAGTGTCGAAGGCCCAGCGGGCGTGACCATTGAGACCGAGCCGCGTGAAGTGCTGGTTGAATCTGGAGAGACCCGCACGATACCTGCGCGCATTCAGCTGGATGCCAGCATGACTCAGGCCATCGGCGGCGTTGATGTCACCGTCACCGCCAAAAGCCTGGATGATGCGCAGATCATCGGCACTGAGACCACCCGTTTTCGCACGCCTATTGGCCGCTGAACCTACCGGAGCAGATCATGCAAACGACAATGGACAACACCCCGTGGTATCGGCAGTTCTGGGCTTGGTTTGTCATCATTCCACCAATAGTGGCCATCGTCGCCGGGACAGCCACGGTGCTGATTGCCAACCACTATGCGGATAATCTGGTCACGGGTGATTTTGAAAAAGTGGGATTGGGCTATCAAAGCACCAGTGCTGCTCGCGCTGAGGCCGCACGGTTAGGCATTACCGCGGAGGTCGCTCTGCCCAGTGGTGATGACACCCTGCGGCTTTGGCTGAGTGGCGCCCATGCCCATCCGCAACAGCTGATCGTGACACTGGCGCATGCCACCCAAGGCGAAAAAGACCAACGCCTGACCGTGGTGCGGGTCGATGGCGAGCGCTATGAAGGCCGACTGCCAGCGGCTGTGACGGATCGCCATTATCTGATCATCAGCCATCCTGAAGAGGTTTGGCGGCTGGAGGGCCGGATGGCCGCCGGTGCAACCCATGCACGGCTTGGCACCGGCAACGTCACGCCTTGAGCGGCTGCTATCACTGCGGCGAGCCGCTGCCAGCGGGCCAACCCCCCACCGTCACCATTCAGGGTGAGACCCATGCGGTGTGCTGTAACGGCTGTGCAGCCGTTGCCAGCCTAATTGCCGGTGCTGGGCTTGAGGACTTTTACCGCTTTCGCACCGCCGCTGCCCCTCGACCTGAACCGCAGACCGACGACTGGAACGCCTGGGATAGCAGCACGGCTCAGCGCGAGCTGGTGCGCGAGCGCCCCGATGGTCATCGTGAAGCCGTCCTGCTGATCGAGGGTCTGCGCTGCTCCGCCTGCGGTTGGCTGATCGAGCATCTCATCGGGCAGCTACCCGGTGTGACCCGGGTGAGTGTCAACCCGGCTTCAGCCCGAGCAGTTTTAGTCTGGGATCCTGAACAAACTGCACTCTCCGTGCTACTGCGCGAGCTTGATCGCATCGGCTACCGGCCGCATCCACTGACACCGGGTGAGCGGGACTCCGCAGCACTGCGCGAACAACGAGCGGCCATGCGCCGACTGGCTGTTGCAGGGCTTGGCATGATGCAGGTCATGATGTTTGCCGTGGGGCTTTATGCCGGGGCCATTCATGCCGAGATGGATGCCGGGCTTAAAGAGCTGTTGCGCTGGGTCAGTGCCCTGGTGGCAACTCCAGTGGCGCTTTATGCCGGTTATCCGTTTTTTCTAGGCGCTCTGCGGGATCTGCGCGCCCGCCGCCCGGGGATGGATGTGCCTGTCGCACTGGCCATCGGTGGGGCCTACATCGCAAGCCTCTGGCATGTCGTCACCGGTCAGGGCGAGGTTTATTTTGACTCCGTGACGATGTTTGTTTTCTTTTTAACCATCGCCCGGTTCCTTGAGCTCATGGCGCGGCAACGGGCCGGTCGTGCTAGCACCGCACTCGGGCGGCTACTGCCCGCCACCGCATTACGTCTGAGTGACGACGGCGAAGAGCGCGTGTCACTGGCCGCCATCGCCGTGGGTGATCGTCTGCGCGTGCGCCCGGGTGAGGCCGTACCGGCGGATGGGCGCATCATCAACGGAAACAGTCACCTGGATGAATCCCTGCTAACCGGTGAATCCATCCCACAGCCCCGACAATCTGGGGATGAAGTAATTGGCGGCAGCACCAATACCACAGCCGCCATCGATATTGAGGTCACCCGTATCGGCAGTGACACCGTCGTGGCCTCGGTCATGCGGCTGCTTGAGCGCGCCCAGGCCGAACGCCCGGCCATCGCTCGGCTGGCTGATCGCATTGCCCGGGTTTTTGTCACCGCCATCCTCATGGCAGCCGCGATCACGGGTGTGATCTGGCTGCAGATTGCCCCCGAGCGGGCGTTTGAAATTACCCTAGCCGTTTTGGTGGTCACCTGTCCCTGCGCCTTGTCACTGGCCACACCGGCGGCACTGGTCAGCGCCACGTCACGGTTAGCCCGCGAGGGGCTGTTGGTGGCCCGGGCTGATGCCATTGAGCGGCTGGCCGGTATTCGGCAAATGGTCTTTGATAAAACAGGCACCCTAACCCTGGGGCGCATTCGAATCAGCCAGACCGATTGCCTGGGCACCCGCTCGGAGGATGCCTGCCTAGCCATTGCCGCTGCCATGGAATCAGAAGCCGGGCACCCGCTGGCCCGGGCGTTTGATGGCCTGCCACGCGAGACCCGAATTGACTCGATTGAAAGCATCCCGGCCTGCGGTGTCGAAGCCCGACTGGATGGTCAACCCCTGCGCCTTGGCCGCAGCGATTGGGTGGCCGCACTCAGCGGCTGTGAGCTGCCCGAGCATAGCGCCATTGATCCGCTGAACCCGGGGACCACCATTTTACTGGGCGACACCCAGGGCCTACTGGCCCGCTTTCACTTAAGCGATGCCTTGCGCCCTGATGCACTCAGTGCCGTCAACGCACTGCGCCGCGCCGGCATTCACATCAGCATTGCCAGCGGGGACAACTCAACGGCCGTGGCTGCAATCGCCGATCGCCTTGGCATCACCGATTGGCAGGCAGGGCTCGATCCGGCCGCCAAACTGAACTACTTAAAGGCCCGACGCACAGAGGGGGCCGTTGCCATGGTCGGTGATGGCGTCAATGATGCCCCGGTGCTGGCGGGTGCCGATGTCGCCATCGCGCTCGGCAGCGGTGCCGCCATCGCGCATGGCAGCGCCGATCTACTGCTCGCCGGTGAGCGTCTCGCCGCACTTGAACCGGGCCTGCAGCTTGCCCGCCGCACCCGCGCGGTTATTCGCCAAAACTTAAGCTGGGCGGCCGGCTACAACGCCCTAGCCCTGCCACTGGCAGCCCTTGGCCTGGTCCCGCCCTGGGCGGCGGCGATCGGCATGTCGGCAAGCTCACTGCTGGTGGTGCTCAATGCCCTGCGCCTCACCCGCGGTGATCGGCAGCGGCCAAGCGATAGCCCGGCACCTTTGACCGCCAGTCAGGCCGGAGCCGTTACATGAACATTCTCTACGTCATGATTCCGCTGGGTCTGGTGCTGCTGGGTGTAGCCATTGCCGCGTTCTTTTGGGCGGTTGGCAACGGTCAGTACGACGACTTAGAAAGCCCGGCCTGGCGGATCCTGCTGGATGATGACAAGGCACCCCCGAAAGCGCGCAACGAACAAAATGACCACAATGACCCAGGAGAACAAAAATGAACATGGGTGGTACTGATCCCACACTCATTGCCGGGCTGATTGCCGGGTTGGCCGGCAGCAGCCACTGCCTGGGGATGTGCGGAGGTATCGCAGCGGCACTGGGCAGTAGTTCAGCGCCCGGCGGCCGCGGTGTGGCGTGTGTGTTGGGCTATAACTTTGGCCGAGTGGCCAGCTATGCCCTCATCGGCACTATTGCCGGGCTCATCGGTGCGGGTATTGGACAGGGGCTTGGTCCGGCAGCCCCCCTGCTGCGACTGCTGGCAGCCGCGTTGGTCATTCTGGTGGGCATCCAACTCACCCTGGATCGCAACCTACTGGCCCCCATCGAGCGGGTGGGCCTGCGGCTATGGCAGCACATTGCCCCGCTGGCCCAGCGCTGCATGCCGGTGCGCAATCCGGCCATGGCCTTTGCCCTAGGTGGTTTGTGGGGCTGGTTACCCTGCGGGCTGGTTTATGCCATGGCACTAACGGCTGCAGGCGTTGGCACACCCGGAGGCGGGGCGGCTTTTATGATCGCCTTTGGCTTGGGCACTATTCCGGCCATGGCGCTGGTTGGCGTGGCCGGTGGTCGGTTGGCTGGATTTTTTAAGGACGCCCGGTTTCGTCGACTGGCCGGGCTTGCCGTGCTGGGCCTAGGTATTTGGACGGCGATTTTTCCGATTCGCGCGCTGCTGAGAATGTGGGGATAATTGATCGGGTCATGGACCCACTGATTACAACACTCAAAGACCGGCTCGGCGCCGATGCCATCCTGACCGATCATCAGGCGATGACGGCCTATCTAGCTGAGCGACGCGGGCTTTTTGCCGGCCGCCCGGCCCTGGCAGTGGCCCGGCCAGGAAACACCGCAGAGGTCGCCGCCACCCTGCAGGCCTGCAGTCAGCATGGCGTTGCCATTATCCCCCAGGGGGGCAACACCGGTCTGGTGGGCGGCGCCGCTGGCATCGCGGATGCCTCTCCGGCACTAATTTTGTCGCTGGAGCGGCTGAACAACATCCGTGATGTCGATGCCGCCAATTTCACCCTGACTGCCGAGGCTGGCTGTCGGCTCAGTGCCGTCCTGGCTGCGGCGGCCGCCGCCAATCGACTCTTCCCGCTGAGCTATGCCGCTGAGGATGACTGCCAGATTGGGGGCAACTTGGCCACCAATGCCGGCGGCATGAATGTCCTTCGCTATGGCAACGCCCGCGATCTGGCGCTGGGGCTTGAGGTCGTCTTAGCCGATGGTCGTATTTGGGATGGCCTGCGGGGGCTGCGCAAAGACAACAGCGGCTACGACCTGAAAGACCTGTTTATCGGTGCCGAAGGCACACTTGGCATTATTACCGCGGCCACGCTCAAGCTGTTCCCCGCCGTCCGCGAGCGGGCAACAGCGATTGTTGGTCTGGCCTCCGCCCATGACGCAGTCACTTTGTTTGGTGCGCTGCGCGCCGGCAGCGGCGATACCATCACCAGCTGTGAATTAATGGCCCGCCGGCCGCTGGTCTACGCCTTACGCCATGCACCCGGCTGCCACGAACCGTTGCCGGCTGAGCATGCCTGGTATCTGCTGGTTGAGCTGACCAGCAGCGCCGATCAGGCGGGGCTGCATCAGCGTCTGGAACAGTGCCTGGGCCAGACCCGACTACCCATCGACTATCGCATCGCCGGCGATAGCCAGCAGGCCGCTGATATCTGGCGGCTTCGCAACTCCATCCCCGGGGCCCAGGGACATGAAGGGGCCAGCATCAAAAACGATATCTCAGTAGCGGTCTCAGCCATGCCTGAATTCATCACCCGGGCAAGCGAAGCGGTGACAGCCGCCTGCCCCGGCGTGCGGGTCTGTGCCTTTGGCCATATTGGTGATGGCAACATCCACTTTAATCTAACCCGACCGCAATCGATGTCCGATGAGGCATTTATTGCCCAGTGGGATAGCCTGACCGGCCGAGTGCACGATGTGGTGATGGAATTTAAAGGCTCTTTCGCCGCCGAGCATGGGGTCGGTCAGCTTAAGCCCGGCGAGATGGCACGACTTAAGGATCCAGTGGAGCAAGATCTGTTGCGCGCCATCAAACAGGCCTTGGATCCAGAGAACCGGCTTAATCCCGGGAAGCTGATCCCTCGCGACGACGGATAAGCCGCGCGGCATAAAAGCTGCCGATTGCCGGGGCAAAGGTCAGTGCGGTAGTCAGCCAGATCACCGCATTGCTTGGGTCCAACAGCAGATCAATGGCATCCGGGCCGATCTTCATCCATAGCGCACCGATGCCGATTAAAACGATATTCAGGGCAACGGCCAGAAACACCCAACCCAGAATTCTAAAAACACGTGCCAAATCGCTCATGTCGGCATCATACCCCGTTCTTGCTGCTTGCAGGCATAGCCGCCAAATCGCGAGCCAGCCTGATTGTGGTCTCCGGTGCAATCGGCCCGATGGGGGCTAAATTGACACCTAAGCGGGGCTGTCCGCGGCCCTGTGTCTGCTGATGAGTCATCACCGCCTGCCAGGTACGCGCAATCTGCTCCAATGAGCGGGCCGCAACCTCGGCATCCACCTCGGTCAGCCAGCGCTCCAGCGCATCAGAGATCCCGACACCCAACCACAGCAAAAAGCGAATATTGCGCTCCGTCTGCGCCGGGCAAACCGCTACTAGCACTTCGTCCGGTAGCGTTGACTGCTCAGCCAAGGCATCCAAGGTACGAGTAAAGTCCTCGGGCTCATAAAGAATTTGGGTGGTAAAGAAATCGGCACCGGCCGTCACCTTGGCGGCCATTCGCGCAGCTTCATTGTCGCGCGAGGGAATACAGATATTTCCGATACGCAGTTCAGGGATATCCAGGCGCTCACGTAGCAGCGTATTGGCCTGAGGCACATTCGGCCCCGGATACGGCACATCGCGCCGCCCGCCGCCCACCAGCACGAACTGCCGGATGCCATAGTCCTCCCAGGTCTCGCGCGCCCAATCCAATAGCGCCTCAGGCCGGGCATGGTGGACAACGACATGATTAATCATGCACTCCACCCCCAATCGATCCTGAATAATACGCGCCAAATCACGTGGCGCCATGCGCGGGGCAAACGGCCGACGGCGCTCACCTTTGCTGCTGCGTGATGGCTCTTCGTGAATTTCGGGGATATTCACTGCATCCAGCTTAACGCCGGCTTGAACAGCAGCCACCTTATCCACGACGGCCTCAACGGCTGCCTGTCCACGATGTAGCTCAGGCGGGACGGCCTCCAGCACAGTTTTCACGATTGATCGATTTCCTGCTTTTTGCGGTCCAAAAACGGCCAAGCAGTCTCCTGTGCAGCGGGCAGCGCGTCAAGTAGTGGTAACCTTGGCAACACGATCTAGCGAGGATGCAAACATGTTGCGATTAACGCGAACTCCCCTCACCACCGCCCTGCTCCTGGCCCTGACTCTGCTGCTAACAGCCTGCGCCCAAGGCACGCAGAATTTGCGGCTCAATCCCGAGCCACCAGCCACTGGCCCCCTGCTAGGCGGCGGGCAGAGCATTGGTCTGCAGGTGGTAGATGCGCGCACCGATCGGGATCTGGGCATGCTTGAGAATCTGGACGGCTCGGTGGTGCGGTTAATGGCCGCACAGGATATCGCCTATGCCGTACAGCTGGCCGCCGCCGAGGCGCTGCGCGGTTATGATTTTGCCCCCACCCTCTGGGATCGAGACAACACCCCGCGCATTGAAATCCGCATCGAAGCGCTCAACCATCAGGTCACCGCCGGTGTGCCCTACACGCTAGAAACCACCATCGCGCTGGCGGGCACTGGTTGGTCGGGCAGCAGCAGCTTTACCGGCCGGGCGCGGGCAACGCTTAGCAATCAGCGGGCTCTGCCGCCGTCTGCTGACACCAATGCCGAGGCCATTGAAGCGGCCATTACCCGGGCGCTGGGACAGCTGCTGGATGAGGAGTTTGCTCGCTTTCTGGCTGGTCAGCGCTAGGCCCTGACCGCCGCGTGCCACACCTGCCCGCCATCCTGTCTGCGCTGATTCCGCTGTTCGGATTGATTATTGCCGGTGCGGTATTGGCGCGGACTCAGTTCCCAGGGCCTGACTTCTGGCCAGCGCTGGAGCGCTTTATCTATTTCATCCTGTTCCCGGCGCTGCTGATTGAAGGGCTGGGTGGCGCCAACCTGGATGCCGAGCGCATCCCCCGGGTTCTGTTAGCCGTCATCGCCACGCTGGGGCTTGGCAGTGCGCTCATCTTTGCCATTCGCCCTTTGCTGCGTCTGGACGGGCCGGGTTTTAGCTCGCTGTATCAGGGGGGTATTCGATTTAACACCTACCTGGGGATCGCAGTCATGATCACCGTCTTTGGTGAACAGGCCATGGCGGTCACTGCCCTGACCATGGCGCTCATGATCCCACTGATCAATGTGGGTTGTGTGTTTGTCCTCGCCCGTTTTGCTCATGGTGCCGCCTCCCCGCGACTGCTGATCCGCAGCCTGGCGCAAAACCCATTGATACTCGGCTGCCTGATCGGGCTGTCAATCAATCTCTCAGGTATTGGGCTGCATGAATGGCTAGCCTCGGGGTTGGATATCGCAGGCAGCGCCGCGGTGCCGCTGGGGCTGATGAGCGTGGGCGCAGGGCTAAAGCTTGGACAATGGCGCACGGACGCCGCTCCTCTAGTCACTGCCGGGCTCATTAAACTGCTGATCCTGCCAGTGGCCGCGTGGTGGATCGCCGGGGTGGCTGGGCTGGGATTGGCCGAAACACAGGCGCTGGTGGTGTTTGCGGCCCTGCCCACCGCCACCTCGGCCTATATCCTGGCCCGACAAATGGGCGGGGACCATGCACTGATTGCCCGCATGCTCACGCTGCAGACCGCGGCAGCCGCCCTAACACTGCCTGTTGTGTTGGCCATGCTTGCCAGCCAAGGTGGGTAGTCGCTTCAGTCACAAGTCTGACGTCTTGATTGGTTACAATGGTGCTATGCAGCATATCGTTGGTTCGACAGGGAGCCCAGCATGACCATTCGCAATTTGGATGCGCTCTTCAAACCCCGATCCATCGCTATTATCGGCGCCAGCCGACGGCCGGGATCGGTTGGCGCAGTGCTGGCCCGCAACCTATTTCGCGGTGGGTTCGATGGGCCGATTATGCCTGTCAATCCAAAACACGAAGCGGTCGAGGGCGTGCTGTGCTATCGCGATATCGATGATCTACCACTGACTCCAGATCTGGCCGTGATCTGCACGCCGCCCAACACCGTGCCCGAATTAGTGGATCGTCTTGCTCAGCGTGGCACCCGCGGTGTGGTGGTCATTACCGCAGGATTTGGCGAGGGCGATGATGAAGCCGGCATGGCGCTGCGCCAAGCCACGTTGGATGCCGCCCGGCCACACCTGACCCGCATTATCGGCCCTAACTGCCTGGGCATTCTGGTCCCCGGCATGGGGGTTAACGCCAGCTTTGCCCATCTTGCACCGCCCACAGGCCGCTTGGCCTTTGTGACTCAGTCTGGCGCCATCGTCACCTCAGTGCTCGATTGGGCCGAGCGCCGGGATATCGGCTTTTCACACATGATTTCATTGGGTGATATGGCCGATGTCGATTTTGGCGACACACTGGATTACCTGGCCAGTGATCCAGATACCCGCGCCATCCTGCTATATGTCGAAGCCATCACCGATGCGCGCAAATTTATGTCCGCTGCACGGGCGGCGGCACGCATGAAACCGGTGATTGTCGTCAAAGCCGGGCGACATGCCGAAAGCGCCAAAGCCGCTGCCTCACACACCGGCGCCCTAGCAGGCAGTGATGCGGTCTATGATGCGGCCTTCAAACGCGCCGGTATGCTGCGCGTCGACACCCTAGGCGAGCTCTTTGCCGCGGTCGAAACCCTGGCCACCACCGAGCCACCGCCTGGCAGTCGATTGGCCATCCTCACCAATGGCGGCGGTATCGGCGTGCTGGCCACTGATGCGCTGATCGGCCATGGCGGCAAACTGGCCGAACTGGGCGATGACACCATAGCGGCACTCAATGATGTCCTGCCGGCCACCTGGTCGCACGGCAACCCGATCGACATCATTGGTGATGCACCAGGCCAACGCTACGCTGATGCGTTATCGATCTTAACCAACACCCACAGTGCCGATGCCATTTTGGTCCTGAATTGCCCGACTGCCGTTGCCGATAGCATGGATGCCGCCGAGGCCGTGATTGCCGAGCACGAGCGCCCGCGCCAAAGCTATAACCACGCGCCCACACTGCTGACCTGCTGGGTGGGGGAGCATACCGCGCAACATGCCCGGGCTCGCTTTGCCGAGGCGCGTATCCCCAGTTACACCACGCCCGAGGCAGCGGTGCGTGCGTTTATGCACATGGTTAACTATCGGCGCAACCAAGAGCAGCTCCTTGAGACGCCGCCATCTATCCCCGAGCGCTTTACCCCAAATTATCAGGCAGCTCAGCGTCTGATTGAGACCGCAAGCGCGGAGGGCCGCGAGATCTTAAGCGAGCCTGAAGCCAAACAACTGTTGGCCGCCTATGGCATTCAGATCGTGCCCACCGAAGTGGCCACCGACCCACAGACCGCCGCGGCTGCTGCCGATCGTTTGGGCTACCCGGCCGCCATTAAGATTCTATCGCCGGATATCACCCACAAAAGTGACGTGGGCGGGGTGGCGCTTGACCTTGAGGATGCCCAAGCGGTCCGGCACGCCGCTGAAGCGATGCTGAGACGCATCGAGCAAACCCACGCCGATGCCAGAATTGAGGGTTTTAGTGTCCAACCCATGGTTAAACGCGCTGGCGCTTGGGAGCTGATCGCCGGTTTCACTGAGGACGCCCAATTTGGCCCAGTCGTGCTATTCGGCCAGGGCGGCACCGCAGTGGAAGTCATCAAAGACAAGGCCCTTGGTCTGCCACCGCTGAACCTCAAGCTGGCCCGGGATATGATCGTGCAGACCCGCGTCTATCAACAGCTAAAAGGCTATCGGGATCGCAAACCGGCCGATCTAGAGGCCATCCAACTGACCCTCACTCGCATTGCCAAGATTGCCGCTGACTTCCCGGCCATTAAAGAGCTCGATATCAATCCGCTGCTGGCCTCGGCCGAAGGAGTGGTGGCACTCGATGCCCGCGTACGCATCGGTGCCGATGGGCAGGGCAGCGACCGCCTGGCGATCCGGCCCTATCCGCGTGAGCTGGAGGCAACGGTCACCGCTGATGACGGCGTCCAATACCTACTGCGCCCCATACTGCCCGAGGATGAGCCCGCGCTGCATCGAGCCTTTGCCCATCTGACGCCGGAGCAAATTCGACTGCGCTTTTTCGCACCCATGAAGCAGCTCAGCCACATGGCCGCCGCGCGTTTTACCCAAATCGACTATCACCGAGAAATGGCCCTCATTATCACCGACGCTGATCAAGTGGCCGGTCAAGCCGAGCTTTACGGTGCGGTGCATCTGCATGCCGACCCGGATGGTGAGGTGGCCGAGTATTCCATCGTGGTCCGCAACGACCTGACCCGCCAGGGATTGGGACGCATTCTGATGGAGCATGTCATCGCCTATGCACAGGCTCGTGGCATTCACCGGATTATCGGGGATGTGCTGCGCGAGAATCAGCCCATGCTCGCACTGTGCCGTCAGTTAGGCTTTACGGAGCAGGCAGACCCCGATGATCGGGATATCATTCGCGTCCAGCTGCCCCTTGATCCAGCCAGCGCTAACCACTAAGCGGCTAGCGGTATTCCAGAATCTCCATGAGCTCATCAACGATGACATCGGCATCGCCGCGCTCGCGGGCATTGGTGACATGATGATGCAGATGGCTTTTCAGCACCGCATCACCCACCTTGGCCAGGGCGCCATCCACGGCCTTTAGCTGCCTTAGGACATCCACACAATAGATATCATCACGCTCGAGCATTCGCACAATGCCCTCCACGTGCCCGCGGATGGAGGCCAGACGCTGGCGGGCGACATCACGCACCGCCGGGTCCAGCGCCAGCTGGCAATGGGTTGGATCAGCCATCGACTTACTCACTGTGTAGGCGCTGCGGTTGAAAACGCCGCAGGCGCAGGGAATTGGTTAACACAAACAGACTGGAAAGACTCATGGCACCCGCTGCAGCCATGGGATTGAGCAGCCACCCGGTAAACGGAAACAACAGCCCCGCGGCCACCGGAATTAACAGCACGTTATAGCCATAGGCCCAGACAAAATTACCTTGGATGGTGCGGTGCGTGCGCCGGGCCAGTGCCAAGGCATCCAGCAGACCATTTAAATCGGCACGCATCAGCACCGCATCACCGGCCTCAATCGCCACATCCGTACCCGTGCCAATCGCAATGCCCACATCTGCGCGCGCCAACGCCGGTGCATCATTAATGCCATCACCCACAAAGGCGACCCGCTCGCCGGCTGACTGCAGCCGCTGCACTTCGCGGGCCTTGCCATCGGGTAGAACACCGGCCATCACCTCATCAATGCCAAGTTTTGCTGCCAGCGCGTTGGCGGTTGCCGCTTGGTCACCGGTGACCATCGCCACCCGCAGCCCCTGACGTTTGAACTCGGCAATCACCCAATGCGCTTCGGCCCGCGCCGGATCGGCTACCGCAGCAACACCCAATAACTGACCATCAACGGCGATATAAATCGGGCTTTTGGCCTCCGCGGCTAGCCGCTCCGCCACTTCGGCGACTGCTTTCGTATCCACGCCCAGCCACTGCATGTAGTGGGCAGCACCCACATGCACATAACGCCCGTCCACGCGCCCTGTCACGCCATGGCCGGTGATGGAATCAAACTCATGCACGCTCGGGATGGTAAGGCCGCGCTCGCGAGCGGCATCAACGATGGCCATGCCAATCGGATGTTCACTATTGGACTCCACCGCGGCCATCATCGACAGGGCCTCATCCTCACTGCCGGCGGCCACCTCCAGGTCGGTCAACGTGGGTTGGCCGCGCGTTAGCGTCCCGGTTTTATCCAATACCACCACATCAATCTTTGCTAGCGTCTCCAGTGCAGCGCCTCGACGCAGCAAAATCCCCTGTTCAGCGCCTTTGCCGGTGGCCACCATCACCGCCGTGGGGGTAGCCAGTCCCATGGCACAGGGACAGGCAATCAGCAGCACACTGACCGTTGCCACAAACGCATACGAGAGCACCGGATCAGGGCCGATCGCCAGCCAAATACCGGCGGTGATCACCGCGATCACCAGCACGATGGGCACAAAGATCCCGGCGATACGATCGGCCAATTGCTGGATCGGCGGTTTCTCCGCCTGGGCCCGCTCCACCATATCGATGATTTGCGAGAGCACCGTGTCCTTGCCGGTCCGTGTCACACGAAACTGCAAAGAGCCCTGGGTATTGACCGTACCCGCGATTAACTCATCGCCGGTTTGCTTTTCCACCGGCACCGGCTCACCGGATATCATCGACTCATCGATTCGGGAGCGACCTTCGATGACCTCGCCATCCAACGGAATCCGATCACCCGGGCGCACCAGCACGATATCGCCCACGGCCACCGCATCGATATCCACCTCGGTAGCTTCGCCATCCCGTAGCACCCAAGCGGTGCGCGACTGAAGCCGCAACAATCGTTTAATGGCCTGCGAAGTCCGCCCCCGGGCAATCTGCTCTAAATACCGGCCCAACAGAATCAGCGTGATAATCACGCCTGAGGCTTCAAAGTAGCTGCCTGCGGTACCCTCGGGGAAAATCGACGGAATACTCAGTGCCAATAACGAGTAGAGATACGCGGCGCCGGCACCAATCATCACCAAACTGCTCATCGCCGGGGCCAAATGGCGCATCTCAGCAAAACCCTGGGTAAAGAAATGCCGCCCGGCCCAGAACACCACGGGCGTGGCCAACAGCCACTCAATGGCAATCCAGCCTCGCTCGGGCAACCACTGATGGAAAAGATCATGCCCGCCCGGCAAATGCCGGCCCATGGCGATAATGACCAGTGGCACGGTAAAGACCGCGGCTATCAGTACTCGCCGGCGCAGGGTTTGCTGCTCGGCACTCGGGGCATCGGCGGCCTGTTCGCCTGCATCAATGGCCTGATCGGGTAACTCAGCGCCATAGCCTGCCGCCTCAATGGCGTTAATCATTGCCTGAGCATTGGTGGCAGCCGGCGTATAGGCCACTCGGGCCGTGCCCATGGTCAAATTGACACTGGCTTCTTGGACGCCCTCGACACCGGCCAGCGCCTTTTCAACCTTCGAAACACAGCCGCCGCAGGTCACCCCGCTTAAAGCCAAAGTCAGTTCCTGAGTATTGTTTGCATCATCTTTCATGGGGCCAGCCTACCCCTCCCCAGGGGGGGTAGGTCAAGGATAAAAAAAGGGGCCCGAAGGCCCCTCACAAACACTTCTGGAGAGAAGTTTGACTTACATGCTCTCGCGCCAGCTGGCCACGAGCTCGTCATAAGGCACGGTCTGGCCCTGTGGCTTCTCGTTATCCAGCGGTGGCTTCGGTGCACCCGGCTGGTTAAACCAGTACTCCGCATCGCGCTCCTCGTTCAGACGCGGTCCGCAGACAGGCTGCACACCGGCACGCTCGAGGCGCTCCATCACGCGATCCTGCTCACGGGCCAGGTTGTCCATGGCCTGTTGCGGGGTCACCTCACCGGTCACCGCCGCCGCCACATTGGACCACCACAGCTGGGCCAGACGCGGATAATCCGGAACGTTAGTACCCGTATCCGTCCACATCACCCGATCCGGGCTGCGATAAAACTCGACCAGACCACCCAGACGCGGTGCCCGCTCAGTCATCGACTCATGCATGATGTCGGACTGACGGATTGGGGTCAGGCCCTCGTGGAACTTCTTCAGTGAGACCACTTTCGAGGTCACAAACTGTGCATACAGCCAGGCCGCTTTGCGACGCTCAGGATCAGCATGCTCAAAGAACGTCCACGAGCCGATGTCCTGATAACCGATCTTCATACCGTCTTCCCAGTAAGGACCACTGGGGGACGGAGCCATGCGCCATTTCGGCGTGCCGTCGGCATTAACCACCGGGGTCCCCTCGGCCGCCATGGGGGCCGTGAAAGCGGTGTACCAGAAGATCTGCTGAGCAATGTGGCCCTGGGCTGGCACTGGACCGGCCTCTGAGAAGGTCATTCCTGAGGCTTCTGGCGGAGCATAAGCACCCAGCCAGTCGATGTACTTGGTCAGTGCATAGACTGCGGCCGGACCATTCACGGCGCCGCCACGCGTCACACTGGAACCCACCGGATGGCAATCCTCGACACGGATGCCCCACTCATCAACTGGCAGACCATTCGGCAGACCCTTGTCGCCGGCACCAGCCATTGACAGCCAGGCATCGGTAAAACGCCAACCAAGGGAGGGGTCTTTCTTGCCGTAATCCATGTGGCCATAGACCGTGCGGCCATCCAGCTCACCGACATGTTCGGTAAAGAACTCGGCAATATCCTCATAGGCAGACCAGTTCACCGGCACACCCAGGTCATACCCATAGATGTCACGGAACTGTGCCTGGAGGTCCTCACGCTGGAACCAGTCGTAGCGGAACCAGTAGACATTGGCAAACTGCTGATCGGGCAGCTGATACATTTTGCCGTCCGGCGCGGTGACTGCATCAAGGCCGATGAAATCATCGAGATCCAAATACGGGGAGGTCACGTCAGCGCCTTCGCCTTCCATGTAATCGGAAAGCGCGATGACCTGTCCATAACGATAGTGTGTCCCGATCAGATCGGCATCGTTAACATAACCATCATAGATGCTCTCACCGGACTGCATTTCCGTCTGCAGTGCCTCAATCACATCGCCCTCACCAATCAGGTTATGGGTCAGGTTAATGCCAGTCATTTCCGAGAAAGCCTCGGCCAGCACACTGGCCTCGTACTCGTGGGTCGGAATCGTCTCGGAGACCACCGAGATATCCATGCCACGGAAGGGCTCAGCGGCATCGATAAACCACTCCAGCTGCTCGAGCTGCTCTTCGCGGCTTAATGTCGAGGGCTGAAACTCTTCAACCCACTTCTCGGCCGCAGCCATCTGCTCGGCGGTTGCCGCCTGAGCGCTGCCCAGTCCGCCCATGCCCAGTGCAGCAGCGACTGCCAAAGCAGTCCATGGCCGCATGGCGTTTTTATAATGCTTCATTCTCTTCTCCTCCTAGAGGGGATTGAAAATCCCGTTGCTTATAGACAGAGGCACCGGCCCATCCGGCACTTGCCCTTTTTCAAAGCTGGCAAGGCGCAACGACACCTGCCATTCGGTCAGCCCCAGCGCAACATGACCGCTGCATAAACAACGGAAAGACCTGAGGCCATCAAAAGGCTGGCGTCAGAAAACGCCAACCAAATGAGATGGATGTATGCCGAGCCCAACAGGCTCATAAACAGTCGATCACCGCGGGTTGTGGGCACCGGCAAGAACCCGCGCCGCTCGTGGGTGGGATAGACCACCTGCAACACCCCAAAAACCACCAGCATGACGACGATGCTGATAAAGAAAATCGCAACGGGCTGCGTCCAGGCCATCCACTCGAGACTGAAACCAGCGTCATTCATAGTCCCTGACTCCCCATCAAACCCGGCCGAGCGCGAAGCCGCGGGCGATATGCTTGCGTACAAACCAGATCACCAGCGTGCCCGGCACCAGCGTCAAAACACCGGCAGTTGCCAGCAGACCCCAGTCAAGGCCTGAGGCTCCCACTGTGCGAGTCATGGTCACGGCGATCGGCTTGGCATCCACCGAGGTCAGCGTGCGCGCTAACAGCAGCTCCACCCAAGAGAACATGAAGCAGAAGAACGCGGTGACGCCGACGCCTGAGCGGATAAGCGGCAAAAAGATGGTGATAAAAAACCGCGGCCAGGAATAACCATCCAGATACGCGGTCTCATCAATTTCCTTGGGCACCCCTGACATAAATCCTTCGAGAATCCAGACCGCCAATGGCACGGTAAACAATGTATGCGCCAGCGCTACGGCAATGTGCGTGTCATAGAGCCCCACACTCTGATAAAGCTCAAAGAAAGGCAGCAGGAAGACGGCCGGCGGCGCCATGATGTTGGTCAGCAGCCAGAAGAACAGATGCTTATCGCCCAAAAACTTATAGCGTGAGAATGCATAGGCCGCCGGCAGCGCCACCGTCAGCGAAATCACCACATTCATCAACACATACAGCGTGGAGTTCAGGTATCCCTGATACCAACTAGCATCCGTGAATATCTTTATGTAGTTGGCAAAAGTCAGTTCACGCGGCCAGACCGAGAAGACCGATAGGATCTCCTGGTTGGTTTTTAGCGACATCATGATCAGCCAGTAGATGGGCAACATCAAAAAGACCAACCACAGACCCAGGAAGATATAGCGACGATTGCTACCCATGCCTCAGCCCTCCCGGTCCATGTTGAGAATGGTCAGATAGAACACATAGCTGAACAACAAAATGATTAGGAAGTAGATCAGCGAAAACGCCGCCGCCGGGCCCAGATCAAACTGACCAACTGCCATGGTGGTCAGACTTTGGCTTAAGAACGTGGTGGAGTTACCCGGCCCGCCACCGGTTAGCACAAACGGCTCGGCATAAATGCGGAAGCTGAAGATAAACCGCAGCAACACGGCAATCAGCAAAACGCCTTTTAGTTTGGGCAGCTCGATGTACCGAAATACCGCCCAGCGCGAAGCACCATCAATACGCGCTGCCTGGTAAAAGGCATCAGGGATGGCCTGCAGTCCGGCGTAACACAGCAGAATCACCAAGGACGTCCAGTGCCAGATATCCATGACCAACACCGTCACCCAGGCATCGATTGGATCGCCGGTATAGTTGTAATCAAAACCCAGGCCATTCAAGGCCACACCCGCAAGCCCCACGTCAGGCCGGGCAAAGACCTGCCAAATAGTGCCCACCACATTCCATGGCACTAACAGCGGCAAAGCCAATAACACCAGCGCCACGGATACCCAGGGGCCCTTCTTTGGCATACACAGAGCCAGGGCGATACCGAGTGGAATTTGGATAAGCAGCACCGATCCAGAGAAGATGATCTGTCGCACCAACGCCCCGTGAAGCGCTGGGTCTCGCAGCACCTCGGTAAACCACTCAGTGCCGACAAAAAACCGTGATCCCGGGCCAAAAATATCCTGCACCGAGTAATTGACCACCGTCATCAGCGGCATGATGGCGCTGAACGCTACGATCAGCACTACCGGCAACACCATTAGCCAGGCCCATTGATATTCGCGCTTATCCACGATCAAACTCCTCCGCCCACAAGCCGATCGTCGGCGTAAAGCAGCGAATGCTCCTGCGGGAACACCACTTTCAGTCCATCGCTGCTAATTTTCCCGGAAGCCTCCAGTCGCACATGCACTTTGTGTGGCCCAAGCTGTCCGGTGACCAGCTGGTAATCACCCAAATCCTCGACCCGCTCGACGCTCAGCATGATCCCGTTCTCATTATCTTCGGCAGGCCGGAGCAGTTCGGGGCGAATGCCCAATTGCAAACGACCTTGGGCTTTGCCGGCCGCTGCAGCCATGTCCGGATCGACGGCAATGCGATGCCCCTCGACCACCGCCTCGGCTCCCTCGACCTGGCAATCCATGAAGTTCATCCCAGGACTGCCGATGAAATAGCCCACAAAGGTATGTTCAGGACGCTCAAACAGCGCCTGCGGAGTACCGACCTGCAGCACCTGACCGGCCAGCATGACGACCACCTTATCGGCAAAGGTCAGCGCCTCGGTCTGATCATGGGTGACGTACACCAGGGTCAGGTTGAGCTGCTCATGCACCTCACGCAGCTTGCGCCGCAGCTGCCATTTCAAATGCGGGTCGATCACGGTCAGTGGCTCGTCAAACAGCACAGCGGCAACGTCTTCACGCACCAACCCGCGGCCCAACGATATTTTCTGCTTGGCATCGGCGGTCAGATTTTTGGCTCGACGCTTAAGCACATCGCTGAGGCCCAGCATCTCGCCAATCTGTTTGACCCGACGCTCAACGTAGTCTTCGGATAACTTTCGATTACGCAGCGGAAAGGCCAAGTTGTCGAACACACTCATCGTGTCGTAGATCACCGGGAACTGGAACACCTGGCCGATGTTGCGCTGCTCGGGTGGCAGTTGGGTCACATCCCGATCCCCAAATAACACCTGACCCTGCGAGGGCGTAATCAACCCGGAGATAATATTCAGCAAAGTGGTTTTGCCGCAGCCCGACGGCCCAAGCAGCGCATAGGCCCCACCGTCTTCCCATACATGCTGCATCGGCTGCAGGGCATAATCCCCGCCGGGTGCGTACTGATGCGCCAGATTATTAAGTTCGATTCGCGCCATCGTATTATTCGCTCTGACTATCCGGTGAAGCCACCAGCTGATCCTCACCATTAAAGGCATAGGCTCGGGTCGGATCGAGAAAAATTTCAAAGGCCTGTCCCGGATGGACGGCATGCACCCCGCGCTCTTCAACCACCCAGTCACGGCCATTAATCTCAAGATGCACGTAGGTCACCGAACCGGCGATCTCGGCCACCTCCACCTGACCGTGGAGTGGAATCCGTCCATCCTTTGCATCCACAAACAGATGATGCGGCCGAATGCCCAGTGTGTAGCGGCCTGGTGCCAGCGATTGCATATGCACAGGCAGCGGGGCACGCATGATCCCCTCGACCAGCAGCTCGCCATCGATGATTTCGATGGGCATCAGATTCATGGGAGGATCGGCAAATACTTGGGTGACCGTTGTGCTGGCCGGGTGCCGATAGACCTCGGCCGTCGTGCCGTACTGCACAACCCGCCCCTGATGCAGCACTGTAGTTTTACCGCCCAGCACCAAAGCCTCTTCAGGCTCGGTGGTGGCATACACCACCACGGTGTCGCGATCAGCAAACAGGGTCCGCAGCTCCGAGCGCAGCCCCTCGCGCAGTTTGTAATCAAGGTTGACCAAAGGCTCATCGAGCAGCACCAGCTTGGCTTCGCGCACCAGCGCGCGCGCCATGGCACAGCGC
>CBFIIM010000016.1:0-20333 GCA_965662395.1 Spiribacter sp. | reverse complement strand
GATCCCCTTCGGCGGCATCACGACCCACCTGGGGGTTGGCACCCGCACCCAGACCCTTGGTCAAGCCGTTGCCCAGCTGCAGCGTGGTCCGTGCCGAGCTGTTCTTCAGCGCTTGGGCATCGGTGTTAGCACAAATAAAGTCCACCCCATCGATATCGGCAGAGACCATGTGCTGAACAGCGTTGCCGCCGCCACCACCGACACCGATCACCTTAATCACCGCATTTTGGTTGTATGCATCCATTAGTTCGAACATCGCATCATCCTCCGTCAACGAATCAGAAATTTCCCGTAAACCAGTCTTTCATCCGTCCCCAGACAGCCCCTAAGCCATTGGCTGAACCAGCAATCTCGGTACGGGGTTCACCACGGTGGCGATGGCCGCAATGCAGCAGCCCCACCCCGGTGGCATAAATCGGGTTGCGCACCACATCGGTCAGCCCCGTCATGTGCTGAGGGCTGCCCAAGCGCACAGGCATGTGGAACACCTCCTCGGCAAGATCTACCGCACCTTCCATCTTGGAGCTGCCGCCTGTTAGCACGACGCCTGCTGCGATCAGATCCTCAAAGCCACTACGCCGCAGTTCCGCCTGGACCAATGTCATTAGCTCCTCGTAGCGGGGCTCAACCACTTCAGCCAGTGTTTGCCGAGAGAGCCGCCGCGGCGGTCGGTCCCCCACAGAGGGCACCTCAATGGTCTCCTCACTGCCCGCCAGCTGAGAAAGTGCGCAGGCGTAGCGCATCTTGATCTCCTCGGCGTGCTGAGTCGGTGTTCGCAGCGCGACGGCGATATCATTGGTGACTTGGTCGCCAGCGATAGGAATCACTGCCGTGTGACGAATGGCGCCTTCGGTAAAGACCGCGATATCCGTAGTGCCGCCGCCGATGTCGACCAGGCAAACGCCCAGCTCTTTTTCATCATCCGTCAGCACCGCATAGCTGGAGGCAAGCTGCTCGAGGATGATGTCATCCACCTCAAGCCCGCAGCGGCGAATGCACTTCACGATGTTCTGTGCAGCACTGACCGCACCGGTCACCATGTGCACTTTGGCTTCGAGCCGCACACCAGACATGCCAATGGGCTCTCGGACCCCTTCCTGGCTGTCGATAATGTATTCCTGCGGCAGGGTATGAAGGATCTCCTGATCGGCCGGGATCGCGACGGCCCGGGCGGCATCCAGCACTCGCTCCACATCCCCTTGGGTCACTTCGCGCTCTTTAATCGCGACAATGCCGTGGGAGTTCAGGGAGCGCACATGACTGCCCGCAATACCGACATACACCGAGTGAATCTGGCAGCCAGCCATTAGCTCGGCTTCTTCCACCGCACGCTGGATCGACTGCACCGTTGATTCGATGTTGACGACAACGCCTTTTTTCAGACCCCGAGAGCGGTGCGAACCGATGCCGATTACCTCGACATCGCCGTCAGCCTGCATCTCGCCAACGATGGCCACCACCTTGGAGGTGCCAATATCGAGGCCAACCAGCAGATCGCGTTCCTGTTTGCGTGTCATCAATTCAATCCTCGTCCTGCCAACGCAAGGCAAAGCCATTCGGATAGCGCAGATCGGCCGCGGCCAATTGCCGCGTCTGCGCCTCGGGAATTAGGGACCAGGCCGCCGCCAACCGTGACAATCGGGCATGCGGCGCCTCTCGTCCCAGGTAAATTTGCCCGCCACCGGCGAGTCTCAGCGTCCAAGCACGGCGCTCGTCCAGCGTGACCGCCGCCAGCGACATGCCCAGCGGCTCGAGCACGGCCTGCAGATTGCGATAGGTCTCCAGCACTCGGGCAGCGCTGCCTGGCGGGCCGGTCAAATCGGGCAAGGAGAGCCCCGGTAGCTCGCGCGGTTGAAAAACCTGCGCGCGGGCATTCATCAGCGCCACGCCGCCCCATCGTGCGACGGGCTGCTGTTCGGTCAGCGTGATCTGCAAGGTATCCGGCCAGACTCGCCGGGTGATGGCTGTATCCACCCACGGCAAGCGCTCGACCGAATGCCGAATGGCAGCGACATCCACCCCCAAAAAACCTCCGGCAAGATGATCCGAGAGGGCTCGACGCAAATCCTCCTCGCGCAATCGATCCAGATCGCCGTCGAATCGAACCGTCTCGAGCGGCAGCCACTGCGCGACTGGAGAGCGCTCGATGCCGATCGTCGAGAGCGCGCCGAGCAAAAGCACGAGCGCCATCCCGATCAACCATCTCAAACCTTGCCTTCTTGCGGCATTCACTGTGGGTCACCATGCCTCCAGCTTGTTAAGAGAATCCGCCATACCAGCGTCTGCATGTCGATTCCGCAGGCCTTGGCTGCAGCCGGCACCAGCGAGTGGTCCGTCATACCGGGAATGGTGTTGACCTCAAGCAACCAAAAGGCTCCATCGCGATCGGCCATTACATCCACCCGCCCCCAGCCACTGGCATCAATGGCGGTAAAAGCCGACTGACAAAGCGCTGCCAGTTCAGACTCCGCGGCCGGCTCTAATCCGCTGGGGATGTGCATGCGCGTGGAATCGGCCTGGTACTTGGCGTTGAAATCATAGAAATCACTGGCGACTTCGATGCGAATGGCTGGCAAGGCCTGACCGTCGAGCAGAGCGACGGTGTATTCCGCCCCCTCGACCAGCCTTTCAACCAGTGCCGAGCCCCCAAAACGCCGTGCCGCATCAATAGCGGTGAGCAACTGATCGGGCGAGTCCACGCGCGTCGTCCCCAGGCTGGAGCCCTCGCGCAGCGGTTTAACGAACACCGGCAGTCCTAGGGACTGAATGACGGTTTGGGGATTATCGGCAGGGCCAATCACCATAAAATCCGGTGTCGCCAATCCCACCGACTGCCAAATCCGCTTGCTGCGCAATTTGTCCATACCGAGCGCTGAGCCCAGCACACCGCTACCGGTATAGGGCACACCCATCGCCTCGAGCGCACCCTGAATGACGCCGTCCTCACCTCCGGGGCCATGCAGAGCAATAAAGGCCCGGTCATAGTCGGCTAGTTGCGCCACAGGCCGCTCGGCCGGGTCAAAGCTTTCAGCCTGCACACCAAGAGCCAGGAGGGCGGCGAGACAAGCCTGTCCACTGGCCAGCGAGACCTCCCGCTCTGCCGAATGCCCGCCCATTAGCACGGCAACGCGGCCCAATTCAGCTGCCGTGGGTTGATGATTAATGACGGACATCAGCCACCTCCCCGACAATGCGGACTTCGGTCTCAAGGCGCACACCGTGCACTTGCTCAACGCGTTGCTGGACTGCTTTGATCAAGTTTTCGATGTCCGCAGCACTCGCCGTCCCTTCATGAACGATGAAATTGGCGTGTTTTTCAGACACCCACGCCCCGCCTTGGCGCTGGCCCTTTAGGCCCGCCGTTTCGATCAAACGCGCGGCATGGTCTCCGGGCGGATTGCGAAATACCGAACCGCCACTGGCCATTCCGGTCGGCTGGGTACGACCCCGCTGATCCAGCAGCGACTTAACCCGCTCTTTCAGGGCCTGAGGGTCACCCCCTGGGCTGAACTGCAAACGTGCTGCGGTGAACCACTCACAGACCGGCCCCGATACCGAGCGATAACCAATCGTGTAATCCTGAGGGGATCTTTCGTGGGTCTGGCCACGCCGCGAGACTGTGGTCACGGACTGAACGTGCTGCCAGGTCTCTCCACCCCAGGCCCCGGCATTCATCGCCAATGCACCACCCACCGTTCCCGGGATGCCGGCAAAAAACTCCGCACCGCTATAGCCTGCCCGACCGCACCAACGCGCCAGTTTGGCGCAGGGCACCCCGGCATCAACCTCGACAAGACCCTGGCCCAGATCCTTGATCTGCCCCAGCCCGCGGTGCAAACGAATGACCGATCCGCGCAGCCCGCCATCGCGCACCAGCAAATTACTGCCAAGCCCCAACCAGAACAGCGGATCTTGCGCCTGATCACTGGCCAGGAAGGCGCCAAGATCATCCGCATCCGCCGGCTCGTACAGACACTCCGCGGGCCCGCCGACGCGCCAGGTGGTATAGCGCGCCATCGCTACCTGATGCTGCAGTTTGCCGCGCAGCGCAGTCATGCCGTCACCTCCGTTGGCAGCAATCGGGGCAGCACGCCACCAATGCTGCCAGCGCCTAGGCTAATCACGACATCCCCGGGCTGAATCATTGCCGGGAGCATTTCGCTCAGCTCATCAATGCCCTCAACAAACACCGGATCCACCCGACCACGCAGTCGAATCGCTCGCGAGAGGCTCCGCCCATCGGCACCGGAGATGGGCGCCTCACCGGCGGGATACACGTCAGTCAGCAGCAACACATCAGGCTCGCCCAGGACTCGGGCAAAATCTTCAAATAGGTCCCGGGTCCGGGTGTAGCGGTGAGGTTGAAAAGCCACTACCAGGCGCCGCTCAGGCCAGTGAGTGCGCACCGCATCCAGTACGGCCTCAATCTCTCGCGGATGATGTGCATAGTCATCGATCAGCAAGGCGTCACCGCCATCGACCGACAGCGTGCCCAAACGCTGAAAGCGCCGACCAATGCCTGAAAAACCGCTGAGTGCAGAGGCAATGGCGGCGTCCGACACATTCAATGCCCGGGCCACCGCGATCGCACCCAAGGCGTTTAGCACGTTGTGGTGACCCGGTAGGTTTAGCGTGACACGCAGTGGATCGCGACCGCTGCCATGAACGGTGAAATGGCTGCAACCGGCATCGGCTTCCACATCTGTTGCGCGGATATCGGCACTCTCACCCATGCCATAGGTGCAGACCGGGCGCCCCAGCTCCGCGGCCATGGCGTGCAATTCGGGGTCGTCATCGCAGAGCACCGCAAGGCCGTAGAAAGGCAAGTGATGAAGAAACTCGATAAAGGTCGAGCGCAGGCGCTGAAAATCACCGCCATAGGTATCTAAATGATCCGCGTCGATATTGGTCACAACGGCCAACATCGGATTGAGGTAGAGGAACGAGGCATCACTTTCATCCGCCTCGGCCACCAAATACCGCCCTTCACCTAGCCGTGCATGACTGGCGGTACTGTTGAGTCGACCACCAATCACAAAGGTCGGATCCAGGTCCGCCTCGGCCAGAATGCTGGCCACCAGACTGGTCGTCGTGGTCTTGCCATGCGTGCCGGCCACCGCGATACCAAAGCGAAAGCGCATGAGCTCGGCCAGCATTTCCGCTCGCGGCACCACCGGTAGACGCCGAGCACGGGCGGCCGCCACCTCGGGATTGTCTTCGGTAACCGCACTTGAGATCACCACTGCATCGGCGTCATCTAAATAAGCGGCATCATGGCCAATGTGAATATCAGCACCCAGCACCCGAAGATGACTGATAACGGTGTTCTCGCGCAGGTCCGACCCACTGACGGCATAGCCAAGATTGAGTAACACCTCGGCGATACCCCCCATTCCTGCACCGCCGATACCAACAAAATGCAGACGCCGGACTGAGCCCATGGCACCCGGACCACCGCCGGAGTGGTGTATCGACCGATTCATACGCCCACCTCCCGACAAATTTGTGCGACTCGCTCGGCAGCGCTCGGACGACCTAAATCGCGCGCTGCCTCGGCCATTGTCTGCAGTCGCTGCCGATCGGCCAGCAGGTGCTGTAGTCGCTGCGCCAGCCATTCCGCCGAGAGCTCCGCATCAGCCCGCTGTTCAGCGGCCCCTACTGACGTTAGAAATGCCGCATTCGCACTTTGGTGATCATCAACCGCGTGCGGATAGGGCACCAGGATCGCCGGCACGCCCGCAGCCGCCAGCTCCGAGACCGTCAGCGCACCCGAGCGGCAAATCACTAAATCGCACTCGGCATAGGCTTTGCCCATGTCATCGATAAACTCGCAAACATCCGCCTCAACGCCTGCCTCGGTGTAGGCGCGACGGGCTTGCTCCAGCGTTTTAGAGCCAGCCTGATGCAGAACTTGCGGCCGCTCCGCCTCCGGAATCAGTGCCAATGCCTCAGGCACCCGACGATTCAACGTCAAGGCACCCAAACTGCCGCCAATCACCAGGATGCGCGCAGGCCCCTTGCGCGTGCGATAACGCAGCGCTGGTGGTGGAACTTCAGCAATGGCAGCTCGGACAGGGTTACCGACAAATTCAACGGGTGTGCGTGTGTTCATCGGCGCGTTGAGTCCGGTGAGAACGCGCGAAGCCAAACGGCAAAGCAGTCGATTCGTCAGGCCGGCGATCGCGTTCTGCTCATGAATCACCAGCGGCACCCGAGACAGCCAAGCCGCCAGGCCGGCAGGCCCAGCCACATAGCCACCCATACCCAACATGACTGATGGTCGATGTCGCCGAATAATGACCAGCGCCTCAATCAATGCCCGGGTAATCATTAGGGGTGCTAGCAGCCAACCGGCGAGCCCGTTCCCGCGCAACCCCCTTACCCGCACGCATTCCAGCTGGTGCCCGGCTGCCGGAACCACTCGAGCCTCAAGCCCTCGCGGCGTACCTAACCAAGTCACTGGCATGCGATCACGCACCAGTGTGTCCGCCACAGCCAGGGCCGGAAAGACATGGCCTCCCGTGCCACCTGCAACAATGAGGACGCCACCTTTCATGTTGCCCTCCTGTCGGCCCGAACACTGGCCGAGCGCTCGCCCAGCCGGCGTTCAAAATCAACGCGCAACAAAAGACCAATCGCCGCACAGCTCATGACGAGACTGCTGCCGCCATAACTCATCAGCGGCAAGGTCAAGCCCTTGGTCGGCAGCAACCCCAGATTGACTCCCATATTCACAAAAGCCTGAAGACCGAGACTGACGCCCACCCCGTAGGCAAGCAGGCCGGCGAATACCCGCCCGGCGCGCAGGCTGGCCGAGCCAATCAAACAAGCCCGCCAGACCACAAAGGCCCAGGCCAGGATGACCAGCGCCATGCCAACAAAGCCCAACTCCTCGGCTAGCACAGCAAACAAAAAGTCGGTATGGGCCTCAGGCAGATAGAAAAGCTTTTGCACGCCGTTGCCCAAACCCACGCCAAACCACTCGCCGCGGCCAACCGCAATCAAAGACTGAGTCAACTGAAACCCCGTGTTAAAAGGATCCGCCCAGGGGTCCTGAAAGGCGGTCAGTCGCTCAAGTCGATAGGGGGAGGAGAAGATCAGGTAAGCCCCCGCCCCGACACCCAACACCAACAGGGCAATGAATGGCAGTAGCGGCATGCCGGCAATAAAGAACAGACTGCCCAACGTACTAATCAATACCGCCAGGGCGCCAAAATCGGGTTGCGCAAGCAGTAATAGAGCCGCTACACCCAGGACCATGGCCGCTGGCAACAGGGGTGCTGCCGAAACTCGTAGCATTCCCCCGTGACGGGCTAGGAAAGCGGCAAAATAGACCAGCAGACACAGTCGTGCGACCTCAGAGACCTGCAGGTTGACCGGTCCTAGCGGGATCCAGCGCGTCGCGCCGTTGACCTCACGACCCACCCCAGGGATCAGCACCAGTATTAACAGGAAAAATCCCAGCAACAGCACAGGGCCGGCCAGCATTTCCAGACGATCCAAAGGCAAGCGCAGTGCCACTAAAAAGGCAACCGATGCCGGTACCAAAAAAACCAACTGACGCATCAGAAAATGCAAGGGGCCATTGCCCAGCTGCTCACCAACCGCCACCGATGCCGAGGCCACCATCACCAAGCCCAGCGCCAGAAGCCCGCCAACGACCACCAATAATGTGCGGTCCAGGTAGGCAAACGGCATGGCCCGATAACCGAGCATTGCCTCAAGGCGCGGATGGAGGCTGGCTTCAGCCATGACGCAAGCCCTCCACCAGCGCAGCAAACTGCTCTCCGCGCGCGATGTAATTGGGAAACTGATCCAGGCTTGCACACGCTGGAGCCAGCAGCACCGCATCGCCGCTTGCTGATGCCGCCAACGCGGCCGGCACAGCAGCCGCCAAGTCATAAACCCGATGCACCGGCACCACCGACTCAAGCACCGCTGCCAGCTGCGGCGCGTCCTTGCCATAGACAATGGCGGCACGCCCTTTGGGCTGCATGGCTTTCGCCAGCGGCGAAAAGTCCTGGCCCTTACCCTCTCCTCCGGCAATCAGCACCACAGGACGATCCATTCCAGCAACCGCCGCCTCAGTGGAGGCCACATTGGTTGCCTTGGAATCATTGACCCACAGGCGCTCTGCGATCACACCCAATGACTGCATGCGGTGCGGCAATGGCTTAAAGGTTCTCAACCCCTCGAGCATGGCTTCCATTGGCCATCCGGCAGCGGCACCAATCGCCAGCGCCGAGAGCGCATTAACGGCATTGTGCCGGCCAACGGTTGGCAAATCGGCGCAAAGCATCAGCTTTTGTCCCTGACAGGCCAGCCACTCGCGGCCCTTAGCGTCGCGCTGAAGATGCCAGCGCGCCCGTTCGTCAGCGTCTGTATCGGCAAACCACTGGATGGCCTGCTGCGGCTCGGCCATATCACTGACCCAGGGGTCATCGGCATGCAGCACGACCTGCTCAGCGCCGCGCAAAATCCGCGCCTTGGCGCCCGCGTAGTCCCGCATGCTGTCGTATCGATCAAGATGATCGGGACTTAAATTCAATACCGCCGCCACCGCCGGGCGCAGCGTGTGGGTCGTTTCAAGCTGAAAACTCGACAACTCCAAGATATACAGCTGGGCATCGGGTTTTGTCGCCAGCAACGTCAGGGCCGCGGGGCTCAGGTTGCCACCCACCGCCGCGTCCACCCCCGCGGCACTGGCCATGGCCGCCACCATTCGGGTGACCGTGCTCTTGCCGTTCGACCCAGTAATGGCAATGACCGGGGCCTTCACCGCTCGAGCAAATAATTCAATCTCGCCAATCAGTGGCTGGCCGCGTTGCTGCGCTCGCTGCAGCGCCGGCGCGCGGAGATCGATGCCGGGGCTGACCACTACCTCACCGGCACGGGCAATCATGGCCTCATCGAAGTCACCGGTCGTGATGGGCATCTCTGGGAACTGTTGGCGTAGGCTCTCAGCATTGGGCGGCGCCTCCCGTGTATCCATCACTGCGATATGCCGGCCGGCTGCGACCAGATGGCAAGCCGCGGCATGCCCGGACTCTCCCAGCCCGACAATGACGGCATCAAGCGACGGGGATTGTGTCATTGCTAACTCTCCCATCACCGCAGCTTCAACGTGGCCAGACCGACCAGCACCAGAATCACCGAAACAATCCAGAAGCGCACGATCACCCGAGGCTCGGGCCAGCCCTTTAATTCAAAGTGATGATGCAGCGGCGCCATACGGAAAATGCGACGCCCCGTGCGCTTGTACCAGAACACTTGGAGCATGACCGAGACGGTCTCGGCAACGAACACACCACCCATGATGAATAGGACGATCTCCTGACGGACCACCATCGCGATCATCCCAAGTGCTGCACCCAAGGCCAGCGCGCCGATATCGCCCATAAACACCTGCGCCGGATAGGTGTTAAACCAAAGGAAGGCAAGCCCCGCCCCGACCAGCGCACCCACAAAAACCGCCAGCTCGCCGGCTCCCGGCACATAAGGAATGCCCAGATAGGTGGCAAAGTTGACATTGCCGCTGGCGTAGGCAAACACCCCAAGCGCACCGGCCACCAGAACCGTCGGCATAATCGCCAACCCATCCAGGCCATCGGTGAGATTGACCGCATTCGACGCGCCCACCACGACCAACCAGGTCAGCGGCACCATCAGAATCCCGAGCGGGATAACGACATCTTTAAGCAGCGGCACGATCAGCGAGGTTTCAATGGCCGTCTCCGCGGTCAGGAACAGGATGACTCCGGCAATCAGCCCGGCGATGGTCTGCCAGAAAAACTTCACCTTGGCGCGCAGTCCTTCGCTATTGCCGCGCGTTAATTTCAGCCAGTCATCGACACCGCCAATCAGGCCGAATGTCAGGGTGGTCATCAACACCAGCCATACATGCCGATTGGTCAAATCCCCCCAAAGCAGCGTCGCCACGGCGATACCGACCAGCATCAGCGCGCCACCCATCGTGGGTGTACCGGCCTTGGAGTAATGGCTGACCGGCCCATCGGCACGAACCTGCTGGCCGACCTTTAGCGCCTCAAGCCGGCGGATCAGGGCGGGACCGACCAAAAGCCCGATCCCCAAAGCCGTCAGGGTTCCCAAAATGGCGCGGAAGGTCAGGTACTGGAACACCCGAAAGGCGCTGTAGTAGGCCTCAAGCCAGTCGGCCAACATCAACAGCATGACGCGTCCTCCCCACAGGGCGAGCGCTCAAGCCCAGCCACCACTTTTTCCATCCTTGCAGCGCGTGAACCCTTGACCAGAACGCGGACGCCGGGCCCCAAGTCCGCAGCGATTGCATTGATCATTGCATCGTGGTCATCAAACGCGATGCCACCGTCACCAAAGGCGACGGCTGTCTCAGCAGCCAGCGGCCCTAAGGCAAACAAGCGGCTGACCCCTAGAGTTTTGGCCATGGCACCGGCTTCGGCATGCAACCGCCGCGCATCAGGGCCCAGCTCAGCCATTTCACCCAGAGCCAGCCACAGCGGTCCCGACTCATCAGCCAGGGCGGCCATGGCCGCGTTTAGCGAGGCCGGATTGGCGTTGTAGCTATCATCAATAATTTGGCTGCCATTGATGCCATCGACAGCGCGCAGTCGCCCGGCAACCGGGCGCATCGCCTCAAGGCCCTTTTGGATAGCTGCGGGACCGGCACCGGCGGCATGCGCTGTCGTTGCCGCCGCCAGCGCATTGGCACGATTATGCCGACCGCTAAGCGCCAAATTGACGGTCAATTCGCCAGTGCCAGGCAGGCGGATTCGCAGCGCCCCATCCTCTGCCACCTCACCGCTGACCTCGGCAGGATGCCCCTCCAGACTAAAGCGCTGGATATGACAATGTGCGGCCTGCTGCTCCCAGGTGGCTGCGAAGGCATCGTCAGCATTAATAATGGCTTGGCCGCTGGCGGGGAGGGCTTCCAGCAATTCCCCCTTGCAACGGGCAACGGCCTCGACACTGCCAAACCCACTCAGATGCGCGGGCCCGGCGTTATTAACCAGTCCAATCCCCGGGCGTCCCCAGCTGGCCAGTAGCGCAATGTCACCCGGGCGCCCACAGCCCATCTCAATCACGGCAAAAGCATGCTCGGGATTAAGCCGACAGAGCGTCAGAGGCACCCCTAGCTCATTATTTCGGTTGCCCTCGGTGGCCAGCGTCGGCGCCTCGTTGGACAGGATTCCGGCCAGCATTTCCTTGACGGTAGTTTTGCCGTTGCTGCCGGTCAGCCCGATCACCCGCGCCTGACTCTCACCGCGTGCACGACAGGCCACTTCCACCAACAGCCGTCTCGGGTCATCGACACACCATTGCGGCAGATCAACATCGACAAAACGACTGACAACAGCGGCCGATGCCCCCGCTTGGGCTGCGGCGGACAGAAAATCATGGCCATCCACCAACTGTCCGGGGAGAGCAAAGAAAAGATCCCCCGGTTGCACCTGGCGCGAGTCAATCGCCGCCCCCGTCACTACGGCATCCTCACCACGGCAGCGCCCACCCAACTCGGTGGCCAGCACTTTAAGGCGCACAGGCTTCATCCGTGAGCCCTCCGCTGAAGACAATCGGCCACGCAATCCCGATCGCTGAACGGATGGGCGATATGGCCGATCATTTGGGTGGTCTCGTGGCCCTTACCGGCAATCAACACCGCATCATCAGCGTGTGCATGCTGGAGCGCAAAATCGATAGCCTCGGCACGGGATTCAATGGCATGGCAATCAGGATGCGCCGTGCAACCGGCACGAATGGCCGCCATAATTTGAGCGGGATCCTCACTGCGCGGGTTATCACTGGTAATCACCACCACATCCGCATGGGCCGCGGCAACACGCCCCATCAAGGGCCGTTTACCGGGATCGCGATCGCCACCGCAGCCAAAGACGCACCAAAGCCGGCCGCGGGTATGTTCGCGCAATGATTGAAGTGCCGCGCCTAGGGCGCCGTCCGTATGCGCATAGTCGATGACCACCAACGGGCCATGACCCACCACAAATCGCTCCATACGACCAGGCACCGGCCGCAGTTGACCCAGCGCTTGCAACGCCCCCTGCAACGGCTGATCGTCGACTACGGCACCCAATGCCGCCAGGGCATTCATGGCATTAAATCGGCCAAGCAACGGCAATTGGGCCTGGCAGCGCCCGCTGGCGGTCTCCAGCGTCAGCGATAGACCGTTAGCCTCAGCCTGCACATCGTGCAGACGTAAATCGGCGTTGACCGATCTGCCATAAGTGGTGGTTCTAAGGCCCTCAGCGGCTGCCCGAGCAAGATCAGCCCCCACCGCATCATCTAAGTTCAGCACTTGATGCTGCAGTCCGGGCCAGGCAAAAAGACGACGTTTGGCAGCCTGATAGGCCTCCAGACTGCCATGGTAATCCAGGTGATCGCGGCCCACATAAGTCAGCACCGCCGTATCAAAGCTCAAGGCATCCACCCGATGCTGGGCCAGTGCATGGGAGGACACTTCCATGGCAACCGTCTGTACCCCTGAGTCTGCCAACGCGGCCAGACAGGCCTGGACAGTCACCGGATCGGCGGTGGTATGCGTAGATGTCTGCAGGGCATCGGGATGCCCCCATCCCAGCGTGCCCATCACTGCCGCCCGAGTGCCGAGCGTATTCAAAAGCTGCGCAATATAATGCGAGACCGACGTCTTACCATCCGTACCGGTCACTCCGATTAGGCGCAGGCGTCGGGCCGGATCATCGTAATAACGCGACGCAATCGCACCGGCCTGAGCCCCCAAACCGGGCAACGCCACGGAGACAGCACCGACGGCCTGACAGCGCTGTTCTACACTGACGGCATCCACATCGGCGACGGGTTCCCAAAGCACCACACTGACATCCGCGGCCAATACTTGATCCAGGAAGTCGAGCCCATGATGGTTGTCTCCGGCAAGTGCTAAAAACAGCCCACCGCGAGTGACTGCCCGGGAATCGAGGGTCAGACCGGCGATCTTTCGTCCCGCCAGCTGCCCGTCGCTGACCCAAGGCGCCAGCAAGGCTTGGGCATCCATCGCCCGGGGCGTCATCGCTGATCCCCCTGTGCAACCGTCATCCCGTCATCATCTAGCGGACTATCCGGGGGAACGTTGTAGAGTCTGAGCGCATCACCCACCACGGCGCGAAATACCGGGCCAGCGACGGGCCCGGCATAGTAGGCCTCGCCGCTGGGCTCATCCATGGTCACCACAGCGATAAAACGCGGATTGCTGGCCGGTGCCATACCGGCAAATGTTGAAATATAACGACCCTCAGCGTATCCACCGGGTACTGCTTTGCGGCTTGTGCCGGTTTTACCGGCTACTTGGTAACCAGCAATGGCTGCCTGAGTGGCGGTCCCACCGGGGCGGGTGACTTCGGCCAGCATTTCCCGCAGCTGTCGTGCGGTTTGCGGTGATAACACTGGAACGGGGTCAGGCACATCAACACCGGCGATGAGTCGCGGGGTCAGAAGCATGCCGTCGGTGGCAATTGCGGTGTAGGCCCTTGCGATCTGTAGATTGCTGACCGACAGACCATAACCAAAAGCCAGGGTCGCGCGCTCAAAAGGTCGCTCAGAGGGAACGGGCGCCAGATAGCCGCCGGCCTCGCCAGGAAAGGCAATCCCAGTCGGCTGGCCCAGACCGACTTCATTAAACACCTGCCACACGCGCCCACGCTCGAGTTCAAGCGCAAGCTGAGCGGCGCCAACATTGCTGGATTTGCGCAGCACGCCAGCGACGGTCAGCTCACCGAAATCACGCACGTCTCGGACCTCGTTGCGGCCAACGCGCATATAGCCAGGCGTCGTATCCAGCACAGTCTCTGGCGTGTACTCCCCGCTGCGCAGTGCCGCGGCCACCGCAAAGGGTTTCATCACCGATCCGGGTTCGTAGATATCGGTCACCGCCCGATTACGGTAGCGATCGCCGGTAATATCCGAGCGTCGGTTGGGGTTGAACGCCGGTTGGTTCACCATGGCCAACACGTCACCGTTATCGGCATCCAGTAAAACCAGCGAACCGCCACGGGCCCCGTGCTGCTCAACGGCCAGCTTGAGCTCACGATAAGCGATGTATTGCAGCCGCTTATCGATGGTCAGGGTTAGGTCCCGCCCAGGCTGGGGCTCACGCAACTGCTCGACATCTTCAATCGTGCGCCCCAAGCGGTCACGCAACACCCGCTTTGCGCCGGGTTCACCCGAGAGCCAATCGTTGTAGGCGTACTCCAAGCCTTCCTGGCCAAGATCATCAATATCGGTAAAGCCCAGCACATGTCCGGTCACTTCGCCAGCCGGATAAAAGCGCCGGTACTCACGCTGCAAACGCACGCCCGGCAGCCCGAGCGCCATCGCCGCTTCCGCCACTCGGGGGTCGACATGGCGGCGCAGATAGAAAAACTCCCGATCGCGTCGCGCCTCTAACTCACTTCTCAGGCCGTTAGCATCAAGGCCCAACCCGGTGGCCAGCGTATTGAACTGCTCCGGCGTCGATTGACTGAGCAGACGATCAGGCTCTGCCCAGACCGAATCCACCGGGGCACTGATTGCAAGGGGTTCGCCATGACGGTCGTGGATAGCGCCGCGGTGGGCTGGGAGCGCCTCAACCCTAAGATGTCGCTGATCCCCCTGACCCTGAAGAAAATCGCCCTCAAGCAGCTGCAACGAGACCGCCTTGACGATCAACACAACCGGCAAGCTGAGCAGCGCCAACACCACCAGACCGCGGCGCCAGGCCGGCAGTACAGCTGGGAGGTTATGTGGCTCAGCGCTCATCGCTGAAGCACCCCACGGTCCATCCAGATTAATGTTGTGTCATCGGCCTGTGGACGACGAAGCCCGAGTGATTCACCCGCCAAACGCTCAACCCGGGAGTGCATCGCCAAGGCGCCCTGTTCCAGACGCAGCCGACTCCACTCGGTGTTCAAGTCATCGCGCTCATGGCGCAGAGATTCAAGTGTCACAAACAGACCACGGCTTTGATGCTTAACCTCTACCACGGCAACCGCCGAGACCAGCACACACGCCACCAGGGCAACCACCACGATCAATGAACGACTCATGGCAATCGCTCCGCGACTCTAAGCGTGGCGCTGCGTGCGCGCGGATTGCGCCGCAACTCCTCTGCACTGGCACGGCAGCGGCGTCCGACACGACGCAGGCGCGGACGCATAGATGGCGGCACAACACCCGCCCCGGGCGGCAACTCGCCTACTTGACTGTTGCGATGGATAAACCGCTTAACCCGCCGGTCCTCCAACGAATGAAAGCTAATAACGACCAGTCGCCCTTCCGGGCCAAGCAAATCACAGATGTCATCCAGCAGACGCTCAAGCGATCCAAGCTCATCATTCAGCTGAATACGAATGGCCTGAAAACTGCGGGTTGCCGGATGCTTACCCGGCTCTGAGCGTGGGACCGCTGCAGCAATCAGCGCGGCAAGGCCCGTTGTCGTAGTGGGCAGATGGCCTTCATCGCGGGCAGCGCAAATCGCCCTTGCGATCCGTCGGGCGTAGCGCTCCTCGCCATACAGGCGAAGCACGCGGACAAGCTCCGACTCATCAACCACCGATAGCCAATCAGCGGCGGTCTGACCGGCACTGTTGTCCATGCGCATATCCAAAGGGCCTTCATGCATAAAGCTAAAGCCCCGCTCCGCCTCATCCAATTGCGGCGAGGACACACCAAGGTCCAACAGGATGCCGCTAACCCGGCCAGAGAGACCGGCAGCGCGCAGATGCTGGCCCAAATCGGCAAAATTTGACTGCAGGATATGACAGCGCGGGTCATCACCATGGCGCTGGCGCGCCTTGGCTACGGCACTGGGGTCACGATCAACCAGCCAGACGCTAGCGCTTTCATCTAGCGCAGAGAGCAGCGCAGCCGTATGCCCGCCGCGGCCGTAGGTACCATCCACATAAAGACCACCGGCGCGGGGCGCAAGCGCGTGCAGCGCCTCCTCCAGCATAACGGGATGATGATCCATGGCAGTGCTGGTCATGCTCTCCCCTACAGCGACAACGATTCGAGATCGCCCGGCAGCTCCTCAGCTTCTGCCGCTTCGGCAAGCCATTCATCACGGCGCTGCGTCCAGGCCTGTTCATCCCAGAGCTCAAACTTGTTGCCCTGGCCAATTAGCACGCTGTGTTTCTCCAGACCGGCAAATGTTCGCAGTGGGGCCGGCAGCAGAATGCGGCCGTTGCCATCGAGCTGACATTCCGTGGCATGCCCGATCAACAGACGCTGCAGCCGGCGCGCTGCACGGTTCAAGCTGGGCAGCCGGACGAGCTTTTGTTCGATGTGCTCCCACTCGGGCAGCGGATAGATCAAAAGACAGTGATCCCGGTCGACGGTGACCACCAAATTACCGTCGCACAACCCCACCAACCGCTCTCGATAACGGCTTGGTAAGGCGATCCGGCCTTTTGTATCCAGATTGATGTGGGTTACACCCCGAAACATCAATTTTCCCCTGTGCTACCCGTGGAAACCATTTTCCACCACTTTTTCCCACTTAAGAACACACTGTAGACATCAATCAAGACAGCGTCAACCCGCCAGAGAGGCAATTTTTTCCAGCATGACAGTAACTTACGGCAGCCTCGGAAGAAGATCCGAGAGCCTTTGAGACGGAAAAGAAAATCGTTTTCTAAAACATCGAGTTAAAAGAAAACACGAGAATTCGCATTAAAAGAAAGGTGGAAGTCGGCCTGTAAGCCGGGTTCTGTCGAAGACAGTCATTCATCTGGGATGCATGTCACCATGCACCTCTTGCAACCTACCCGGGAGCCGCGCGGGCCACGCGTGTGCTCCCCTATTTGGTCTTGCTCCGGGTGGGGTTTACCGTGCCACGAAGTGTTACCACTCGCGCGGTGCGCTCTTACCGCACCCTTTCACCCTTACCTGATCCTCCTTGCGGAGGCCATCGGCGGTTTGCTCTCTGTTGCACTAGCCGTCGGCTCGCGCCGCCCAGGCGTTACCTGGCACCCTGCCCATCGGAGCCCGGACTTTCCTCCACGCCCAATGGACGCAGCGACTGCCCGGCCGACTTCCACTGGTGAGTGTATCAGTCGCCGCCTGCCTGTGCGGCCTGTTTGTAGAGCGCATTAACGGATTCGCCGGTTAGCGAGGCAGCTACCCGGGCTGCGGACTTTGCCCCCAACCCTTCCGCACGCAATAACGCCAGAAGCTCAGCGACTGGCATCGCAGGCGTTGATTCCGACGCTGCCTGCCCAGGCGCCAAGACTAGGACAAACTCGCCCCGGTCTGCGTTGGGATCGGTATCGAGCCTTGTAAGCATCGAATCCAGTGAACCGGACACCGTCGTCTCAAAGCGCTTGGTCAGCTCGCGACAGATCGCAATCTGATGATCACCGCCATGGCTTGCCAGCAAGTCAGCCAGTGTTGCCCGCAAACGCCGGCCTGACTCAAACAACACCAGGGTATAAGGCAGCCGTGCCAGCTCGACCAGCCGCGCACGTCTTGCCGCTGAGCGGGCCGGCAGAAACCCTTCAAAAAAGAATCGATCAGTGGGCAGTCCGGCAACGGAGAGTGCCGCCACAACACTGCAGGGCCCCGGCACTGTCATCACCTCGATACCGGCTGCCCGCACATCCCGGACCAAGGCGTACCCAGGGTCGCTGATCAAAGGTGTCCCCGCATCACTGATCAGCGCCAGGTCACGACCTTCTTTTAGGTGCGTCAACAACATCTGAATTCGGGATAGTTCGTTGTGTTCATGCAGGCTTTTAAGGTTGCCCTGAATGCCCAGATGGGCCAGCAACTTAGCGCTGTGACGGGTGTCTTCAGCGCAGATCACATCGACGGCATTCAAGGTCTCCACCGCTCGGGCTGAGATATCCCCTAGATTACCAATGGGGGTAGCGACCACATACAATCGGCCGGGCGGGTTTGACACACTTCCTCTCCGGAATCGATACTTCAGCGAAGGCTGATGGCAGTCTAACCGGTCGCTTGTTCCACCGCGAGGGTCGCCCTTGTTCTCTCCCCGCTTTTTGTTGGCATTTTCTACAGCCTTACTGCTGATGGCAGGCTGCGCGCCCATGGCGCCACGCGATGCAGAACCGCTCAGTCAGTTCAGCTCGCCTCGACTGGATGATGCCAATGCCGCTATCGCACTGGACGATCCTTTAAGCGGTCTGACCCTGCTGCGCATGGCGGCGACTGAGGCACCCGAGCCGGCCGCCACTGAACTGCGGCTCGAAGCGGCCGTCCTTGCCCTGGCAATAGGTGACCTCGATGCCGCCAATAGAGCGGTGGCACAAATGGATGCCAGAGGCTCGGCCCGGGTTCAGGCACTCAAGACACTACTGCGCATTGCGCTTGACCGCGCCAACCCGGACCGCGCAAAAGTTCGCGCTCTGACCGATTTGGAGGGATTGCTCTCAAAGCGAACAGAGCCTTGGCGCCTTCGCTGGTTGAGCGACATGCAATTGGCACTCGGGCAGAATGCAGCCGCCTTTGCCAGCGAACGCAAGGCCACGCGCCTGACGTTGCCCCTGTCGCTGCGACTGCTCAGCGACGCCCATAGCTGGACGGCTCTGTCCCGACAGCCTGTCAGTGCGTTACGCGAGCAACAGACCCAAGCCACCGATGCTGAAATACGCGACTGGTTGGAACTGGCGGTGGGTGTCCTCGACAACGCACTCGATCGATCAGCTACGATGCGCCACCTTGAACGCTGGCTGGATGCGGGTACACCGTCGGCGCCACGCCGATTGCTGGCTGACCGACTATTGGCCATTCAAGGCGCCCAACTCTCGCCGACCAGACGCATCGCCGTCTTGCTGCCTTTCAGCGGCGAATTAACATCAGCAGCAGAAGCGATCCGTCAGGGAATGCTGGCTGCCTATTACAGGGCCACACCATCAGCACGCCCGCATCGGCTGGAATTTATCGATATCGGCCCAGATGGCCAAAATGTCATTCGTGCCTATCGTGAGGCAGTCGACAACGGCGCCGGGATGGTGGTGGGTCCGTTGACCAAATCCAACGTCGCCAACCTGGTGACCAATACCTCCATTGATGTTCCGACACTAGCGCTTAACCGTATTGACGACACGCCCGTTGATAAGCCGCTTTTCTATCAATTCAGCCTGGCCCCCGAGGATGACGCCGAGGCCATCGCAGCATTGGCAAGCGCCCTCGGGTACCGCCAAGCGGTTGTCTTTGCCGCCGCCAACGACTGGGGAGCACGCGTCGGCCGCGCCTTTGCCGTGAGCTTTGAGACACATGACGGAGAGGTGATCGAACAGGGCCGCTACCCATTGGACCAGGAGGACCTGGGCGCCCCCATTCGCGCACTGCTAAACCTTGATCGCAGCGAGGCGCGCTATGAACGGCTGCGACGTATTACCGGCAGCCGATTTATATTCGAGGAGCGCCGACGTCAGGACATCGACATGGTCTTTATGGCCGCCTTTGACGACTCGGCTCGCCTGATCGTCCCACAGCTGCGTTTCCATCGGGGTATCGATTTGCCTGTACTGGGCACGGATCAAAGCTATCCGGCCAGCGAACAGGACATCGTCAATGCCGATTTATCCGGCACACTGATTACCCGCATGCCCTGGCTACTGGATAATGGCAGCATGCCATCGATCACCAACATCAAGGCCTCACTGCTCGAGGTTTATCCTGACCGCAGGCAGGAGCGGTTGGTGGCCTTTGGTGTTGACACCTACCAGCTGCTGGGCACCTATCAAGCACTGGATGCCAATCAGGCGCTCGAATTGCCGGGTGCGACAGGACAACTGAACATCGATGCAGAAAACCGAATTCAACGCCGCCTGCCTGCGATGCGGATCACCAACCGAGGGCTGACCCCAATTGCATTGCCTCCGCGCGCTGACAGTGACGGGTATTGGCCATGAACCAAACCCCGCGAGAGATTGGGACCGCCGCTGAATCTCGGGCCCTAGCCTATTTATGCGAACAGGGCCTGCGGCCCATTGAGCGCAACTTTCGCATTCGTCGCGGTGAAATCGATTTGATCATGCAGGATACTGACGAGGTAGTGTTTGTCGAAGTCCGCGCCCGTGCAAACGGCCATTCTTTTGGTGATGGCGTTGACAGTATCGGGCCGGGCAAGCGCCGCCGCCTGATCGCAGCGGCAACTGCCTGGCTGCAACGTCAATCGGGCGAGCCGCCCACGCGTTTTGATGTACTGGCCGTTGATGAGACCGGTACGATGACCTGGTTGCGCGACGCCTTTCGTGCAGACGACTGAACCCAGCTGACCAAGGAGCACGAATGAATCCCAGCGAGCGCATTGCCCAACATTTCCATGAGAGCATCCAAACCAAGCAAGTGGCACTGGATCA
>CBFIIM010000015.1:0-21177 GCA_965662395.1 Spiribacter sp. | reverse complement strand
CGGTTTCGTCGATGCCTTCCGGCAGGTCAATGACGAGCCCGATCAATACACTTGGTGGTCATTCCGCGGCCAGGCCTGGGCGAATAACACCGGATGGCGCATCGACTATCACGTCACTACCCCTGGGATTGGCGCGACCGTGCAAAGCGCCTCGGTCCACCGTGCTGATCGCTTCTCCGATCACGCCCCGCTGACCATTACTTATGACTGGAGTTAGCGGCCAGCCAACCGGCGCAGGTAATCGATAATATCCGCCGACTCATAAAGCCATTCGGCGCGCCCGTCGGCGTATTCCCGATACAAGCAGGGCACCATGCCCCGGCCGCCGCCTTCCAGCAGCTCCTGCTGCCGTCCGGGCTCGCGCAGAATGTTGCGTGATTCGATGCTAAGCGGCAGGGCCTCTGTGGCCTGCCGCACCATCATGCAAAACGGGCAGAGTTCATGCTCATAGAGCGCAAGATGCGTTGGTTTTTCGATCGCATCGTTCATTACTGGGCATCCAGATGTTTCTCGGCATCGAGCGCGGCCATGCAGCCACTGCCGGCGGAGGTGATCGCCTGGCGGTAGACATGGTCCATCACATCGCCAGCGGCAAACACACCCGGGATGCTGGTGGCTGTGGCATTGCCTTCAAGCCCACTTTTTACTCTGATATAGCCACCTGCCATATCGAGCTGATCGACAAAAAGCTCGGTATTCGGCCGATGGCCAATGGCAATGAATACACCGGCCAGTTCGATATCGTCTGTGCTGCCATCCACGGTGCTTTTGAGTCGGGCGCCGGTCACACCAGTTTCATCACCTAGGACCTCATCCAGCGTGGCATTCCAGCGGATGGTGATATTGCCGTTCTCGGCGCGCTGTTTGACCTGATCCTGCAAGATTTTCTCACCACGGAACTGATCACGCCGGTGCACGATCGTGACATGGCGGGCGATGTTAGACAGATAAAGTGCTTCTTCCAGCGCGGTGTTGCCGCCGCCAATCACCGCAACATCCTGACCACGATAGAAGAAGCCATCGCAGGTGGCACAGGCAGAGACACCTTTACCCATAAAGGCGGTTTCCGACTCAAGACCCAGATACATCGCCGAGGCACCGGTGGCGATAATCAGCGCATCGGCGGTGTAAACGCCGCTGTCACCGGTCAGCTTGAAGGGCCGGTCGGTGAGTTCGGCGGTGTGAATATGATCAAACACAATATCCGTGCCAAAGCGCTCGGCATGTTGGCGCATCCGCTCCATCAGCTCTGGGCCTTGCAGTCCTGAGACATCGCCTGGCCAGTTGTCGACATCGGTAGTGGTGGTCAGCTGGCCGCCCATTTCAAGGCCGGTGACCAGCACAGGCTCTAGGTTGGCGCGGGCAGCATAGACCGCGGCGGTATAGCCAGCGGGGCCTGAGCCTAGGATCAGTAAACGGCAATGGCGGGCATCGGACATTGTGGACTCCTCTAGAGTAATCGCTCTATTGTCCTTGGCTGTCCCGTCAGCGTCTACCGTATTGGGTTAATGAATGCCCTGCCGACGCATCAGCCAGATAATCAGGATGACGGCGGGCAATCCCATCAGCGCAGAGATGATAAAAAACGCCGGGTAGTTAAGCGCATCCACCACAATTCCGCCAAAGCCACTTAAGAATTTTCCGGGAAGCGTCATCAGCGAGCTGAAAAGCGCGTATTGGGTGGCGGTGTAGGTCGTGTTGGTCAGGCTGGATAGCCAGGCGATGAATACTGAGCCGGCGAGTCCCCCCGAGAGATTATCGGCGCTGATAGTCAGCACTAGCGCCCAAGCCGCCCCCTCCTGTCCGGCCATCCAGGCAAAGAGCAAATTGGTACTGGCAGCCAAAATGGCACCGGCAAGCAGGGGGCGCATCAGCCCGTAACGAGCGGCTAGCGCACCGCCCAAAACCGCGCCGATCATGGTCATGGCCAGGCCATACGCACCGCTGATGTTGGCAATCACCGCTTTGCTGTAGCCAAGATCGATATAAAGCGGATTGGCCATGCTGGCCATCGCGATATCGGTGATACGAAAACTGGCCACCAGCCCCAGCACCACCAGCGCAAACCAGCCAAAGCGTCCAAAGAATTCGGTCAGCGGGCAGACCACAGCACCGATCAGCCAGGCGCCGGTGAGCTGCAGTGGCCGCGGTAGGTTGGGGTGGCGCTCGATAAAGGCCACCGCCCGCGGCTCGCTAACCGCCATCAGTCGATCGGTGGTGGCAACGGGCTCGGGCCGCAGCAACACGGTGAGTACGCCAACCCCCATCAGCGCGGCCATAACCAGGTAGGCGGTAGACCAGCTAGAAAATTCCGCCAGATACAACGCGCCGGTGTAGGAGGCCAGAATCGCTAGGCGATAACCCATTTGATACGTGGCCGCCAATGCGCCCTGGTACCGATCGATATCGGATTCAATCCGAAAGGCATCAATGGCGACATCCTGAGTGGCCGAGGAAAAAGCCACCAACAGGGCAAACAGCGCAACGGGCAGCAGTGCCACCTGCGGATCGGTGGTGGCCATTCCCAGTAGCCCAATGATGATTCCGCATTGTCCTAAAAGAATCCAGGCACGCCGTCGCCCCAGCCAGCGAGTCAGTCCCGGCAGCGGCATGCGATCCACCACCGGCGACCAGATGAATTTGATGGAATAGGTGATTCCGATCCAGCTAAAAAAACCAATCGCTGTACGACTGATATCTACCTCGCGCAGCCAGGCGCTGAGAGTGGCAAAAACCAGCATAAACGGCAGGCCTGCCGAGAAGCCAAGGAACAGCATCGTAACTGCACTGGGACGGCCGTAGACCGTCAGTACTTCGCGCCAGCTGCGCTTTGTCGGCATCGTCTGCTGCATACCGAGCATCGTCGGTGATCCCTGTTGTGCGGGCAAGCGTTTGTTTGTTTGTGCGGACCGCTTTGGTCAATATAGAGGCATGAATGAGAACAGAAGTGATGCGCGACTGCGCGAAGATATTCGACAACTGGGTGGGCTGCTGGGCAGCACGATTCATGATCAGGCCGGCGCGTCAGTATACGAGACGATCGAGGAAATCCGTGGGCTTGCCAAGGATGCCCGTGCCGGAGATAACGCCGCGGCAAAGGCATTGGAATCACGTTTGGGGGCGCTGCCTGATGACTTGATTGTGCCTGTGGTCAGGGCCTTTTCTCAGTTTTTTAGCTTGGCCAATATTGCCGAGCAGCATCATCGTGTGCGTCGAAGCCGAGCTTGGGTGCGTGATCCGGAAACCGGCCCACTGAGAGGTTCGCTGGAGGAGTTTTTCAAGCGTATGACACCGGAGGTGTCAGCCGATCAGCTGCACGAGACGATCAGAAATCTGGATATCGAGCTGGTGTTTACCGCTCACCCGACCGAGGTGATGCGCCGTTCGTTGTTAAAGAAGTACAACCGGATTGCTGAGTTGCTTGATCAGAGCGACCGCCTTGACCCGACCCCTGAGGAAATTGAAGAGGTTCACCAGTCACTGCGGCGGGAGATTACTGCAGCCTGGCAGACGGATGAGATCAGGCGCCGACGCCCCACACCGCAGGATGAGGCGCGTTGGGGGCTTGCGGTTATCGAGCAAACCCTTTGGGAGGTGGTCCCGCACTATCTGCGCCGCCTGGATCGCCTGCTGCAGCGCCAGACCGGTCAGCCCTTGTCGTTGGATGCCGCGCCGATCCATTTTGGCTCCTGGATGGGTGGCGACCGTGACGGCAACCCCCGAGTCACGTCAAAGGTGACGGCAGAGGTTTGTCTACTCAATCGCTGGAAAGCCGTTGAGCTGTATCAGGGTGAAGTCCAGCACTTAATTGAAGAGTTGTCGTTGCAGTGTGCCAGTCAGGAGCTGCGCGATTGGGTGGGGGATGCCTGGGAGCCGTATCGCAGCGCACTGAAGACCGTCAGGGACAGGTTGATTGCCACGCGACATTGGATTGAGGCGCGATTGGTAGGTCGTCGGCCAGCGGATGCGCTGATTTACTGGCGCACTGAGGAGCTTCGTGAGCCGCTGATGATCTGTTACCGCTCGTTGCATGAAAGCGGTGCCGGCATGGTGGCCGAAGGTCGTCTTAAAGATCTGCTGCGAAGGCTCTCGGTCTTTGGTATTACGCTGATGCGGGTGGATATTCGACAGGAATCGACCCGTCATGCCAATGCGATGAATGCCATCACCGAAGCACTGGGGCTTGGCCGGTATCTGGATTGGGACGAGACAACCCGACAGCAGTTTCTGTTACAGGAGCTAGATAATCCAAGGCCATTGCTTCCCCACGATTTCAGCCCCGACGAAGAGGTAGCCGAGGTATTGGATACCTGTCGGGTGATCGCTGAGATGGGCTCGGAGTCCTTGGGGGCCTATGTGATCTCAATGGCCTCAAAGCCTTCGGACATTTTGGCGGTGCGGTTGCTGCAGAAAGCCGCAGCAGTGGATGCGCCTCTGCGCGTTGTTCCGCTGTTTGAAACGTTGGCTGACCTTGAGGGGGCGCAGGACTGCCTCGAGCAGTTGCTGGCCCTGCCGGGTTATCGGGAAGCCATTGCCGCCGAGCAGGAGGTCATGATCGGGTATTCCGATTCAGGCAAAGACGCCAGCCATCTGGCGGCAGCCTGGGCGCTTTACCAGACCCAGGAGCAACTGGTGGCAACGGCGCGGCATCATCAGATTAAATTGACCCTCTTCCATGGTCGGGGAGGGTCGATTGGTCGAGGGGGTGGCCCAACCCATGCGGCAATCCTTTCCCAGCCTCCCGGGTCGGTCAGTGGGCGGTTGCGCGTAACCGAGCAGGGCGAGGTAATTCAGGCAAAGTTCGGCTTGCCGGGCATTGCTGAGCGCAACCTTGAGCTCTACACCACGGCGGTGGCTGAGGCGACATTGTTCCCCCCCAATCCTCCGTTGGATGAGTGGCGCGAGATGATGGATCGGTTGGCGGACACCTCCTGCCAAACCTATCGGGCACTGGTGCGGGAGACCCCTGAGTTTATCGACTACTTCCGTCATGCAACGCCTGAGCACGAGATCAGCCATCTCGCCATTGGTAGTCGTCCGGCCCGACGCAAACCCACCAAAGGCATTGAGAGTCTGCGCGCGATCCCCTGGATTTTTGCCTGGACCCAGACGCGGCTGCTGTTACCCGCTTGGTATGGCGCAGGCACCGCACTTGCCAGTCAGATGGCATCAGGACAGCGTGACGGCTTGCGTCATATGTATGACACCTGGCCTTTTTTCCGGGCTTTTGTCGATATGCTTGAGATGGTGTTGGCCAAAAGCGATCCGGCAGTGGCGGCATGGTATGACGAGCGGCTTGTGCCCCAGTCATTGCAGATGCTGGGTGCGCAGCTTCGTGAGCAGCTCTCAGAAACCCGATCGATGGTGCTGGCGGTCAGCGGCCATGAGCAGCCGTTGGATGAAACACCGGTGGTGCAACGCTCGATCGGTCTGCGTAATCCCTATGTCGATCCGCTTAACCTGATCCAGGTGGAGTTGCTGGATCGGATTCGGCACGGCCGTGAGGAGAACCTGCGCGATGCGCTGATGATTTGCATCAACGGCATCGCCGCAGGCATGCGGAATACCGGTTAACCCAGGTTTTCGCCGACGATTCGGTTGAGGACTTCCAGTAGTTTGGCCGGGTCACTGCTGGCGGCATCCAAATCAGTGGCGTGCTGAGCAAACCGTGCCTGGGCCGCATCTGAGATGGCTTTGGTAATCGGCATGCGATCGTAGCTGTCCGCGAAGTCCGCAGCCTCTGCACCGAGAATGAAATAGGCTGCTGCCAGATCCGGGTGCTGTCGGGCGGCATTAAAGGCCTGTTCGGCCGCTTTTTCAAAAGCGCCGACGCCACTGCTGTTCTGTTCAATAAGCTGAGCAAGTTCAGAGAACGCCATCGAGGCCTCCGGGGTTAAGAAGCAATTTCAGTTGCACCGCCATTGCGTCCTGACCACTCCAATGGGGCGTGTAGGAAGCGCTCGACTTCATCAAGCGTGGCGGTGTCAAAGTGATTGGTGGCTTTGGCATGTTCCAGCACGTCCCACCAGGTCGCGAGCGAGTGCAGACGGATGCCGTGATCGGCCAGGGTGGCCCGGGTCTGCGGGAAAATATCGTAGTAGAAGATCACCATCGTGTCGGCGACTTCAGCACCAGCGCGGCGAATCGCCTCGCAGAATTTAAGCTTGCTGCCACCATCGGTGGTCAGATCCTCGACCAGCAGAGTCTTTGCCCCTTCGGGCAGGTGTCCTTCAATCTGGGCATCGCGGCCAAAGCCTTTGGATTTTTTCCGGACATACTGCATGGGCAGGCCCAGGCGCTCGGCGATCCAGGCGGCGAAGGGGATGCCTGCGGTCTCTCCACCGGCGACACAATCCAGCTGTTCAAAGCCGATGTCGCGCAGAATGGTGGAGACCGAGAAGTCCATTAACGTGGCACGAATTCTTGGGTAAGAGATCAGCTTGCGGCAGTCGATGTACACCGGGCTTGCCAGCCCTGAGGTGAACATAAACGGCCGATCGGTGCGAAAGTGGATGGCATCAATTTCCATGAGCATGCTGACCGTCAACTCGGCCATAAGGCTCTTGTGGGGAAATGTCGTATTCATTGTCTCGAAGATCCATTTTTAAGCGGTGGCGCACTATCTAGCATATCTTGATTTGCATAGGCGAGCAGAATGCTGGCCCCCGCGATTAAATCTTCGATGTCCATCGCTTCGGCCGGATTGTGTGAGCCGCCCTGGCTACGGACGAACACCATCCCGGCTTTTACGCCTGCATTGGCAAAAATCGCAGCGTCGTGACCGCCACCTGAGGCAATGGCCATTGGCGGCTGTCCGGCCTGTGCCTGGGCGTTGAGCAGTCGGGCCTGAAGTGCGGTATCAAGGGCCGCAGGCGCTGTGCGAATAGCTGCAGGCAGATCGAACACCACACCGGTTTCCTCAGTAATACGGCCCATTTCCTGGTGCAATAGTGCTTCCAGGCGATCCATCGTGGCCTGCGATTGGCTGCGCACTTCAAAGCTGAAGGTGACCTCATCCGGGATGCGGGCCATACCGTGGGAGGCTGGGTCAGTACCGATCATTCCGGCGGTCATTACCAAATCATCATCTGCTTCAATGGCTTCTGCCCAGTGCTGATCCATGGTCGCAAGCAGTTTGGCCGTCGCCATAACCGGGTCGTGACGGTAGGCTCTGGGGACGGCCCCTGAGTGCCCCGCTTCACCCCGTGCCACGATGTTTTTAAAGCGCAAATTGCCGCGAATGCCGGTGACTACGGCGGCCGGGCAATGCTCAGCGGTCAGTAACGGCCCCTGTTCGATATGCAGCTCGATATATTCGGCGATTGAATGAATGGGCATGAGCGGTTGGCCTGCGGCGATGGGTGCAGTGTCGATACCCATTGCACTCATATGCTCGGCCAGGCTGCGGCCATCGCCTTTGTGCGTTGCTGCCAGCTCATCAGGCGATAAAGTGCCGGTGAGTGCCTTTGAGGCCATATAACAGGGGCCAAACCAGGCGCTTTCTTCACCGCGCATGGCAATCACTCGAACTGGTCGGGTAAAACGCTGCCCGGATCGAGCCTGATGAATCAGGCAGATCAGCCCGGCGATGACTCCGGCCAGACCATCAAAATTGCCGCCCATCGGAACGCTGTCGACATGACTGCCCAGCAACAGATAGGAGGATTCTTCGCGGTCTTCAGGCAGCGAGAAGATGCGGTTATCAAGCGCATCGGGCCAGACGGCCAGGCCTTCTTTTATGGCCACCTCACTGAGGTAATCGAGCACTTCGGTTTCTTTCGCTGACCAGGCGGGCCGACTGACGCCACGGGTATCGGCGCTGATTTGTGCAATATGCTCAAACAAGGCACCGGCCAGTGCCTGTTCATCTGTCGTAAACCGAGCCTGTGGGGTCACATGGCTCATGGTGCAGCTTCCATGAATCGCACCCCTTCTTGATGCGAGCCATCCAAGATTGAGCCGATGATTTCAGTGACTGACTGGCAGCCCTGCTCGGCTAAGAAGTCGCGCAGCTCATCCAGCAGTCGGGGCATGACGGTGGGGCTGACAAAGCTTGCCGTACCCACCTGTACCGCCGAGGCACCGGCAATAAGAAACTCGGCCACATCCTCAGCGGTGGTGATGCCGCCACAGCCGATTACCGGAATATCTACAGAGCGTGCGCACTGATACACCATGCGAAGGGCGATGGGTTTAAAGGGCGGGCCGGATAACCCACCCATTAAATTGCCGAGCTTGGGTTTGCGGGTGCGCGCATCAATGGCCATCGACAGAATGGTATTAGCGACCACTAATGCATCGGCACCGGCGGCCTCGGCCGCTTGAGCCACTTCGACTGTTTCGCCGGTATTAGGGGTTAGTTTGACCCACAGCGGCAGGTCGGTGGCGCTACGCAAAGCCTCGACCACTTCGCGTGTGGTGCGCGGGCGCATGGCAAATGCCTTGCCATCTTCTTCGATATTCGGGCAGGAAATATTGGCCTCAATAGCGGCGACACCCGGTACGCTGACCGCCTGACACAGACTGGCAAAACCATCAATTGTGGGGGCTGAGATGCTCACGACCAGTGGTGCGCGGCAGTTAGCGTAGGCCGGGATCTCCTTTTGCAGAAACGCATCCAGGCCTTTTGATGGGATACCAATAGAGTTGAGCATGCCGCCATCTACTTCACAGACCCGTGGCGTTGGGTTACCGCCACGAATCTCGCGAGTGATGGTTTTGGTGACCAGGGCACCCAGTCGATTGAGATCGAAGACTTCGGCCATATCGCGTGAGAAGGTGCCGGAGGCCGGCATGATGGGGTTATCTAGCATCAGTCGGCCGACCTGTGTGCGAAGATCTACCATCCCATGGCCTCCTGCATGTCAAAAACCGGGCCTTCCCGGCAGACCCGCTCCTGAACAATGGCTCCGTTGCGCCGGAACGAGCGCACGCAGCACTGACACATGCCGATACCGCAGGCCATCTGCTGCTCAAGGGCAATTTGGCCGGCGACACCGGTTTCATGTCCCAAGCGCTGGAGCAGTTTTAACAGTCGATTAGACCCACAGGTGTAGAGCTGATCCGCGCCCTCTTGAATGATCAGTTCGCGAATCATCGATTCAAGTTTTGCAGGATCTGAGTTGCCTTCGCTATCGGTGACCGTAATGACCTCGGCCCCTAGCGCTTTGAAATGCTCAATGGACATCAGATGCTCTGGTGAGCGCGCCGAGCAAATGGCGGTCAGTCGACGCTCCAGCCGCTGAGCTTCCTGGGCCAGGGGTGCCAATGTGGCCAATCCGACCCCCCGCGCAACCAACAGCAAATGCTGTGCTTCCTGCGGAATCTGAAAGCCGTTGCCCAGTGGCCCAACAACATTCAGTGAGTCGCCGGGATGCAGATGCGACAGCGCCTGAGTGCCTGTGCCCGTGACTTTGTAGAGAAAGCCCAGTAATCCGCGAGCCTGATCATAGTGATAGATCGACATCGGGCGGCGTAAAAACGGGTGCAACTCACCCTGGACCGGGCAGAGAATATGAAAGAACTGTCCAGGCTGGCAGTCGAGCGCAATCGCCGGGGCATCCAGTTCCAGCAGCCGATAGCCGCTAGCCACATCCTGATGGGAGATCACGGTGGTGGTGACCTCATGGATGCTTGGCGGGTTTTTTGCCTTAATTAAAGCAGGTGCCGTCATGATGGCTGAAATATCCTCCACTCAACGAAAGATCAGACTGGGTACAAACAGCGAGATATCGGGGACGTAGGTCACAATGAGCAGGACGATGATGTTCACCAGCACAAATGGCCAGACACCAGCGATGATCGACATCACCGGGCGCTCTAGGGTTGAGGAGGCCACAAAGATATCCAGCCCGAAGGGCGGGGTGATCATGCCGATACAAATATTCAGGGTGACGATCATTCCGAAATGTACCGGGTCGATGCCAAAGGCCATTGCTACGGGATAGAGCGGTGGCACCAAAATCAGCAGCGCTGAGTTGGGGTCGATAATCATTCCGGCCAGCAGAAAGCAGATATTCACCACAATGAGAAACAGGATGGGCCCCGCGTTAACGCTCTCGAGCATGGCGTTGATTTGATCGGGGATCTGGGCAAGGGTGACGAAATAGGACAGCAGGCCACCCACAGCTAGCAGGATAAAAATAACGGCGGTCACCACCGCGCTGTCTTCGGTGATGGTGACCAGCTTTGCCCAGGTCAGCTCACGAAACACTAGCCACTCCACGAGAATGGCGTAGACCACGCTGACCGCAGCGGCTTCTGTGGGCGTAAATGTACCGCTATAAATACCACCGAGAATGATCAGCGGCATCCCCAGCGCCCATTTGGCACGCCAGAGCATGGCAAGTCGATCCGACCAGCCATGACGCTCGGCCCCAGCAAGCCCGCGAATACGTGCCTCAATCGAGACCATTAATGCAAAGGCCAGGCCCAGAAATATACCCACCGCAAGCCCGCCGGCAAAAAGCTGTGCAATCGATGTGCCGGTGACCCAGCCATAAATAATCAGGGTGATGGAGGGTGGGATCAGTAGCGCAGTTTCGGCGCTTGAGACAACCAGCCCTAGACTGAAGCGCTCAGAGAACCCTGAGGCGCGCATTTGCGGGTAGACGATGCGACCCATGGCCGCGACGGTCGCTGGGGCTGAGCCTGAGACCGAACCAAAGGCCATGGAGGCGCCAATGGTGGTTTGGCCCATGCCACCACGCACATGACCCAGAAACACACGCATCATGTCAGTCAGCTGACTGGCAAATCGCCCGGCCCCCATCAAATGCGCGGCAAAGATAAAAAACGGTATGGCCAGCAGCGTGCTGTGATTGATGCCACCCACCAGACGCTGGATCAGCAGCACATCAATCACGTTGGGGTAGAAGGCCTCTTTAATGGCCAGTGCCGGCAATGCCAGGACAAGAAACATCTCAAACCCGGCTAACAGTAAAAAGCTGGCCAGCAGGACGATCAGCCAAATCATGATCGTGCCTCCTCTTTGATCATGCTGGCTCCCGGGCTTTTGGCAAAGCGATCTATAACGCCAAACAGGCTGAGTGCATAGCGCAACCCCAAAAGGCTAAAGCCCAAAACAGGGGCGGCGTAAATCCATCCCATAGGCACATCTAGCGTTGGGCTGCGCTGTCCGGTCTGTAGAACAAACTGACTGAGTTTAAAGGCAACCCAGGCAAGATAAATGCAGGTAATCAGCCCCACTGTATCGATGACTCGACAAATTATCTGCTGGGGGAGTTTGGGCAGTTGCCGGCGCAGCGTGTCGATGCCCACATGTCGCCCGCGCTCGAGTGCCAGTCCGAGGGCGCCAAAGACTAAAAATACATTCAGCAGCCGCACGGCCTCCTCAATCCACGTCAGCTGACTGGAGATTGATCCGCCAATCTCCCGGCCGATGACGTTGATAGCGAATAGCACCACCATGGCAAGGAATACCGTTACCAGAAAGTAGCGCTCAAGGCGTCGAAGTAGACTCAGCAGCGGCATGGTTTTTGAACTTTAAGTTGTCCGGAAAAAAAACAACCCCGCCCCCACATGGGACGGGGTTGGCGTTGTCAATCAGTCGCTTACTGGGCGCTGACTTCCGAGTAGGCCTGTTCATAGAGCTCGACCAGCTGCTCGCCGGTATCACCCGCACGATCAATATAGGCAGTCACTGCAGCGTCATAGGTGGCTTCACGCATGGCGGTGCGCTCAGCCTCTGAGGCCTCACGAATGTTGATATCGCTTGAGTTGCGAATCTCGTCAAGCGCGGCTGCTACGGCGTTGGCCTTGTGGGCCTGCAGATCCGGGATGGCTTCGTTAAAGGTGTCGGTGATGATGGCCTGATACTCCGCCGGCAGGCTGTTCCACCACATTGGGTTGAAGAGCACCACGTCTTCCATCGCGCCGTGCTCGGTCAGTACCAGATAATCCTGCACCTCATAGAATTTCATGCGCTGAATGGTATCGAGGGGGTTTTCCTGGCCATCGACGACACCAGTCTGCAACGAGGTGTAGAGCTCACCAAAGGGCAGTGCAATGGCTGAGGCACCCAGAGCCTCAAACTGCTCAATTAGGATTTTGGAATCCATGGTGCGGAATTTATGGCCGGCCAGCGTCGAGAGATCATCGAGCGGCTTGTTGGAGGTCAGGTTTTTACGTCCGTTGGGCCACAGGGTCACTGCGGTGACGCCGCGATCATCAAAGGTCTCAAGCAGCGCCTGGCCAAAGGGGCCCTCACGCAGGGCTTGCGCATCATCCCGGTCGACGGGCAGTAGATAGGGGATATCCATGATCGAGACGGCTGGATTGAAGCCCCCGAGGAAGGCCGCTGGTGAGACGGTGCCCTGCAGAGTGCCGAGCTGTACGCTCTCGGTCATCTCACGCTGGGTGCCGAGCTGACCAGAAGGGAAGATCTCAAAGACCACGTCCCCGTTGGTGCGCTCCGCAACCGTTTCAGCAACGCGCTCAAGTGCGACGTGGCGGGACTGCTGCGGTGACTCAAGGTGACCGATTTGCGCGGTGAACTGCTGAGCCGATACGGGGGCGGCCAGGCCGATCAAAAGTGCCAGGCCTGCAGTCAGGCTCTTGCGGCCAAGAGGGGCGGTAAGCTGAGTCATGGATTGCCTCGTTGTTTTATGAGTTCACGTTGGTGATATCGCACTGCTTTGTAAGCTGTCAAGATTTTTCTCTATTTTGCGACAGATTGGTGCAATTATTGCGCATTATAGACAGCCTCTGCATACTTCGGGTGCATTTCAGCCATGGAGACGGAGCGGGTGGACCGAGTTGATGTACCCCAAAGTGATGCCATTGCAGCATTGGGCGAGCGACTGAAGGCAAGCCGCGTTGGCGCTGGCCTGACTCCCGATCAACTGGCAAAGCGTGCCGGCGTCTCGCGTGCGGCCATTTACCGCTACGAGGGCGGGCATCCCATTCGGGTCGATACGCTGGGTCGAATCGCTGACTGTTTAGGCGTCTCCATTGCCAGTTTTCTGGGCGTGGAGGTGGAGTACATTGCCTCTCCTGCTGTTTTTTTTGAGCGCATGCGCCAGATTGAGCAGAAAGCAGAGCGAATTCGGGTGATGTTTGGCCCTCTGTCCTATCTGCTGACCACTGATGCCTATGATCGCTTGCTGCCCACGGTTCTGCGTGAGAGCGTCCCTGAAGATGTGCCAAATCGCGCGGAGGCCCTGGTTGAAATCGAGCGGATTGTTGAAATTCTCGAGGCCCGCAAGATTGCCTATCGCTCGCGCCGACCGCATTTGGTGGGTCTGATCTCAGCCGCTGAGCTTGAGGCATTCTGCGCGACAGGGTTTGTGGGTTCGGCTAGCCTTGCGGGGGATAAGCAGCGACGGCAGGCCGCCCGGGAAGAGCTCTCCCATATCATCGAGATTTTAGACGCTGAGCCCATGGATGTTCAGCTTGGGGTGCTGGTTGACTCAATGCCGGGCATCAGTTTTCAGATATTTCGGCATGGTCGACAGGCTGAGCTTGCCATTAGCCCCTTTCGTCTAGGCGCATTGGCTAATGTACGCCTGGGTATGGCGACCATTACTGCTGCCCCTGAGGCGGTCGCCCGTCATGAGGAGATTACCAATCAGCTTTGGGCCCGCAGTCTGAAAGGGCGCGAAGCGGCTGACTGGCTCCGGCAGATGGAATCACGTATCCGTTGACTGTCCGTGAATTAGAGTGCCAACACCACTGTCGGTAAAAAGCTCTAGCAATAGGGCATGGGATACCCGGCCATCGATGATCGTGGCCGCCCCCACCCCGTTAGCCACCGCCTCAAGGGCGCAATCGACTTTGGGCAGCATTCCGCCATAAATCGTGCCATCGGCAATGAGTGCACGGACGTGTTCGGCGTTGAGTCCGGTCAGCAGGTTGCCATCGCCATCAAGGATGCCTGCGGTATTGGTCATCAGGATCAGCTTCTCAGCTTTTAGCGTCCGCGCTAAATGCCCGGCGACCAGATCGGCATTAATGTTGTAAGAGATGCCCTTGTCATCCACACCAATGGGGGCAATGACCGGGATAAAATCCGCCCCATCCAGTAGCGTCATTAACGCCGGATCTATGCCGGTGACTTCGCCTACATGGCCGATATCGATAATCTCCGGTGCCTGCTCGGCAGGACCGGGGCGGGTCAGGCGCATGCGCTTTGCCTGAATCAGTCCACCGTCTTTGCCACTGAGACCGACCGCCCGGCCGCCGTGAGTGTTGATTAGGCTGACGATCTCTTTGTTGACCAGCCCACCAAGCACCATTTCAACGACATCCATGGTCTCGGCATCAGTGACCCGCATACCCTGGACGAATTCGCTCTTTTTGCCGATCCGCTCAAGTACTGAGCCGATCTGTGGACCGCCCCCATGCACCACCACCGGATTGATGCCGACTAACTTCATCAGCACAACATCACGGGCAAAATCGCGCTTCAGGTCATCATCGACCATGGCGTTGCCGCCGTATTTCACCACCACGGTTTGTCCATGGAAGCGACGGATATAGGGCAGTGCCTCGGTCAGAACCCGGGCGACCTGATTAGGCGGTGTCATCTCTGTACTCATGATGGGTGTGTCGTTCTTATCATTGCCCCAAACAAAAAGACCGCACCCGAAGGTGCGGTCCTATAGTCGCGCCCCAGTGCTTGAGGCGCAAGCGCTGTTAGGCTTTTAGCCCCCGGCGCTCATGGCCGGATAGTCCGGAATGACCGGCAGCGGCGTTTCGTCCGTGCTGATGGGCAGTACCGGATAGACTACCTCAGGCTGCTTGCCCGTCAGCGAGCGCAGGAACGCCGTGACGTTGTCGACATCTTCGTCGGTCAGCAGGCTGTTCAGCTGGGCGTCGTTCATGATGGCGACCGCTTCACGCAGGCTCCAGACGTTGCCTGAGTGGAAGTACGGCGCCGTCAGCTCGACGTTGCGCAGCGACGGGGAGCGGAAGACATAGTCATCAGCCGCCGTCTGCGTGACAGCGGCACGGCCTTTGTCACCCGGAGGCAGGATGTCTGATCCCGGGCGGTTGATTACGCCAAAGGGATAGTAACCCTGACCACCGACGTTCACACCGTTGTGGCAAGCCACACAGCCTTTGTTCAAAAAGGCATCCAGACCGGCGATCTGCTGGTTGGTCAGCGCATCCTTGTCACCCTTTAAATATTGATCAAAGGGGGAGTCGGGCGTGATTAGCGTCGCCTGATACACCTCAAGCGCTGCAGCCGTGTTATCAAAGCTGACCGCTTTCTCGGAGTCTGGGAAAGCCGCCTCAAAGGCGTCCACATACTCCTGCATGCTGTTCAGCGTTGCTTCGACCACCGGCGGGGTGTTGTTCATCTCAACACTGGCCTGAATCGGGCCTTTGGCCTGCTCGGTCAGGTCGGTTGCCCGGCCATCCCAGAACTGCGCGACGTTAAAGACCGCATTAAAGATGGTCGGCGAGTTGCGTGGGCCGCGCTGCCAGTCATGACCAATGGAGCTTGGGATGTTGTCATCGCCACCCATGCCAACGTTGTGGCAGGTATTACAGCTGATCGTCTGACTGGCGGAGAGACGCGGATCAAAAAACAGCATCCGGCCAAGCTCGACCTTCTCAGGCGTGATCTCGTTGCGCTCGCCAATAGTTTCGGCGGCCGTTTGCGGGATCGGTTTAAACAGCAACTGTGCGCGCTCGAGTAGGGCATCGTCAGCCATCGCGACGCTGCTACCGACACCGAGCACTACGGCTGCCGTCAGTGAGTGGAGGGGTTTCATGGGTTTACACTCCTTCGGTGATGTCTTTGACACCGAGAATAGAACCGAAGGTGATGCGCTGCGAGCCAAACCGTAAGCAAGCTTGATCCGGGTCAAATTGTAATGGCTACAACTTCACCGGCAGCCCGAATTAGGGCATCAAAACGACTTTGAATGCGCTCAAGGGCCTCTTGGCTGGTGCCCTCAAAGCGCATGACCAGGCAGGGTTGAGTGTTGGAGGCACGAACCAGTCCCCAGCCATTGGCAAAGTCCACACGCAGGCCATCGATGGTGCTCACGGTGGCCTCGTCAAAATCACTGGCTTTATCCATGAGTGCTTGCATCAGTTGATGAGGTTGCCCCTCGGCAAGGTCCAGCCGTATTTCCGGCGTGCTGACCGGTTCAGGTAGCTCACCAAAGATAGCACTGGCGGGTCGTTCATCGCCGCTGAGAATCTCCAGCAGGCGCGCTGCGGAATAGAGTGCGTCATCGAACCCGTACCAGCGATCATTAAAGAATAAATGCCCACTCATCTCACCGGCCAGAGGGGCGGCTGTCTCGCGCAGCTTCTCTTTAATCAGGGAGTGACCCGTTTTCCACATGACCGGGTTGCCGCCGGCCTTGGTGATGACCTCGGCCAGGCGAGCGCTGCATTTAACATCAAAAACAATATCCGCGCCCGGATGCTCAGCCAGTACTGATTGGGCATAAAGCATCATCTGCCGATCGGCCCAAATGATATGGCCGTGGTTATCCACCACGCCCAGCCGGTCTCCGTCACCATCAAAGGCAAGGCCAATGTCGGCCTGCTGCGCAATAACCGTCTCGATTAAATCGTGCAGATTCTCAGGCACCGTTGGGTCAGGGTGATGGTTGGGGAATTGGCCATCGACATCGCAGAAAAGCGGAATGACTTCAGCACCAAGGCGCTCAAGCAGTCCGGGGGCGATGGCGCCGGGAATGCCATTGCCACAATCGATGACCACCTTTAGCGCTCGCTTAAGGCTGACGTCACGGCAAACCCGCCTGGAGTAGGCCTCGGTAACATCCGCCTGCGATTCGCTGCCCGCGCCGTGGGTCAAGTCGCCCTGCTCAATACGAGCCCCTAGTGCCTGAATACCCTCACCCCATAGCGGACGCCCGTCGATAATGGTTTTAAGCCCGTTATAGTTGGATGGATTGTGACTGCCAGTGACCGCGATGCCGGCATGGGTGCCGAGTTCATAGGTGGCAAAGTAGACCAGTGGCGTCGGAGCCGGGCCAATGTCGATAACATCACGGCCGGCTGCCCGCAGGCCTTGCCGCAGGGCTTTGGCCAGTCTTGGGCTGGATTCACGCCCGTCGTAGCCAACAACAATGGATTGCTGTCCGGCCGCTGCAGCCGCGCTGCCGATAGCCTGGCCGAGTGCCTTTACGCTGTCTTCGGTCAGGTCCTGATCCACAATGCCCCGAATGTCGTAGGCACGCAGGATAGCCGGGTCAATGATGCTCATGCCGCACTCCTTGCGGTTTATTGCCGGCCGGTATGGCCAAATCCACCAGTGCCGCGTTCGCTCTCGGCAAACGTCTCGACCAAAGCAAATTGGGGTCGGGCCACTGGCAGAAAGACCAGCTGGGCGATGCGCTCTCCCGGCTCGATGGTGAATTCTGTACTGCCCCGATTCCAGCAGGAGATAAACACCTCCCCCTGATAGTCGGAGTCGATCAGCCCCACCAGGTTGCCCAGCACGATCCCGTGCTTATGCCCAAGCCCGGAGCGGGGCAGCACAACGGCGGCATAGCCCGGGTCGGCAATATGGATGGCAATGCCTGAGGGGATTAACAGGGTATCTCCCGGTGCCAGCGTCTCGGCGCTCTTCAGGCAGGCGCGCAAATCAACGCCCGCCGAACCATCCGTGGCGTAATCTGGCATGGGGAATTCATTGCCAAGCCGGGCATCAAGTACGCGCAGTTCAACCTGCTCCATGCAATCTCTCTCCAATCAGTGCCATCAGATGAGTGGCTAACAGGTCTTTCGACGCCGGCCCTAAGCGGCTTTCGCCACCATCCCAAAGTACATCCAGCGTGTTGGTTTCGACTTCAAACCCCAGGCCTTCTCCCACCTGGTTGGCGGCGATCATATCCAGTGATTTAGCAGTCAGTTTTTGACGCGCATGGGTGGTGACCGATTCAGTTTCAGCGGCGAACCCAACGGTAAACGGTCCGTTGGGCAGGGCTGCCACCTCGGCCAGAATGTCGGGGTTGGGGATTAAGGTCAGTGTTTCTGGGGCCGAGGCTTTCTTAATCTTCTGCTCTGCGGGCTGATCGATACGAAAATCGGCAACGGCGGCGGCGGCAATGAAGATCTGACTGTCAGCGGCATGCCGCATCACCGCTTCGTGCATCTGAACCGCGGTTTTGACGTCCACCCGGGTGACGCCTTGGGGAGTAGGCAGTGCGCTGGGTCCAGCCACTAAAATGACATGGCCGCCTGCTCTGGCAGCAGCCCGTGCGATGGCAAACCCCATTCGCCCGCTGCTGCGGTTGCCGATATAGCGGACCGGGTCGATGAGTTCATGCGTGGGGCCTGCCGTGATCAGCACCGTTTTCCCGGCAAGCGCCGGTAGAGTGTTTGTGGCCTTGAGGGCGGTAACAATGTCGGTGGGCTCCATTAACCGCCCTGGTCCTGATTCGCCTTCGGCCAGCGGCCCATCCATCGGCCCTAACAGCTCAACACCTCGGCTACTGAGTATTTCAATATTGGCCAGAGTGGCTGGTGCCTGCCACATGATGTGATTCATCGCCGGGCAAACGGTAATCGGTGCCTCGGTGGCCAGGCACAGCGTTGTCAGCAGATCATCGGCCATGCCATGGGCAAGCCGGGCAATGGTATTGGCGCTTGCCGGCGCAATGACAATGCGATCAGCCCAGCGTGCTAGCTCAAGATGGCCCATGCCCGCCTCGGCATCGGGATCGAGCAGATCGGTGTGAACACTTTGGTGAGAGACCGCCTGGAAAGTCAGCGGTGTAACGAACGCCTGCGCCCCGTGGGTTAGCACGACTCGCACTTCGGCACCGGCATCGCGCAGCCTGCGGACCAGATCGGGGGATTTATAGGCCGCGATACCGCCGCTGACCCCAAGGACTATGCGTTCACCGGCAAGACTCATTACGGAACGACGTCACAGGTTGCTCAAAGCCGCGAACTTACACTGTTGTGCCGTTTAAGAAAACTTTCAGTGGAGTCCTTTGTATGCCGATCAATGACTGGCCCATGGCTGAGCGGCCTCGTGAGAAGCTGCTGGCCGGCGGCGCATCCACGCTATCTGATGCCGAATTGCTGGCGATATTTCTGCGCACCGGGGTCCGTGGGCGCACCGCAGTGGATGTCAGCCGGGACCTGCTGGTCGCCTTTGGCGGGCTTCGAGCGCTACTGGAAGCTGACGAGCCGGTTTTAAGCAGCTATCACGGTTTAGGCGCTGCGAAATATGTCCAAATTCAGGCCGCCCTGGAGCTGGGGCGTCGGTATCTGGCGGCACGGCTTGAGCGCGGCGAGTCATTGGCCGGGCCGGAGGATACCCGACATTATTTGACCGCTCGTCTGCGGCATTTGCCGCATGAGGTATTTGCCTGCCTGTTTCTTGATAACCGACATCAAGTGATTGCCTTTGAGGAGCTTTTTCGCGGAACGATTGATGCCGCTAGTGTCTATCCGCGCGAAGTGGTGCGACGAGCGCTTGAGTTGAACGCCGCTGCGCTAATCCTTGCGCATAATCATCCTTCGGGTGTAGCGGAGCCTAGTGCCGCTGATGAGCGCATGACCGAACGCCTTGCCGAAGCGCTGGGCACCGTGGGGGTGCGCGTGTTGGACCATTTTGTCATTGGGGAGGGACGCCCGGTCAGCTTTGCTGAGCGCGGGCTGCTTTAGCGCCGAAGGGCTGGTAATCAGGCGTTCGGGGCTCAGGCTTCGAGGAAGTCGCCTGCCATCCCTTCACGAAGACGCTTCATTGCGTTCTTCTCAAGCTGTCGAATGCGCTCGGCTGAAACACCGTATTCATCGGCCAGCATGTGCAGAGTTGCTTTCGGCTCGGTTAACCAACGGCGCCGTAGGATCTCACGGCTTCGCTCATCCAGTGACTGCAGGGCGCTATGTAGGCTTTCCTCGCGCCAACCCTCATAGTCCTCGCCCTCAATTGCGCGGGCTGGGTCAGCACTTTGATCCTGCAGATAAGCAGCCGGAGCACGCGCTACTGATTCTTCTTCATCCGTATCCGGTGTTGGGTCAAAGCCAACATCCTGACCAGCCAGCCGCGATTCCATTTCCATGACGGTCTCGGGCTTTACCCCAAGGTCGGCCGCAACGGCTTCAACTTCTTCGCGATTGAGCCATCCCAGTCGTTTCTTGGCACTGCGCAGGTTAAAAAAGAGCTTGCGCTGCGCTTTGGTGGTCGCGACCTTAACGATGCGCCAGTTGCGCAGAATGTATTCGTGGATCTCGGCACGGATCCAGTGCACTGCAAAGGACACCAAACGCACGCCCACTTCGGGGTCAAAGCGCTTGACCGCCTTCATCAGTCCGACATTGCCTTCCTGAATCAGATCGGCCAGCGGCAAGCCATAGCCGTTGTATCCGCGGGCAACATGCACGACGAAGCGCAAATTCGACAGAACCAGCCAGCGAGCGGCCTCCAGGTCATCGGCATCCCGATAGCGGATTGCCAGCGTCCGCTCCTCTTCAGCGCCGAGTGCCGGAATGGCGTTAACTGCCTGGATATACTGATCCTCGCTGCCCGCGCGAAGCGGCAGTCGGTTGTAATCGGTGCTCACCAGTGCCGTGGCGGCTTGCATTGATCCCTCCTGCGTTTTCATGCGGTTGATTTTAACACCGATTATTGGAGGTTGAAGAGTGGGGAAAGTTCCTTATTGCGGCTCGATCAGAGACAAATGACGGCCAACAGCAAGCCATGCACCGACCAGTCCCAGAGCAATGCCTGAGATCAGCAGTGTCAGTGTCCCCGAAACCCCTAGGCCCAGTGGGCGAAAGGCACCACCATAGAGAGCGGTCAGCTCCTTGGCCGGCCCTGACAATAGAATCAGGCCGAATGACAAGATGACAGCCGCCAGCACACCGCCAGATGCGCCATACCAAAGCCCTGTGTAGAGAAATGGCCGACGGACAAACGCATCGGTGCCACCGATGAGTTTGGTGATTTCGATTTCACTGCGGCGGTTTTCAATGTCCAGGCGGATGGTGTTGCCGACCACCAGAACGACGGTCAGGCCGAGTAGAAGCCCGATCAGAAAAGTCCCGCGATTGGCCAGATCCAAAAGGGCGCTTAAGCGCTCAAGCCAGACCCGATCAACGCGGACTTCAGAGACTCCGGGCAACTGCTCGATTTGGCTGATCAGTCGATCAACTTCCACACGGCCGAGTCCCTGCCCAAGCTCAGCGACAATCACAGCGGGTAGCGGGTTGGTG
>CBFIIM010000014.1:0-21276 GCA_965662395.1 Spiribacter sp. | reverse complement strand
AATCCGCATCGGAGAACCGCTGCTGCCACCGGGGTACGGTAGCGAGCAGCGGCAGATTGTCGAAACAGTGGCCAGCGCCCTGCGATCACTGGCCGATGCGAACACCCCGACAGGCGATTGAGCTAGAACGGGATATCGTCATCAAAATCATCAACGGGCGCTGCCTGAGGCTCTGCGGCCGGCGATGATGAACCGGTTGCTGCCGTCGCGGCTGCCGCGCCTGCGCCCGCGCCAGCTGCAGCGCTCATGCCTCCGCCGCCCATACCACCACCGGGGCCATCCAACATCTGCATGTCATTGACCACAATTTCAGTGGTGTAGCGGTCCTGGCCATCTTGTCCCTGCCATTTGCGCGTCTGCAGCCGCCCCTCGACAAAGACCTTTGAGCCTTTTTTGAGGTACTCGCCGGCAATCTCGGCCAGGCGGCCAAAGAAAACCACTCGATGCCATTCGGTGCGCTCCTGCTGCTCACCGGTCTGCTTGTCTTTCCATTGGTCACTGGTGGCAAGCCGGGCGTTGGTAATCGCACTGCCCGATGCCGAATAACGTACCTCAGGGTCAGCCCCGAGATTACCGATAAGAATGACCTTGTTAATTCCTCGCGCCATAACTGTCTCTCCGTTGAGCGTGTACTCGCACTCTACCTGTTCCTGGGATAATGCCAAACGACAACCGACTAACGGTCACCGCAGGTCGATAAAACCCATGCTCTCAATCTTCAGCAGCACCTGCTGGGCGGCCTCCTCGACGCTGACATCTGTCGTATCAATTCGCAGCTCCGGCTGCTCTGGGGCCTCATAGGGGTCATCAATTCCGGTAAACCCCTTAATCTGTCCGGCCCGAGCCTTGGCATACAAGCCTTTACGATCGCGCCGCTCACACTCCTCAATGGGTGTGGCCACATGAATTTCGATAAAGCCCCCATTAGCTTGTTCAATCATTGAACGAACGGCTTGGCGCGTATTGGCATACGGGGCAATTGGGGCACAAATAGCGACCCCGCCGTTACGGGTGATCTCAGAGGCAACAAACCCGATGCGGCGGATGTTCAGGTCACGATGCGCTTTGCTAAAGCCCAGCTCACTGGACAGATGCTTGCGCACCACATCCCCATCCAGCAGGGTCACCGGCCGTCCTCCACGCTCCATTAGCTTGACCATCACGGCATTGGCCATCGTGGATTTACCCGACCCGGACAGCCCGGTAAAAAACAGGGTAAAGCCCTGCTTCGCCCGAGGCGGATAGGTTTTTCGCAGCTCTTTGACGACCTCCGGGTAGCCGAACCACTCGGGAATCTCCAGACCCTCGCGCATACGCCGCCGAAACTCCGTCCCCGAAATATTCATTGGCGTTTCTTTGCTTTCATCCACCTCATCAACGGGTGCATAGCCGGCACGCTCCTGGACATAGACCATCATGCGAAACGGCACCATCTCGATACCAAGCTCTTCGGCATGGCGGCTGACTAAGGCCTGTGCATCATAAGGTCCGTAGATCTCCCGATCCTGACTGTCCTTGCCAGGCCCGGCATGATCACGACCGACAATTAGATGCGTGCAACCGTAGTTGCGACGGATGATCGCATGCCAGACTGCCTCTCGCGGGCCACCCATGCGCATAGCCAGCGGCAACAAAGACAGCGCTGTAGTCTGCTCGGGGTACTTTTTGAGCACGTGTTCATAGCAACGAACCCGTGAGTAGTGATCCACATCGCCGGGCTTGGTCATCCCCACCACCGGGTGAATCAACAGATTAGCCTCGGCCTGACGGGCGGCCAGAAAAGTCAGCTCAACATGCGCACGATGCATCGGGTTGCGGGTTTGAAAAGCCACCACCCGTCGCCAACCATTGCGCTGAAAACGCCCACGCAGCTCTGCCGGGGTCATGCGCAGATGGGTAAAGTCATAGTGGCTGGGCAGCGCCACGACCTCCAGCTGTCCTCCCAAATAAACCGGCCCGCTCTGCTCAAGCAAATAGGCAACACCCGGATGTCCTAGATCATCCGTGCCAAAGACCTGACGCGCCTCGAGCAGACGATCGGGCTGCCAGCAATCCGAGATGGTTAAAATCGCCAGCAGGACTCCCTCTGGATCACGCAACGCAATGCGCTCGCCCACTTTGCGCTCGGCGGCAAAGGCCTCACTGACATCTAGGGTGATCGGCATCGGCCAGAGCGTGCCATCCGCAAGCCGCATGTCGGCAACCACCCGATCGTAGTCGGCCTGTCCCAGGAACCCTTCCAATGGCGAAAACCCACCAATGGCCAGCAATTCCAAATCACAGAGCTGGCGCTCGCTCAAATCCCAGCTTGCCAGGCCAAGGGCCTGCTCGCGGGCCTCGGCCGCCGCTTTATCATTCAGTCTCAAATCCTTGAGCACGCCCCCGTAAGGGGCAATCAAATCCGTCATATCTGCTCCGCTACCGTTGTCTTGGCGTCCAAATACGCCCTAGGAGTGTTCAACCCAACCGCTGAGACCAGCCACAGTCCGCCGGCGATCGCACAAAAAAGAAAAACACCGCTGGCGCCAAACTGGCCGTAAACCAGTCCGCCCAGCACACCGCCTAAAAAGGCTCCGAGGAATTGTGCCGTGGCATAAACCCCCAGCGCCGTGCCCCGAAGCCCGTCCGGCGCAAAACGCGTCAACAAAGACGGCAGGCTGGCCTCCAGGGTGTTAAACCCCACAAAAAAGAGCCACAGCCCCAGCAACATCAGCGGCAGCCAATCGTTAAAGGCAAACAACAGCAGATCAGCGATGATCACAATCACCGCCACACCGGCCAGCATGCGATGTAGGATCCGACGCCGTTCACCAATACTGATTAAAAGCGCCATGCCCCCGACGGATAGTAAAAGCACCGGCACATACACCAGCCAGTGATCAGCCCGTGGGATACCCAAATCGGACTCCAGAACCACTGGCAGTACCACGAAACTAGCGGTCAACACCAAATGGAGAATCAGCACCCCAAAATCAAGCCGCAACAAATCGGGGTGCCGTAGAACAACAGGCAACCCACCAGCGCGCGCGTTCACCTCGGGGCGAAAGGCCTTATCCCCGCCTGCCGGAACTACCCAATACAATAGCGCTACGGCCACCAACGCCAGCACCGCCGTTGCCCAAAAAAGCCCGGCAAGCCCTGCTCTCGCCGCCAATGCTGGACCCGCCACCAGAGCGACTAAAAAGGCCGCCCCCACACTGATGCCGATCAGCGCCATCGCCTTGGTGCGTTGCTGATCCCGTGTCAGGTCAGCGGCCAGTGCCATGACCGCCGCGGCAATGGCCCCACAACCCTGCAGCGCGCGGCCGAGAATAACCCCCTGAATAGTCTCGGCCTCGGCGGCAACACCGCTGCCGACGGCAAATATCAACAGACCAAAAACAATAACCGGCCGCCGTCCCAGCCGGTCAGAGAGCATGCCAAAAGGGATTTGCAGCAGGGCTTGAGTCAGTCCATAGGCGCCAATGGCCAGGCCAATCAACGCTGGCGTTGCCCCGTCCAGATCACCACCGTACAGCGCAAAGACGGGAAGGATCAGAAACAACCCCAGCATGCGCAGGCCAAAAATCAGTGAAAGCCCTGCGGTAGCGCGGCGCTCTGCGGGATTCATTGGCCCCGCCCCCGATCCTTTTCTACCGTGCACGCTCGCCCCTGTCGGTGTAAATGCTGCAGGAGCGTTATACTAACAAATTGTTTCAATCGAGAGGCTCATGGACGCCATCGTCATTACCGGTGCGCGCACGCATAACTTGCGCGACGTTAACCTGAAACTGCCTCGGGGCAAACTGATTGTCATCACCGGACTATCAGGTTCAGGCAAATCTTCCCTGGCCTTCGACACACTCTATGCCGAGGGCCAGCGCCGCTATGTCGAGTCACTATCGGCCTATGCCCGGCAGTTTTTATCGATGATGGACAAGCCCGATGTGGATCATATTGAGGGCCTGTCGCCGGCCATTGCCATCGAGCAGAAATCGACTTCGCACAACCCCCGTTCAACCGTGGGGACCGTGACCGAAATCCATGACTACCTGCGACTACTCTATGCCCGCGCCGGTGTGCCGCACTGTCCCGAACACGGGCATGCACTGCAGGCACAAAGCGTCAGCGAGATGGTCGACCGAATTCTTGCACTGCCGCAGGGGCGTAGAGTCATGCTGCTCGCCCCGATCATCCGAGGTAGAAAAGGCGAGCATCGAGAGGTGTTTCATGCCCTGCGAGGTCAGGGACTGGTGCGCGCCCGCGTTGACGGGGAGATCATCGACATTGACGAGCCACCGACACTCGACCCCAATCGAGCCCACCACATCGAGGCGGTGATTGATCGCTTTCGAATCCGTGATGACCTGGCTACACGTCTTGCTGACTCCATCGAGACCTGTCTGCGACTGGGTGACGAGGTTGTGCAGGTGGCTGACATGGATGATCCGAAAACCGATGAACTGGTCTTCTCAGCACGCTTTGCCTGCCCTGAATGTGGTTACTCAATAGGCAGCCTCGAGCCACGCAATTTTTCATTTAACAGCCCCGAAGGGGCCTGTCCAAGCTGCGATGGACTGGGTGTAGAGCAGTTTTTTGACCCGGACCGCATCGTGGCGCATCCGGAGCTGTCACTAGCAGCCGGCGCCGTGCGGGGGTGGGATCGACGTAATGCCTACTACGGCCAGATCATTAAAGACCTTGCCGCGCATTATGATTTTGATGTGGATACCCCCTGGAGGGATCTGCCGGCATCGATTCGCGAGGTCATCCTGCACGGCAGCGGCGATGAGGACATCCGGTTTCACTACGCCGGCGCACGTCGCAGCGGGGACCAAGCCAGCGAACACCCCTTCGAAGGGGTAGTCAATAATATGACCCGCCGATATCGCGAGACGGACTCCGCCGCAGTGCGTGAGGAACTGGCCCGTTATCTTACCCGTCGCACCTGCCCCGATTGTCATGGCAGCCGTCTGAATGCCGGGGCCCGTCATGTCAGGGTTGGGCCTTGGACATTGCCCATGCTCAATGCCGGGTCCATCGCCGAGGCGGCGGAAATAATCGATCAGCTGGACCTTGAAGGCTCAAGGGCGGCCATTGCGGAGAGCATCGTGGCTGAAATCCGCCAGCGACTAACGTTTTTGCTAAACGTTGGACTCAATTATCTCAGCCTTGCACGCAGCGCCGACACCCTATCCGGTGGCGAAGCCCAGCGCATCCGATTGGCCAGTCAGATCGGCGCCGGGCTAGTCGGTGTACTGTATGTCTTGGATGAACCCTCCATCGGATTGCACCAGCGCGACAATGACCGCCTGCTGGATACGCTGCGACACCTGCGAGACTTGGATAACACGGTGATCGTGGTTGAGCATGACGAAGAGGCCATTCGCGCCGCGGATCATCTAATCGATATGGGCCCCGGCGCCGGACGCGAGGGCGGAGAAGTGATCGCCCAAGGCAGCGTTGAGACCATTATCAACCAACCGCGATCTCTAACCGGCGACTATCTGGCCGGGCGTCGGCAGATCGCAGTGCCCAAAAACCGCATTCCGCCTGATCCGAAACGGGGCATCACGATACGCGGTGCAACAGGGCATAACCTTCAATCCGTGGATGTGACTTTTCCAGCCGGATTAATGATCGGAGTCACCGGTGTATCGGGGTCAGGCAAGTCAACGCTGGTCAATGACACGCTCTACCCGGCAGCGGCCACGCGCCTAAACGGCGCTTCGATGGGTTCCGCCCCATGCCAGAGCATCGAAGGACTCGAGCACTTTGATAAGGTCGTTGATATCGACCAGAGCCCAATCGGTCGAACGCCGCGCTCCAATCCGGCCACCTATACCGGACTTTTTACCCCGATTCGTGAACTGTTTGCTGGCACCCCCGAGGCGCGCTCGAGAGGGTATGGCCCCGGGCGGTTCAGCTTTAACGTTCGCGGCGGGCGCTGTGAGGCCTGCCAGGGAGAGGGTGTCGTGCGCGTTGCGATGCATTTCCTGCCCGATGTCTATGTGCCTTGTGACACCTGCCGGGGCGCACGGTATAACCGCGAGACACTCGAAATCCGGTATCGGGGGCACACCATCCAACAGATATTGTCGATGACAGTCAGTGAGGCACTGGAGGTTTTTACCAACATCCCAGTGATTGCCCGCAAACTGCAAACACTGATCGATGTCGGCCTGGGTTATGTCGCACTGGGGCAGAACGCCGTGACTTTGTCGGGCGGGGAGGCTCAACGGGTCAAGCTGGCGCGGGAACTGTCCCGGCGCGGGACCGGACAGACCCTATATATCCTAGATGAGCCCACCACGGGACTGCATTTTCATGATGTTGCCCAGTTACTGGATGTCCTCCACCGCCTGCGTGATGAAGGCAACACCCTTGTCGTCATCGAGCATAACCTCGATGTCATCAAAACCTGCGACTGGCTAATAGATATGGGCCCAGAGGGGGGCGATGGCGGTGGCAGGGTTATCGCCACCGGCACACCGGAGGCGGTGGCATCAATACCCGAATCGCACACGGGGCGATATCTCGCCCCGCTGCTCGGGCTGACTTAAGGGAGAAGATGCTCGACGGCGTCGCGCTCTTCTGTCAGCTCCTGTTCGGTGAATTGCATGCGCTCGCGTGAGAACGCATCAATATCCAGTCCCTGCACAATCTCGTACTGACCACCTGAGCACCGCACCGGGAAGGAGTAAATAATGCCTTCTGTGATGCCGTAGCTGCCATCAGAGGGGATGGACATGCTGACCCAGTCATCACCCGGTGTGCCCAACGTCCAATCCCGCATGTGGTCAATCGCCGCACTGGCCGCCGAGGCAGCACTAGACTGCCCGCGTGCCTTAATAATGGCTGCACCACGCTGTTGAACGGTGGGGATAAACGTCTCTTCAAGCCAGGCCTGATCAACCAAATCCTTAGCGGCCTTACCACTGACGGTGGCATGGCTAATATCCGGATACTGCGTGGCTGAATGGTTACCCCAAACAATCATTTGCCGAATATCGGTCACATGCGTTGAGGTCCGGTTAGCCAGCTGCGCCAGCGCCCGATTGTGATCAAGACGCGTCATCGCGGTGAAGCAACGCGGATCCAAATCCGGGGCGTTACGCTGTGCGATCAAAGCATTGGTGTTGGCTGGGTTACCCACAGCCAGGACACGCACATTACGGCTGGCCACGGCATTAATCGCCTTACCCTGTGCCGAGAAGATCGCCGCGTTGGCTTCCAGCAGATCTTTGCGCTCCATCCCAGGCCCACGGGGTTTGGCGCCGACCAGCAGAATGTAATCGGCGTCCTTGAACGCCTCTTCCGCTTTATCCGTAGCCTGCATACCTGCCAGCGTTGGGAATGCGCAATCCTCGAGCTCCATCATCACACCTTGGACAGCATCCATGGCCGGCGGAATCTCAAGCAGCTGCAGTATGACCGGTTGATCCGGCCCCAGCATATCCCCAGAGGCAATACGAAACAGCAGACTGTATCCAATCTGACCGGCAGCGCCGGTGACGGCAATACGTACGGGTGCTTTCATAAAAACCCCTCCGTTGTAGGATCAGGATGCCTCGGCGACAGCCTCTTCAACCGGGGCTTGTTCAGGCTCACCGACCATCGGCCGATCGACCAACTCGACAAACGCCATCGGTGCATTGTCGCCAGCACGGAACCCCGCTTTTAAAATACGCAGGTAGCCGCCTGGACGGGCCTTGTAGCGCGGGCCGAGCTCATCAAACAGCTTGGTAACAATGGCCTTGTTACGAAGGCGCGCAAAAGCGAGCCGACGATTGGCAACGGTATCATTGCCGGCCAGTGTGATCAGCGGCTCAGCGACACGCCGCAGCTCTTTGGCCTTGGGCAGCGTGGTCCGAATGGCCTCATGCTCAAAAAGCGATGCCGACATATTGCGGAACATGGCTTGGCGATGGGCGCTGTTACGATTGAGTTTCCGTCCGGATTTGCGATGACGCATCGGTCTTTTCCCTTAGCCGGTGACCCGGGCGCGCTCTTCAAGACCGGCCGGTGGCCAGTTCTCAAGACGCATACCGAGCTGAAGTCCATGTTGTGCGAGGACTTCCTTGATTTCATTAAGCGATTTCTTGCCGAGATTCGGCGTCTTCAGCAGTTCCACCTCTGTCTTCTGCACCAGATCACCCACAAAGTGAATGGCCTCGGCCTTCAGACAGTTGGCAGAACGCACGGTGAGCTCGAGATCATCGATCGGGCGCAACAGCACCGGATCAACCTCTGGCTCTTTGCGGCGCGGCTCAACCTCGCTCTCGCCACCCTCCAGGTCGACGAACACAGACAGCTGGTCACGCAGCACTCCGGCTGCCAGGCGGATGGCCTCTTCAGGCTCGACCACACCGTTGGTCTCAATGTCCATCACCAACTTATCGAGATCCGTGCGTTGCTCGACGCGGGCGCTCTCGACATTGTAGGAGACGCGACGCACCGGGCTGTAGCTGGCATCCAACGCAAGCCGCCCAATGGTGCGCTCTTCTTCGAGATCACGCGCCGTAGCAGGCTCATAGCCTCGACCGTTGGACACAGTAATGGCCATGCTGATCTCACCGGCTTTGGTGAGGTTACAGATCACCAGCTCCGGATTCTTGACCTCGACGTTTTGCTCAGCGGCAATATCGCCGGCCGTCACAACGCCCGGGCCTTTTTTGTGCAGCCGCAACACCGCCTCATCCCGGCCGGTCAGACGAACTGCCAGCTGTTTGAGGTTGAGCAGGATATCGACGACGTCCTCTTGGACACCCTCGACAGCCGTGTACTCGTGCAGCACGCCGTCAATTTCTACCTCGGTGACCGCATAGCCGGGCATCGAGGACAACAAAACGCGCCGCAACGCATTACCGAGGGTATGACCAAATCCGCGCTCTAGCGGCTCCAGTGTGATGCGCGCGCGCTTATCGCTGACCGCGTCTACATCAACCACCCGCGGTTTAAGGAAATCCTTAAACTGACCCTGCATGAAAGAAACTCCTGCTCGGTAAGCGTGCTCTTGGCACCCTTACTTGGAATAAAGCTCGACGATGAGATGCTCGTTGATCTCGGCGGGCAACTCAGACCGATCCGGGACTTGTTTAAACGTGCCCGCGAAAGCCTTGGTATCCACCTCTACCCACTCCGGCACACCGTTCTGCTGCGACATCTCGAGGGCTGCTTGCACCCGAAGCTGCTTTTGGGCTTTCTCACGAATGGCAATGCTATCGCCCGCTTTGACTTCAGCCGATGCCACATTGGTCACTCGACCATTGAGCATGATGGCCCGGTGAGCGACCAGCTGACGTGCTTCGGCACGCGTGGCAGCAAAGCCCATCCGATAAACCACGTTATCCAACCGGCACTCCAACAGCTGCAACAGGTTTTCACCGGTGTTGCCCTTGCGCCGATCCGCTTCTTTGTAATACCGACGAAACTGCCGCTCGAGAACGCCGTAAATCCGACGGACTTTCTGCTTTTCGCGAAGCTGCAGACCATAGTCAGACAAGCGACCGCGACGCTGTCCGTGCTGTCCTGGCGGTGTGTCGAGCTTGCACTTGCTATCAAGCGGACGCACGCCGCTTTTCAGATAAAGATCCGTACCCTCGCGGCGAGCGAGCTTACAAGTCGGTCCGATATAACGTGCCATATTCCTAACCCCTGATCAGACGCGACGTTTCTTAGGCGGACGACATCCGTTATGCGGAATAGGCGTCACGTCCTCGATGTTGGTGATGCGATAGCCGACGTTATTCAGCGCACGCACAGCTGATTCCCGTCCCGGGCCCGGGCCCTTGACGCGGACTTCCAGATTCTTCAGGCCATAGTCTTTAGCCGATTCGCCGGCGCGCTCTGAAGCGACCTGCGCGGCAAATGGCGTGCTTTTACGCGAGCCACGGAAGCCACTGCCTCCGGAGCTGGCCCAGGCAAGTGCGTTGCCTTGGCGGTCGGTAATGGTAATTACCGTGTTGTTGAAGGTCGCGTTGATATGCGCGATCCCATCAACAACCGTACGCTTGACGCGCTTGCGAGTACGAGTAGTTGGCTTGGCCATGCGAATGCTGTCCTGCTCTTAGCGTTAACGGGTGACGGCGCGACGCGGGCCCTTCCGGGTGCGCGCGTTGGTGCGGGTACGCTGACCGCGCACGGTCATTCCCCGACGATGACGAATGCCGCGATAGCAGCCCATGTCCATCAATCGCTTGATATCCATGGCCACCTGGCGGCGAAGATCGCCTTCGACGGCATGTTCGTTGACAGCAGCGCGCACGCGCTCGAGCTCATCTTCAGTCAGCTCGTTAACCTTGCGCTCCGGTGCGACGTTCGCTGCCTTGCAGATCTGCGCTGACCGAGTACGGCCGATGCCGTAAATCGAGGTGAGCGCGATCACCGTGTGTTTGTTCGCCGGAATGTTGACGCCAGCAATACGGGCCATGGACCGTTACTCCGAGTTATTCGTTGCTCGCGGAAACCCACTAGTGTAGCTGGGTTGCCAGTTTTTGTTCAAGTCGATTAACCCTGACGCTGCTTATGACGCGCATCAGTGGTGCAGATCACGCGCACGACACCGCCGCGCTTAATGACCTTGCAGTTACGACAGATTTTCTTGACCGAGGCACGTACCTTCATCGTCTCGTCTCCAGTTGTTCTTAGCTCAGCGCAGGAGGCCGCCGCCGGCGCGGCCGTGTGCCTGCATGTTGGCCTTCTTCATCAGCGGCTCGTACTGGTGAGAGACCAAGTGCGCCTGCAGCTGTGACATGAAGTCCATCACCACCACCACAATGATGAGCAATGACGTCCCGCCGAAATAAAACGGCACATTCCAGTAGAGGATGAGGAATTCCGGCAATAAACAAACCGCCGTGATATAGCCCGCTCCCACCAGCGTCAAACGCGTCATCACCTTGTCGATATAGCGCGAGGTCTGCTCACCCGGACGGACACCGGGGATGAAGGCCCCTGAACGCTTCAGGTTGTCAGCCGTATCCCGCGAATTGAACACCAGCGCTGTATAGAAAAAACAGAAAAATATAATCGCCGCGGCATACAAGGCGATATACAGCGGCTGCCCGGGACTAAGGCTCTGACCGAGCCGCTGCAGCCAGGACAATCCCTCAACTTCACCGAACCACTGGCCGATCGTTGCCGGGAACAAAATAATGCTCGAGGCGAAAATGGCGGGGATCACACCAGCCATGTTGATCTTCAGTGGCAGATGGCTGGTCTGCCCTGCGTACATTTTACGGCCCTGTTGACGGCGCGCATAGTTGACCGTAATCCGGCGCTGTCCGCGCTCCATAAACACGATGAACCAAATAACCGCCAGAGCCAGAATCAACAAAAACAGCACCGCTGCAATCGCCAATTCGCCGGTTCGGGATAATTCAAGCGTCCCGCCCAGCGCTGCCGGCAGACCAGCAACGATACCGGCGAAGATAATCAACGAAATACCGTTACCAATACCCCGCTCGGTAATCTGCTCGCCCAGCCACATTAGGAACATCGTGCCCGTCACTAGCGTAGCTGTGCCGATAAACACAAAGCTCGGCCCAGGAGCAAACACCACACCTTGGTTCTGCAGCGCAACCGTCATCCCTAGGCCCTGGACAAGCGCCAGTCCCAACGTACCGTAGCGCGTGTACTTGGTGATCACCCGACGGCCTTGTTCACCCTCTTTACGCAGCTGCTGCAATGACGGAATCACCGCAGTCATCAACTGCATGATGATCGATGCCGATATATACGGCATCACACCCAGGGCGAAAATCGACAGCCGCCCGAGCGCGCCGCCTGAGAACATGTTGAACATGTCCAGGATCGTGCCGGCCTGTTGTTCAAACATCTGCGCCAGCGCGACCTGATCGATACCAGGGATGGTGATGTGCGCACCCAAGCGATAAATCACGAGTGCCAGCACCACGAAAGTTAGCCGCTGGCGAACCTCCGTGAGCCGGCCGATGCCCCCGAGGGCACTCGAATTGGCGGGTGCACGTGCCACTTAACCCTCGACCTTGCCGCCGGCTTTTTCAATGGCCGCCTTTGCACCAGCAGTCGTGCGAATACCCTGCAGCGTCACTGCCCGGTCCACAGACCCCGACAGCATTACTTTGACAGAGCGGATATTACGCGTAATCAAACCCGCAGCCTTTAGGGTCTCCAGCGACACCACATCGCCGTCAACTTTGCCTAACTCCGAGAGCCGAATCTCGGCGACGTAAAGCCCCTTGCGGGAGCGAAAACCCACCTTAGGCACGCGACGCTGCAACGGCATCTGGCCGCCTTCGAATCCCACTTTGTGGAAACCGCCGCTGCGGGATTTCTGACCCTTGTGACCGCGGCCCGCGGTTTTGCCCGTGCCTGAGCCGGCACCACGGCCGACGCGCTCAGCGTCTGGACGCGAACCGGGAGCAGGACGCAGTGAATTCAGTCGCATTGCTTAGACCTCCTCGACCGAGAGCATGTAGGAGACCTTGTTGATCATCCCGCGATTCTCCGGTGTATCGTCGACCTCGACGGTGTGGTGCATGCGCCTGAGACCCAAACCGGCCACGCAGGCCCTGTGGTTCTTGAGCCGTCCGGAGGTGCTGCGCACAAGCGTCACACGAAGCTGTTTATTCTTAGCCATGATCAGCCCTGAATCTCTTCAACAGTCTTGCCACGCTTGGCCGCCACCTGCTCCGGAGAGCTGTAGTCAGTCAGCGCCTTAATGGTCGCGCGCACCACGTTAACGGGGTTACGCGATCCGATTGCCTTGGCCAGCACGTCCTGGATCCCAACCACCTCGAAGACCGCGCGCATCGCGCCGCCTGCGATGATGCCGGTACCCTCGGAGGCCGGCTGCATGAATACTTTGCTAGAGCCATGGTTAGCCGTTGTCGGATACTGCAACGTCGGGCCGTTAAGGTTGACGCTGCGCATATTCTGGCGCGCTTTCTCCATGGCTTTTTGGATGGCAAGTGGCACTTCGCGTGCTTTGCCATAACCAAAACCCACAGACCCTTCGCCGTCGCCAACCACCGTCAGGGCTGTAAAACCGAACTGACGGCCACCCTTGACCACTTTGGCTACGCGGTTAATGGTGATGAGCTTCTCGCGAAGGCCCTCACCGCTGACATCACTGGTCGCCATCGATGTGCCCCTGTTCAGAATTTGAGTCCGGCTTCGCGGGCTGCATCAGCAATTGCCTGCACCCGCCCGTGATATTTAAAGCCCGAGCGATCGAACGCCACCTCGGTGATGCCCGCAGCTGCGGCCCGCTCGGCGATGGCCCGACCCACGGCCTTGGCCGCTTCGATATTGCCACCATTGGCGAGTTCGCCCCGCACGTCCTTCTCGAGTGTTGATGCCGCTACCAGCGTCTGGGTGGCATCGCCCGAAATGACCTGGGCATAGGTGTGGCGCGGCGTGCGGTGAATTGTTAACCGCACCGTGCCGAGCTCCCGCATTTTGGCGCGGGCCTTGCGGGCCCGACGCAGTCTTGCTGACTTCTTGTCCATCGCCATTACTTCTTCTTGGCTTCTTTCATGATGACGCGCTCATCGGCATACCGCACACCCTTGCCTTTGTAGGGCTCCGGCGGACGGTAGGCGCGGATATTGGCCGCGACCTGGCCGACTTTCTGCTTGTCGATACCCGTGACAACGACTTCGGTATTGGACGGCGTTTCCACCGTAATACCATCCGGCACTTCAAACTCAACCGGATGTGAGAATCCAAGCGCCAGACTGAGCTTTTTGCCCTGTGCCTGTGCACGGTAACCCACACCGACTAAATTAAGCCGCCGCACAAAGCCTTCGCTCACGCCCTTGACCATGTTATTCACCAGGGCCCGAGTCGTTCCTGCCAACGCAACCGCATCCTGCCGCTCACGGTTGGCCGCAAACGTCAACGTCTGCTCATCCTGCTTCACATCCACCCACTCGTGGATGTTGTGGCTGAGCTCGCCCTTACCGCCTTTAACGGTAATGCCACGGTCGTCGCCGAACTTAACTTCAACGCCGCTGGGAATCACTACCGGATTATTCGCTACTCTGGACATGATCCGTTCGCCCCTTGTTTAGAAGACCACGCAAAGGACTTCACCACCGTGGCCAGCGTCGCGCGCCGCCCTATCGGTCATGACACCCTGCGAGGTGGAAACAATGGCGGTCCCCAGCCCACCGCGAACCCGCGGCAATGTGCGCTTGCCTTCAAAGCGGCGCAGCCCGGGGCGGCTGACCCGTTGAATCTCAGCGATGACCGGACGGCCCTCGTGGTACTTCAACGTGACAACCAGCGTTGGCTTTTTCTCGTCACCCTCGACACGAAAGTCTTGGACATAGCCTTCGTCCTTGAGGACTCGGGCGATTGCCAACTTTAGCTTCGAGGAGGGCATCGAGACCTCCGTCTTCTCAGCGGACTGACCGTTGCGAATGCGGGTCAGCATATCCGCGATGGGATCGGTCATGCTCATGTTCGCGTCACCTGGTTCCTTGCCTGATTCTTCATGTCCATGCCGCTCACCAGCTGGACAACTTCAGGCCGGGGATCTCGCCGCGCATGGCGGCCTGGCGGAGCATGTTTCGAGCCAGCCCAAATTTGCGGTAATAACCGCGAGGCCGACCCGAGACATTGCACCGGTTACGCCCACGCACCGGGCTGGCGTTCCGAGGCAGTTTCTGCAACTGCTCCTGAGCCGCCGCCCGCTCCTCTTCCGAGGAGGCGGGGCTGCGAATAATTTCCTTGAGCTCGACACGCTTGCTCGCATACTTGTTGCGAATCCGCTCGCGCTTGAGCTCCCGCTGGACCATGGAAACCTTGGCCATTTCCTGCCCTCTCTACTTGCGGAAAGGAAATCCAAAGCCCTCGAGCAGGGCCATGGCTTCCTCATCCGTTTCTGCCGTGGTGGCAATCGCGATATCCATTCCACGAATGGCGTCGATCTTGTCGAACTCAAGCTCGGGGAAGACCAACTGTTCACGAATGCCCAGGTTGTAATTGCCGCGACCGTCGAACGACCGAGGTGAAAACCCACGGAAGTCCCGAATACGGGGAGCAGCGATGCTGATCAATCGATCCAAAAACTCGTACATACGCTCACGCCGAAGTGTGACCTTGCAACCAATCGGCCATTCTTCGCGGATCTTAAATCCCGCGACAGCCTTTCGGGTGTAGGTGACGATCGGCTTCTGCCCCGATAATGCGGCCATATCACCAGTCGCATGATCGATGACTTTCTTATCGCGCACCGCCTCGCCGAGTCCCATATTGAGCGCGATCTTCTCCAACCGCGGTACCTGCATGGGATTGGCGTACTGGAACCGCTCAGACAAAGCCGAGACGATTTCGTTTTTATATTGCTCCCGCAATCTGGCCATCACGGCACCCTAATCAATCAGATTGTTGTCGGACTTGAAAAAGCGCACTTTGCTGCCGTCTTCCTCAACGCGGATACCTACCCGATCGGCTTTACCGGTGTTCGGGTTATAAATCGCCACGTTAGAGCGGTGCAGCGGCATCTCCTTTTCAATGATGCCACCGGCATCATTGGCCTGGGGATTGGCCCGCTTGTGCTTTTTCACCATGTTTGCGTTTTCGACCACAAGCCGATCCTTTTCAGGAATCACTCGGGTCACGCGGCCACGCCGGCCTTTGTCTTTGCCTGCGATGACCATGACTTCATCACCGGTCTTAATCTTGCGCATGACTACAGCACCTCCGGGGCAAGCGAGATGATCCGCATAAAGCGCTCGGTCCGCAGCTCACGAGTGACCGGCCCAAATACACGGGTGCCGATCGGCTGTAGGTTGTTGTTAAGCAACACCGCCGCATTGCCATCAAAGCGAATCACCGATCCATCCGGGCGGCGAACGCCATGCTTGGTCCGAACGACCACGGCGTTGTAAACCTCGCCCTTTTTCACCCGCCCGCGGGGAATGGCATCCTTGACGCTCACCTTGATGATGTCGCCGATGCCAGCATAACGGCGCTTGGACCCGCCCAGCACTTTTATGCACTGGACTTCCCGAGCTCCGCTGTTATCCGCCGCACCGAGCCGCGTCTGCATCTGAATCATCGTGTTTGACTCTCTATGGTTGTCCGTTGCCTATTGCGCGGCGCGCTCGAGCACTTCTACCAAACGCCATGACTTGCGCTTGGAGATCGGCCGACACTCTTCAACCGCCACCCAATCACCCTGCCGACAGACGTTTTCCTCGTCATGCGCATGGAGCTTGGTCGTGCGACGAATGATCTTGCCGTACAGCGGATGACGCACACGACGCTCAACAGCCACGGTAATGGTCTTATCCGCCGCCGTGCTTACCACACGACCGCTGACGGTCCGCTTAACGGTGTTGTTCTCACTCATGACGTCTCGCCTGCCTTGATCTTCTCGTTGATGACCGTCTTGATGCGGGCAATCTCGCGCCGCACCCGGGTCATCTGGTCGGGCCGCGCGAGCTGCCCGGTTGCCTGCTGCATGCGCAGGTTGAACTGTTCTTTACGCTGCTCGAGCAACTCGGCCTCCAAGGCCTTGATGTCCTTTGCGCGAAGTTCGCTTGCGTTCATCACATCGCCGTCCGTTCAACGAATCGGGTCTGAACCGGGAGCTTGGCTGCCGCGCGACGAAACGCCTCACGAGCCACTTCTTCCGACACCCCTTCAATCTCATAGATCACGCGACCAGGCTGGACTTTGGCAGCCCAGTGGTCGACGTTGCCCTTACCCTTACCCTGACGAACTTCCAACGGTTTGGAGGTCACCGGGGTGTCGGGGAAAATACGGATCCAAATCTTGCCACCACGCTTAACGTGACGGTTAATTGCCCGACGGCCAGCCTCGATCTGACGCGCCGTCACCGGACCGCGCGTTGTTGACTTAAGACCGAACTCGCCGAAGCTAACCTTGTCGCCGCGGGTAGCCAGACCGTTATTACGGCCTTTTTGCTGTTTTCTGAATTTGGTGCGCTTTGGCTGCAGCATCACTGTCTCCTTAACGGCCGCTTAGCTGGCGGCAGCCCGTTTGCTCGTAACCACGTCTGCATCAAGGATCTCGCCCTTGAACACCCAGACCTTCACGCCGATTACCCCGTAGGTGGTGTGCGCTTCGGCAAACCCGTAATCAATGTCAGCGCGCAGCGTATGCAGAGGCACGCGACCCTCGCGATACCACTCGCTACGAGCAATTTCAGCGCCGTTGAGACGGCCACCCACCTGAATCTTGATGCCCTGGGCACCGAGACGCATGGCGTTACCAACGGCTCGCTTCATGGCGCGGCGGAACATAATCCGGCGCTCCAGCTGCTGGGCAACGCTCTCCGCGACCAACTGCGCATCCAGCTCGGGCTTGCGGATTTCCTCGATATTGACGTGCACCGGGATCCCCATGCGCTGCGTCAACTCACGGCGGAGCCGATCGATATCCTCACCCTTTTTGCCGATCACGATACCCGGCCGCGCCGTGTGAATCGTAATCAGGGCGTTTTTCGCCGGACGCTCAATACGGATCCGACTGACCGACGCATGCGAGAGCCGCTTGCGAATAAACTCACGAATCAAATGATCGGTATGCAGCTGCTCGCCGAAACGATTGCTATTGGCATACCACATCGAACGCCAGTTCTCGGTGATACCAAGACGGAAACCCGTTGGATGAACCTTATGACCCATACCTGGAACCCCTAGTCCTCGGCCACGGCCACAGTAATGTGGCTGGTGCGCTTCAGGATGCGATTGGCCCGGCCTTTCGCCCGGGGCTGAATACGCTTGTACATTGGCCCTTCATCCACCTGAATGCGGGCAATACGTAGCTCGTCAATATCGGCGCCGTTGTTGTGCTCGGCGTTGGCAATTGCCGAATCCACCACTTTACGCACAATACCTGCCGCCTTACGGGGGCTGAACTCGAGAATCTCGAGAGCACGCCCGACCGGAAGACCGCGAATCTGGTCCGCCACCAATCGCACCTTCTGCGGTGAGATGATTGCGTAACGAAGCTTGGCCGCAGTTTCCATGCCTTACCTCTTCGCCTTCTTATCGGCCTGATGGCCTTTGAAGGTTCGAGTCGGAGCAAACTCACCGAGCTTGTGTCCGACCATGTTCTCGTTAACAAGCACCGGCACATGCTGGCGCCCGTTGTGGACCGCGATGGTGAGCCCCACCATCTCCGGCACTACCATTGAGCGACGCGACCAAGTTTTGATCGGACGCTTGCTGTTGGCCTCTACCGCCTGCTGGACTTTGTTCAGCAGGTGGCCGTCAATAAACGGGCCTTTTCGAATCGAGCGTGGCACTGTTCATCCACCCCTTATTCGTTAGCGTTTGCGACGGCGCACGATCAACTTGTCCGTGCGCTTGTTGCTGCGAGTCTTGTGTCCCTTGGTAGGAACACCCCAGGGCGTGACCGGATGACGACCACCTGATGTGCGGCCTTCACCGCCACCATGGGGATGGTCAACCGGGTTCATCACCACACCGCGCACTGTCGGCCGGCGACCGGCCCAGCGGCTAGCGCCTGCCTTACCCAGCGAGCGCAGCGAATGCTCGGCATTGCTGACCTCGCCAATGGTGGCACGGCAATCACTTAAGACCTTGCGCATCTCACCAGAGCGCAGCCGCAGCGTTGCGTAGGCACCCTCACGGGCGACCAACTGAACACTGGCGCCGGCGGAGCGAGCCATCTGCGCGCCTTTACCGGGGCGCAGCTCGATGCAATGCACCTGCGTACCCAGAGGCACGTTGCGCAGTGGCATCGTGTTGCCCGGCTTGATGGGCGAACCCACGCCCGAGCGAATTTCGTCTCCGGCCTTCAGGCCTTTCGGCGCAATGATGTAGCGCCGTTCTCCGTCCCGATACAAAACCAGCGCGATATGTGCACTGCGGTTCGGGTCATATTCGATTCGCTCAACGCGGGCAGCGATGCCGTCTTTGTTGCGGCGAAAATCGATTTCGCGATAGCGGCGCTTATGCCCGCCACCGATATGTCGGGTCGTGATCCGGCCGTGATTGTTGCGACCACCGGTCTTGGAGAGCTTGCGCACGAGCGGCGCATACGGCTCGCCCTTGTGCAGTCCCTCTTTCGACGGCTGGACAACGAAACGCCGGCCTGGGGATGTCGGTTTTGCTTTACGCAGTGCCATGATCGTCTAGTCCCGTTCGCCTGTTCGCTTACTCAACGCCGCCGATAAAGTCGAGCTCCTGACCGGACTCAAGGGCCACATAGGCCTTTTTCCAATCAGGACGCCGACCGCGGATGCGACCAAAATTCTTGCTTTTGCCGTTGACGTTCACCACACGAACATCACGGACTTTCACTTCAAAGAGCTGCTCAACCGCTGCTTTGACTTCGCGCTTGGTGGCATCCGTTGCCACCTTAAACACCACCTGGTTGGCCGAGTCAGCAACAATGCTGCTCTTCTCGGACACGTGGGGCCCGCGCAGTACCTGATAGATACGCTCTTGATTCATGCCAGCCACTCCTCGATGCGCCGTAGGGCATCCACAGTCACCACGACATGCTCATGGGTGAGCAGCGTGACCGGATCCAGTGCCTCAGTATCCCGAACATCAACACGGGACAGGTTACGCACCGCGAGGTAAAGGTTTTCACTGACCTCATGGCTGATGATCAGCACATCTTGGCTTTTAACCAACTTCTCAACCATTGCGAGCGCATCTTTGGTCTTAGGCGACTTCACATCCACCGCCTTGACCACATGCAACCGCTCCTGACGCAACAGTTCAGAGAGAATCGAGCGCAAAGCGCCACGATACATTTTACGGTTTACTTTGACCGAATGATCCCGTGGCTTCGCCGCGAATGCGCGACCACCGCTGCGCCACAAGGGGCTGCGGATGGTGCCAGCGCGAGCACGGCCTGTGCCTTTCTGGCGCCAAGGCTTCGCCCCACCACCACTAACCTCAGAGCGAGTCTTCTGGGCTTTAGTCCCAGCGCGACCGCCGGCCATATAGGAGACCACAACCTGATGAACCAGCGGCTCACGGAACTCCGCACCAAAGGTGACATCCGAGAGCTCGACGGTGCTACGACCGCCTGTGAGCTTAACTTCCATCAGTTACCTCCTGCCTTGGTGGCCTGCTTAACCGCAGGACGCACAATCACGTCACCGCCGCGGCTACCCGGCACTGCGCCTCGCACCAACAGCAGATGACGCTCGGCGTCGACCTGGACGATCTCCAAGTTCTGCGTCGTGCTGCGCACGTTACCCATCTGGCCGGCCATCTTTTTGCCCCGGAACACGCGCCCCGGGTCCTGAGCCTGACCGATAGAGCCAGGCGCCCGATGGGAGAGCGAGTTACCGTGAGTATTGTCCTGCCCGCGGAAATTATGCCGCTTGATCGTGCCAGCGAAACCTTTACCTTTTGAGGTTCCAGTCACATCGACGATAGTACCGGCTTCAAACTGCTCAACAGTCAGCTCTCCACCAGGCTCAACCGCTGCGTCAACCCCGTCACCAAGACGGAATTCCCACAACCCACGGCCCATCTCGACACCAGACTTGGCCACGTGACCCGCTGCTGCGCGATTGACCCGGGAAGGGCGCCGGGTGCCCGCCGTGACCTGGATAGCTCGATAGCCGTCACTGTCATCTGCTTTAATTTGAGTGACGCGGTTGGGCGATGCTTCGATAACCGTTACCGGTACCGATCGACCGTCTTCCATAAATACCCGCGTCATGCCGCATTTGCGGCCGACGATTCCGATTGCCATCGTCGTTATCCTCTTCTGCCGACTGCCCGGCATCAATCACTGCGAAAAAGGGTCAAACAACCCCCCGCGCCGCTCATTGACGCCAGCCACCCGAATTGTTCCGTTCAAATGGCACCGACCCGAAGGCCGGATGGTTGAGGCCCGCCTCGGCTGGCTGGCTTTATTGCCAGTGCCGAGGTAGTTCCCCGAAACTCAGGAAAGCTTGATCTGGACGTCCACACCTGCGGCCAGGTCGAGCTTCATCAGAGCATCGACTGTCTTGTCCGTAGGATCGACAATGTCCATCAATCGCTTATGAGTTCTAATCTCATACTGGTCCCGCGCGTCTTTGTTAACGTGCGGCGAGATGAGCACAGTATACTTTTCTTTCTTTGTCGGCAAGGGCACCGGACCCCGAACTTGGGCTCCGGTACGTTTTGCCGTCTCTACAATTTCCCGCGCAGACTGATCGATCAAGCGATGATCGAACGCCTTGAGGCGGATTCGGATTTTTTGGTTTGTACTCGCCATTCCTGATTACTCGAGGATTTTGGCGACGACGCCGGCGCCCACAGTACGGCCGCCCTCGCGCACCGCAAACCGCAGACCCTC
>CBFIIM010000013.1:0-21897 GCA_965662395.1 Spiribacter sp. | reverse complement strand
CAGTGGGGGCGACCCGATTGATGCGCTCAAAGACCCGCTGCATGGGCTCGCACTGACCGATAATGCCATTCACCGGATACTGCGCACCGAGTTGGGCCCGCAAGGCACGGTTTTCTCGCTCCAGCGCATGCTCGCGCAGCGCACGCTCGACGGTCAGTCGCAGATCCTCGTTATCGAAGGGCTTAGCAATGTAATCCACAGCCCCCTCACGCATGGCTTCAACCGCGGAGCGGATGCTGGCATAGCTGGTCATGATGATGACTGGCGTGGCCCCAGCCTCGGCGATGATTTCAATCCCGCTGCGCCCGGGCAGGCGCATGTCGGCAAGGATGACATCGGCCTGCTCAATCAGCTTGTCCTGTAGCGCCTGCTCCAGTGACTCGGCAACCTGTACGCGCATTCCATGTCGGGTTAGATGCCGCTGAATGGCCTCCCGAATGATCGTCTCATCTTCGATAACGAGAATGTCAGCCATGTGTCTGCGGCTCCTCGTTCACTGTGGCAAGGGCAAGGCGGATAATGACCTCGGCACCGCTGCGCCCGCGGCGGGGCTGCAGCTTAAGGCTACCGCCATAGTCGGTCACAATATTGTGGGCCAGCGCGAGCCCGAGACCCGTCCCGCTACCAGGGGTTTTGGTAGTGAAGAATGGCTCGAGTACTTTGTTGCGAATGCTACCAGGCAGACCGTGGCCATTGTCAGTGATGCGAATTTGAACCATATCGCGTTGAGCTTTGGCGGTGGTGGTGATTTGCCCGTCTTCGCCGCAGGCATCAACAGCATTGCTATAGAGATTGACGAACACCTGTACCAGGCGTCGGTGTTCAGCCATGACGGCCAGCCGTGGGTGGATATCGATGGCAAAATCGATGCCCCGTGTCCGCGGGTTAAGCTGAAGTAACTGCTGGGCTTCCTCGGCCACTGCGGCAAGCCAAGTGGCCTGAGGCTGCTCGGGGGTATCGGTTCGCCCGGCATGGGCATAGCCCACCAAGGTCTGAACGATTTGAGTGATCCGCTGAGTCTGCTCAAGAATCTGTCCTGCCTGGCCGGATGCATCGGCTTGGTCCTTAAGCTCTTGGGCCAGGCAAGCAATGCCGGTCACCGGGTTACCGATTTCATGCGCGACACCGGCGGCCAACCGACCGATAGAGGCTAATCGCTCGCTATGCGCCAGCTCACCTTCTAGTCGCTGTACGTCAGTGACATCCTCAACCAACACCAGCCGATCGCCATTGGATGTTCCGCTGGGATCACCGATCAATGCTTTGCGTAAGTTCATCCAGCGCAGCCCATCGGCCACTGACACAGGGCGTTTGTTACTGCCGTCTTCACGCTCGTCCACAAACTTCATCAGTAGGCTGCCCCAGGGTTCCGGCAACTCACTCAGTGTTCTTCCAAGGGCACGGGAGGCACTAATGTCAGTGATCTTCTGAATGGCCGGATTCCAACGCGCAATCCGCCCGCCGGGGGTGACGGCGACAACGCCCAGCGGCAGGTCTTCCAGGATTTGTCGGTGATAGCGTCGAAGGGCATCCAGCTCTGCGGCTACCCCTTTAAACCCGCTGCGAGCTCGCTCCAGGCGCTCTTCAATAATGCGAACATTCTGCGCAAGAGCGCCCCGGCTGTCGGTATCCAAGCGCAAGCATTCATCAACAATATCGCGTGCCAGAACCGGGCCCATCATGCCGGAGAGGTTGCGCTGAATCTGCTCGCGCAGTTGCTGCAGTCGATCAGGTCGGTTCTCCGACCACTCAAGTCCTAGATCTTCCAGCCCTTTGGCGATTTCTGCCTCAGCTGCGGGTAGGCCGGTGACTGGCGAGAGTTGTTCAACAAACTGCTGCGGGGATTCGGCCACCAGCGCGCCGGCTGGAATACGCATGCTGACCTCGCGGCAGGCCGCCGCGGCTTCTGCCTCCCGTGGCGCTTGACGAGTTAATAGCGATATCGCCAGAAAAATCAGGCTGTTAATCGCAACGGACCAAAAAGCCAGTTCGCCAAACTGCAGTGGTGTTCGGGCAAACTCCAAATCAAAACCAATCAGGCGGATAGCGCCGAGCGCATTCAGTGCCGGCAGTAACGTTGCCACACCCCAGACTGCTCCGCCCGCTATCAATCCAGCCATAAAACCTTGGCGCGTAGCGCCCGGCCAGAATAACACAGCCAGCACTCCCGGTATCAGCTGGGCCATAGCTAGAAAGGAAATCAGCCCCCAGGAGACCAGGCCATCAGTCCGCTCCAAAGACAAATAAAAGAAATAGCCTGCGGCAATGATCGCAGCGATCAATAAGCGTCTTGCCCAGCGCAATGTGGTGTAGAGATCATGCAAACCGGCCAAGCGCGTCAGCGGCAGAACCAGGTGGTTCAGGCACATGGAGGACAGCGCCAATGTGGAGACAATGATCATGGCGCTAGCCGCAGAGATGCCGCCCAAATAGGTCAGCAGCACCATGCCAGCAGAGTCGGTTAGTGCGGCGATGGATAAGACGGTGTAGTCCACTGGCACTGGCAGTGCCAGCGCGTCTCCGGCCCAGAGAATGGGGGGGATTGCAGCGGCCAGCAATAAAAGAAACAAAGGGAATGCCCAGCTCGCTGTGCGTAAGCCGTTATCATCCATGTTCTCGGTAAAAAGCATATGGAACTGACGGGGGAGTAAAAAGGCGGCAGCAAAGGCAAGAAACATTAACCCCGCCCAGGCCTGAGAGCTGGCGCCTTGATGAAATTGCGCCAGCTTTTCGGGATTGGCTGCAAGCCATGTCTCCAATCCACCTAGCCCGCCAAAACCTACGGTGATTGCCACCCAAGCAACCATGAGCAAGGCCACGATTTTGACCAGCGATTCAAAGGCAATGGCAGCCACCAGGCCGCTGTGTTTTTCTCGAAGCGTGACATGCCGGGCACCAAAAATAATGGCAAAGACACTGACCATGATGCAAAAAATGATGGCGATGACCTCGGGTGAGGAATCACCGCTGAGCACCTGGGTCGACTCCGATACGGCTCTGACCTGCAGCGCCAAATAGGGCAGGCTGCCGGTGAGCAACATCAGGGTGACCAAAATTCCAGCGACCCGACTGTCAAAGCGAAAGGCAAACAGGTCGGCGACCGAGGTCAGCTGATGGCGCTGGATGATTCGCAGTAAAGGCATGAGCAGCACAGGGGTTAACGCAAATGCCAACGTCACACCTAAGTAAATGGTGGCATAGAGCAGCCCGGAGCTGGCGGCAAATCCGACGCTGCCGTAATAGCTCCAGGTCGTGGCGTAGACACCCAGGGACAGCACATAAGTGGCTGGATGGCGGATGACGCCCGATGGGATCCAACCCCGCTCGCTGGCGTGAGCGATGAGAAAAAGCAACGACAGATAGGCGATGGCGCCAAAAAAAAGGGTCCCAAGGCTAAAGGTCATCACGCCTCCGTCGAGAGACAGTGATGGCGATCAACAGAATGTATCCCAGCCAGATCAGAAAGCTCGAATACCAAGGCAGGTCACGCTCGAGCCACCATACGGTAAAAGGCGAGAGGAATAGAAAGAGCCCAAGGCCGAGCAGCAGTACACTGACCGATCCATTGCCAGTATTCGCTCTGGACATCGCTCCCCTCCTTGCTGCCCTGTTACCGAACGTATCACAGCTTTTAACGGTGGCGTTAAACCCTTTTGTTTGGAAGTGCCGGGAGGCGGTCGGGTTGCCATTGCTGGATAGCCCATTCCAAGAGGTTGGAGACAGGCTCACGCGCAACGACCGCAGGCACGGGATGTCCCAGAAAATCCAGCGCATCGGTAATCACTTGACCCGGATGGTCGGTGTCCACCGAAGCGGCATGATTGGTTTTGCTGAGTTTTCGGCCATCGGCATCGACGGCCACTGGGACGTGCAGGTAGCGCGGCGTGGGATACCCTAGTGTCTGTTGCAACAGAATCTGCGGCGCAGTCGCTGGCAGTAAATCCGCACCACGGACTACGTCGGTGATGCCGAGTGCGGCATCATCCACCACCATAGCCAGGTGATAGGCATGCAGCCCGTCGCCGCGCTTGATAATAAAATCGCCGATCCATTCCATCGGGTTAATGGATTGCCAGCCGGCATGGCGGTCATCAAATTGAACCGCATCCTCTGTCACAGCAAAACGCCAGCTTCTGCCGGGCTGGTCAGGCGGAAGGCCATTCCGGCAGTATCCTGGATAGATCAATCCTGCGGGACCGGGGGCTGAGGTTTTGCTGAGTGCTTTACGGCTGCAGGCGCAGGGGTAAGCGCGTCCTGCGGTTTTTAGCTGCTCTAATACCGCTTCATAGCGCTCACGTTGAGCCTGCTGATACTGAATGGGCCCATCCCACTGCAGGCCCAAAGTTTCTAAGGTGCGGGGAATCTGATCCGCGAATTCATCCCGTGCTCTACCCTGATCGACATCATCAATCCGCAGGTGCCATTGGCCGCGGTTGGCTCTGGCGTCAAGGTAGCTGGCCAGCGCGGCAATGACCGAGCCAAAATGCAGTGGCCCGGTAGGGCTGGGGGCAAACCGCCCGATGTAGTGATGCTGCATCATGGGATCATCATAGCCCGAGCCTCCAAGCAGCTGCTCGACATTGGTAATATGGGCCTTTAACCGTTTGGATGATATCCATTGCACTTACCCAGCTTGACTGAGCGCAGCCATCGTATTCAGCCCTTCCACGTGATGGCATTGCTGGCGCGGGCGCGCGAGCTAGAGGCTGAGGGACGGGATATTGTGCACATGGAAATTGGCGAGCCTGATTTTCCAACGGCTGAGCCGATCCGATTGGCTGGGCAACAGGCGCTGATTGATGGCCATACCGGTTACCTGCCAGCCGCCGGTTTGCCGGCATTGCGACAGGCTATCGCCGACTATTACCAACGTCGCTACGCGGTCGATGTGGCGGCCGAGCGCATTTTGATTACACCGGGTGCCAGCGGTGCACTGGTGATTGCACTGGCTATGTTGGCAGACCCTGGATGCAATGTGCTGCTGCCCGACCCGGGGTATCCCTGCAATCGAAACTTTGTTGAATTGGTCAATGCCGTACCGCGAGCCGTGCGCGTTAGCGCCAGCACGGATTACCAGCTGACAGCTGACTTGGCAAAAGCGGCTTGTGATGGGCACACCGCAGCCATGCTGGTGGGTTCGCCCGGCAATCCCACCGGTACGTTGGCCAGCGCCGAAGATCTTCAGGGACTGTGGGATTTGGCGCAGGAGCGCCGTATCGGGCTGATTGTCGATGAGATCTATCATGGTTTGCATTACGGGCATGATCCGGCACAGGCGCTTGTGCATGCCCCCGGCGCCATCGTCGTGAACAGCTTTTCAAAATACTTTGGTATGACGGGTTGGCGTTTAGGGTGGATGGTGGTGCCGACAGACTGGGTGCCGGTGGCTGAGAAGCTGATGCAGAATCTTTTCATCAATGCATCCACCCCCGCGCAGTATGCTGCTTTGGCCTGCTTTACGCCCGAGGCGGAGGCAATTTTTGAGGCGCGGCGGGAAGCCTTCCGCCAGCGTCGTGATTTTTTGCTGCCGGCTTTGCGTGAGCTCGGATTTCAGATCCCGGGTAATCCTGATGGAGCCTTTTATCTCTACGCCGATGTTTCATCGTTTTGTGATGACAGCGCGCTACTCGCGCAAGGCCTGTTAGAGGACGCCGGCGTGGCGGTCACGCCGGGCATTGATTTTGAACGCACAGCGCCTGAGCGGCACTTGCGATTTGCTTATACAACTGGCCAGGCAAGGCTTGCCGAGGCAGTGGAGCGCATTGCGCGCTATCTGCAAGCGGCTGGCTAACGGCTCGATTGTGCCGGCTATTTCCCAGCGGCATCCAAACCGGGTATTTTTGGCGTTTTCCGAATAGGGTGACCAAACGCTCGCATGCGTCTTAGCAAGATTCGGCTTAACGGTTTCAAATCTTTTGTTGACCCAACGCCTGTGCCGTTTCCCGGTGGCATTACGGCGATCGTGGGGCCGAATGGCTGTGGTAAATCCAATATTATCGACGCCGTGCGCTGGGTGATGGGCGAGAGTTCGGCCAAGCACCTGCGGGGTGGCTCAATGGCCGATGTCATCTTCAGTGGCTCGGGCAGTCGTAAACCCGTCGGCCAGGCCAGCATCGAGCTGATCTTTGATAACAGCGACGGCAGCCTAGGCGGACAGTACGCTGCGTTCAATGAAATTTCGGTACGCCGTCAAGTCAATCGTGATGGCCAGTCTGCCTATTATCTGAATGGAACACGTTGCCGGCGACGGGATATCACGGATGTTTTTTTGGGTACCGGGCTTGGGCCACGCAGTTACTCAATTATTGAGCAGGGCACGATTTCCCGACTGATCGAAGCAAAGCCGGAAGAGCTCCGCGGTTATCTTGAGGAGGCCGCCGGTATCAGTCTCTACAAAGAGCGTCGGCGCGAGACCGAGCGGCGCATGCGGGATACCCGCGAGAATCTAGAGCGGCTTGAGGATGTGCGCGATGAGGTCGGCCGCCAGCTGGATAAACTTGCGCGTCAGGCCGAGACCGCTGAGCGTTATCGCAAGCTAAAGGCCGAAGAGCGGCAGCGTCGGGCTGAGCTTTTTATGCTCAGGATCCGCGCCCTCGAGGCTGAAAAAGCGGGTCTGCACCAAGATCTTGCCGAGCGGAATACGGCGCTGGAGGCAAAGATTGCCGAGCAACGCGGGTATGAGCGTGAAATGGAATCATTGCGGGCACAAAGTGCTGAGCAGAGTGACCAGTTAAACGCCATTCAGGGGCGCTATTATCAGATTGGTTCGGATCTGGCGCGACTTGAGCAGAAAATCAGTCATCGCCGTGAAATTCGCGAGAGCAGCGCCCAGGAGTTGGAGCGCAATATCGGCGCGCTGGCCGAGGCAGAACAAGCACTTGCCGAAGACCGCGATAAAGAGAAGGTTTTGCGCGAGCGCATTGAGACACTGACCCCCGAAATCACGGCGATCGAGCAACGCATCGCTGAAGCCCAGGCCAGTGTGAATAGCGCACAGCAGACAGTGACTGAAAAACGCGATGCACTCGTGGCGCTGAATGAGGAGAGGCGCGATGCGGAGCGGCTTGCCGACATTGAGCGATCCCGTATTGAGCAGCTAGAAGAGCGTGAGTTTGAGCAACAACGCCGGCGTGAACGAATTGGTGTTGAGCTCGAGAGCCTGGAGGGCGCTCAGGAGGCCGCAACACAGACCTTGTCCGCTGAAATTCAGGCTTTGGCTGATGAACACGCCCGCATCGAAGCGCAGATCGAGGCGCTCAAGGAGCAGCGATTAGAGGCCGAGAAAGCGCGTGATCTGGCTCAGCAAAGCCTTGATGAAAAGCGTGCCGCGGTGGTTGAGAGAAAGGCTCGGCGCAGCTCCTTAGAGACACTGCAGCAAGAAGCACTCGGAACCGATGATGAAGTCGCTCAATGGCTGGATGAACTGCAGCTTGATGCCGCCAATCGTCTTGGCGAGCAACTCAATGTGGAGTCTGGTTGGGAGTCAGCGGTCGAAGTGGTGCTAGCTGATGCACTGCAGGCCATTGCTGCCGATGACCTTGCATCTGCTGGTAAATCAGCAGGTCGATTGGGCCATGGGCAGGTCATGCTGTATCGCCAGAGCGATGACGCGGCGCCGATGGCCGCGGCAAGAGTCGATGGGGGGAGTCCGCTGGCCGACAAAGTCCAGGGACCAGCGTTGATTAATGAATTACTTGCCTTTGTGCATGCTGCTGAGGACGACGCAGCGGCAATGGACTTGTTAGCCCGATTGCCAATCGGGCATTCGGTGGTGACCCGAGAAGGTCGTTGGTTGGGACATCGCTGGCTGCGTGTACAGGCACAGGCTGAGGATGCGGAGCGAGGCATTATTGCGCGGGCCAAGATGCTTGAGACGCTCGCTGAAGAGATTGGCGAGCTTGAACAGACGGTGGCTGAGCAGGAATCGCAATGGGCGACGGCCAATGACAGGCTATCTGAACTGGCCCAGACGCTTGATCAGATGAGTGCACAGCGCGGTTCTGTTGACCGTGACCTGGCAGCCAAACGCGCCAGACTAGAATCTGAGCAGACTCAACAAGCAGCAAGGGCTGCGCGGATCGAAGGCCTTGAGCAAGAGCGCGATGAACTGGCCGAGCAGTTGCACTCAGGCCGTGCTGCAGTGCGTGAATCGCGTGACCGACTGCAAGCGGCCCTTGATCAGGCTGAGTCCACCGAACAGCGGCGCGAGCCGCTGGAGGCGGCCGTTGAGCAGGCCGTAGCGGCGCTGGATGCGGCCAACCAGACGCTGAGCGCACAACGAGAAACACGCCAGGATGTTGCCTTGCGGCTTGAAAGTGCTCACACGGCACTGCAATCCATGGAGGAGGCCATCAGCCGATTGGAGCGGCAGCAGGCAGCGCTTGTGGCCCGCAACCAGTCGCTGCAAAGTGCTTTGGAGGATGTGGCTGACCCGGATGATCAACTCGAGCACGAACGTCAGGCGCTGGTGAGTCAGCGTGCCGCCGTTGAGCAAGAGCTGACCGAGGCACGACGCGCGCTTGAGGCCATCGACGCACAGCTGCGTGCGCTTGATCAGTCGAGGGCAGCCGCCGAGAAAGAGGTCGGGGCGCTGCGCGAAGGGGCAGAGTCGGCGCGATACCGAGAATACGAGATTGACGCCCGCTTGCTGACACAGCGAGAGCAATTGACTGCACTGGATGTCGAGCTGGGTGCTATCGCCGAGAATCTGCCTGAGAGCGCCACGGAAGAGGAATGGGATAAACAGCTAGAGCAGCTGGATCAGCGCATCCGTCGGCTGGGGCCGATTAACTTGGCGGCCATTGATGAGCATGCAACGCTCACCGAGCGCAAAGGTTATTTGGATGAGCAGCAGGCCGATCTGACCGAAGCGCTTGAGACATTACAGAGCGCGATTCAGCGCATCGATCGTGAGACGCGCGCACGGTTTAAAAACACCTTTGACAAGGTCAACAGCGGTCTCCAACGCCTTTTCCCCCGGCTTTTTGGCGGCGGGGAGGCCTATCTTGAGATGACCGATGATGATTTGCTTGAGACCGGTGTCACGATTATGGCGCGGCCACCTGGCAAGCGGATCTCAAATATCCACTTACTCTCGGGCGGGGAGAAGGCACTGGCGGCGGTGTCTTTGGTGTTTGCGATCTTTGAGCTGAACCCCGCTCCATTTTGCATGCTTGATGAGGTGGATGCTCCGCTGGATGAGGCCAATGTCGGGCGCTTCTGCGATTTGCTTCGGGATATGTCCTCGCGGGTGCAGTTCATTGTGATTACGCACAACAAAACCACGATGGAGGCGGCCAGTCATTTGGCGGGCGTCACCATGGCAGAGCCCGGTGTATCAAGGCTGGTCGCTGTTGATGTGGCAGCTGCCGTCGAGCTGGCAGGCGCAGAGGCTTGAACAGAGGCTTGAGTTGAGAGAATTGAGACTGCAATCTGACACAACCGGGATAAGTGGGATCAGTAATGGATGAGTTGCGCTGGATTTTGCTTGCTCTGGGCATCCTGATTGTTGGGGGTGTCTACGGCTACTCGCGCTGGCAGCACTGGCGCAGTCACGGGGCGCCCTGGCAGCGGCGCTCGCAACAATCGCGCGAGCCTTTCCAGACTGGCTCTGAGCCTGATATGGGGCTTGATGATCCATTGTTTGATGATGGCATTGTCGGGACGGTTAAAGTCCGCGATTCGGCCACCGGTGAGCCGGTCTCCGAGCCCAAACCTGAACCCGAGCCCAAATCTAAACTTCAGTCCGAGCCCGAGCCCGAGCCCGAACCTCAACCTCAGCTCGAACCCGAGCCTGAACCTCAGCCCGAACCTGAGTCTGCGCCTGCCGCGCCATCGGCGCGCGCTGGACAGTGGATTCCGCCGTTTTTGCGGCGTAAGGCCTCTGAGGTTCTCGAACCGGTCATTGATTCGGTTGATCAGGCACAGCCCAGTCTTGATTTTGGTGAATCGCCCACCCCCGCGACCACGACCGATGACCAGGGTGAGGAGAAGATCGTAGCCCTGTCTGTGATGGCGGCCGCGGGCAGTCCCTGGCAAGGCAGTGCGCTGGACGATACGTTGCGTTCTTTGGGACTACAGCTCAATGACCAGCGAGTATTTCGGCGTGGTCTTGATACCCCGGATGGCAGCACTTCGCTGTATACCGTTGCCAACATCATTGAGCCGGGCACCTTTGATCCAGACCAATTGGATACCCAAACCACGCCGGGTGTGGTGTTTATCATGCAACTGCCCGGGCCCTTTGACGGACTGGCGACCTTCGAGCAGATGTTGTCGACGGCACAAAAATTGGCTGGGCATTTGGGTGGCCAGGTGTTGGATGGCCGGCGCTGCGATCTGACGTCTCAGGCCATTGAACACATGCGCGAAGAGCTGCGTGAATATCGGCGTCGTGCTCATTTGGCTGGGCGTAAGCGGCAAGCAAAATAATGGCTGAAGCACCGGTTGAGGTCAAAGACCGGGCGGCTGCGCTACGGGATCAGATCAACTATCACAATCATCGCTATTACGTGCTGGATGATCCGCAGATTTCGGATCTGGAGTACGACCGGCTGATGGCCGAACTGCAGGCGATTGAAGCGGAATACCCAGAGCTGGTGTCTCCTGCGTCGCCAACACAGCGTGTCGGTTCGGCGCCTTTATCGGAATTTGCTCAGTCACGGCATCGTTTGCCGATGCTTTCGCTGGCCAATGCGTTTGAGGCCTCCGATGTCGTGGAGTTTGATCGGCGTCTGCGCCAGGCGCTTACCATCGAGCAGGCCGATTATGTGGGCGAGCCCAAGCTGGATGGGGTCTCCATTAATCTCCACTACCATCGCGGCCAGCTGGTTGAAGCAGCGACGCGTGGTGATGGGGAGGTCGGCGAGAATATCACCGCCAATGCGCGCACGATGGGTACGGTCCCATTGGCACTTCGCTGCAGCAATCCGCCGGAGCACATCGAAATCCGTGGCGAGGTGGTGATTCGTCACAAAGACTTTGAGCGCTTGAATCGCCTGCGCCTAGAGCGTGAGGAGCGGCCCTTTGCCAATCCCCGCAACGCAGCCGCTGGCAGCCTCCGACAGCTCGATTCGCGCGTGACCGCGCAGCGTCCGCTGACATTATTTGCCTTTGGCGTGGGCGATTGCAGTGACCGCCTGCCGATGACTCACTCGGCGGTGCTGGAGCAGCTGAGGGATTGGGGTTTTTTGATCAATGAGCGCGTTGAAACCCTGCATGGAGCTGAAGGATGTTTGCGCTATTACGAGCGTCTGGTTGCTGAGCGCGATGGACTGGATTACGAAATCGACGGCGCTGTGTACAAGCTCAATGATCGAGCGGCCTGGGCGCGTCTCGGCGCTACGGCTAGGGCGCCGCGCTGGGCGCTGGCGCATAAACTTCCTGCGCGCGAAGCAACCACCATTGTCGATGACATTATTGCCTCGGTCGGCAGGACGGGGGTCATTACGCCGGTTGCCGCGCTGGCACCGGTTGAGGTTGGCGGGGTGACGGTCAGTCGCGCGACATTACATAACCTCGATGAAGTGCGGCGCAAGGACGTGCGTATTGGCGATAAGGTCATGGTGCGCAGGGCGGGCGATGTCATCCCTGAAATCGTCAGCGTTGTGGTGGGCGAGCGCCCGGCCGATTCAAAGCCTTGGTCGATGCCGCAGACCTGTCCTGCGTGCGGCTCGGATGTCGTGCGTATGGACGATGAAGCCGCGCATCGCTGCATGGGCGGGCTTTTTTGTCCGGCCCAGCGGATGGGGGCCCTGATTCACTTTGTCTCGCGTCAGGCGATGGATATTGACGGCTTGGGTGAGAAGCTGATCGAGCAACTTGTCAGCCACGAGCGGGTGCATACCGCTGTTGATCTCTATCGTCTCAAGCCCTCGGATCTGCTGGGTCTTGAGCGGATGGGGGAGAAGTCGGCGAGTAATCTGCTGGATGCCATTGAGCAATCTCGCAATACGACGCTGGCGCGTTTTCTTTTTGCTCTGGGCATCAATCAGGTGGGCGAAGTCACGGCGCGGCAGTTGGCCCAACACTTTCAAACGCTGGATGCCCTGATGCAGGCCGACGAGAATGCTTTGATGGACGTCCCGGATGTCGGTCCCATCGTGGCGGAATCGATTAAACGATTCTTTGACCAGGCACATAATCGTGAAGTGATCGCGGGGCTGCTTGATGCAGGGGTGCAATGGCCCGCGGTTGCTAGCGCATCGGCATCCGAGCCGTTGGATCAGTCATTATCCGGGCAGACCTTTGTATTGACGGGGACGTTGGCGGGGTATACCCGGGATGAGGCCCGTTCTTTGATTGAGGCCCGGGGCGGTAAGGTGACTTCCAGCGTCTCCGGGCGTACCGATTATGTGGTGGTCGGCGCCGATCCCGGTTCTAAGCGGGATCGTGCCGAGTCCTTGGGTGTGCGGATTTTGGATGAAACCGCATTCCGGGAGTTGCTGGCTTAGGCCAACTTTATCGCCCCTTGGGTTTTGACTCCTAGGGGTTTGCCCAGTCCACCATGTAGCGGATACGGGCACCCTCACGCAGGCTATCCAGAGTCGCTTGAATTCGCTCATTAATGATAGCCATGCGCAGTTGACCCGCGACCTCTTCAAAGGCGGGGGCCTCAGCTTCTCGGGTATCGTCAAGGCGAATGACATGCCAGCCAAAACGCGTTTCAACGGGCATCTCGCTGATTGCTCCGGTTTCCATTGCCACCACGGCCTCAGAGAAGGGCGCCACCATGTCGCTGCTGGCAAACCAACCCAGGTCGCCGCCGCGCGAGGCACTGCCATCTTGTGAGAACTGTTGCGCCAATTCCTCAAACGATTCGCCATCATTAAGCCGTGTAATCAGACCCTCGGCTTGTTCCCGCTCGGCTACCAGAATATGTCGGGCGCGATATTCAAGCGGCAGGGCATCGCCGAATTCCGCCTCATATCGAGCCTGCAGGGTTGCTTGATCCACTGGATCTTCAGTGGTCAGCTGACGGACAAATGCTTGGGCCAATGCCGTGCGGCGGTGATTGTTAATCTGGGCTTGAATCTCTGCAGTCTCATCAAGGCTCTGATCTTCGCCGGCTTGGGCTAACAACATCAGGCTGATAATTTCATCTAGAAACTGTTGGCGCTGTAGGGGCGGAATTTCGCCCTGGCCCTGCATCTGTTGGGCGATCAGCTGGTTGAGCTCACGCTCGGTGATGGTTTCGCCATTGACTCGGGCAATGACCTGTTCTTCGGTGTCCTGCTGGGCAACGGCATGACCGGTTATGATCAGGCAGACAGCCAGTGCGGCATGGCGCCACGGCAGAGAAAAAATAGAGCGAATCATCATCAATTACTCACCTTTTGATGGTTCAGGGTTTGCCGGTATCTCATCGGGCGTCAGCGCCTCGATACTCAGTGCATGGATGCAATCATTGCGCATGGCATCACCAATGGCGGCGTAGACTTGGCGGTGGCGCGCCAGGCGGGGCAGGCCTGCAAAATCCTGGCTGACGATACGCACCCAAAAGTGACCACCCCCTGCGCGCGCTCCGGCATGACCGGCATGTAGGTGGCTATCGTCGCGGATTTCCAGCGTCTCGGTCTGAATGGCCGCCTCAATTCGATGCCGAATCAGCGCCGGGCGGTCCGTGCTATCGACGGGGTTCATGGCAGAACCTTTTTGAAAGGTTTAACCGTCACGTTGCGGTAGACGCCCGCTTCGACATAGGGGTCGGCCTCTGCCCATGCTTTGGCGGCCTCCAATGAGGGAAATTCAGCAACGATCAGGCTTCCGCTAAAGCCGGCAGGGCCGGGGTCTTCGGCGTCAATGGCCGGGTGTGGGCCGGCCATTAGCAGTCGGCCTTCGTCGCACAACTGCTCGACCCGTGCCAGATGGGCAGGGCGGACACCCATTCGCAGGGAAAGGCTATCCTCAATATCTTCACTGATGATCGCGTAGTACATGCGTATCGTCCTCCATGGGGTCGAGACGCTACCATACTTGGACTGACCAGACATCGACATCAACGGAGGCGGTATGAGCCAGTATTTTGAAGTGCACCCTCAGACCCCCCAGGCGCGGCTGATCAACCGCGCTGTGGAAATCATTAAATCGGGCGGCGTGGTGGTATACCCCACGGGAACGACCTATGCGCTTGGCTGTGCGATGGGAGAGAAAGCGGCCATCGATCGTATTCGGACCCTGCGTGATTTGGGTGAGCGGCATCACTTCACTCTGGCCTGTCGCGATCTCTCGGATATCGGCAGTTATACGCGGGTGGATAACTCGGCGTTTCGCGCGCTCAAGGCACATACGCCGGGCCCCTACACCTTTGTCCTTCGTGCCACCGCCGAGGTCCCACGCCGCCTGCAGCACGCAAGGCGCAAAACCATTGGTATCCGAGTGCCCGAACATCCGGTCGCGATTGCGCTGCTGGAGGCCCTAGGCGAGCCACTGACCACAACCACACTGTTACTGCCCGGGGATGAGGAAGTTATGACCGATCCTCAGGTGATTCGTGAGCGCATCGGTAAGCAGGTCGATGCCATTATCGATGCCGGTGCCGGGGGGCTTGAGCCCAGTACGGTCATTGATTTAAGCGGCGACTCCCCGGAGGTGCTACGTCATGGCGCTGGGGATGCGCAGGTTTTTGAATCCTGATCAGCTATCATGGCCGAAAATACGACAATAATCCGGGTATGCAGGCAGCGGAGGCTATCTTGAATCCAACACTTTCCCAGGGCGATCGCATTCTATCCGGAATGCGCCCTACAGGACGGCTCCATCTTGGCCACTACCATGGCGTGCTCCGTAACTGGGTGGCCTTGCAAGAGCAGCATGACTGTTTTTTCTTCGTGGCTGATTGGCACGCGCTGACGACGGCTTATGAGGATCGCGAAGTCATTTCACGCAGTGTTTGGGACATGGTGGTGGATTGGCTGGCTTGTGGGGTCAACCCTAATCTGGCAACCCTGTTTATCCAGTCCAAGGTGGTGGAGCACGCCGAGCTGCATCTGTTGCTCTCGATGATTGCGCCGCTGGGGTGGCTTGAGCGGGTGCCCACCTATAAAGACCAGATTGAACAGTTGCGCGAGCGCGACCTGGCAACCTATGGTTTTCTTGGCTATCCGGTACTGCAGAGCGCAGACATCCTGATCTATGGGGCCAGCGGCGTTCCAGTGGGTGAAGATCAGGTCTCGCATGTGGAACTGACACGCGAGCTTGCGCGACGCTTCAACCATCTCTTTGGTCGCGAACCGGGCTTTGAAGAAAAGGCCGAGCAGGCGATCGGCAAGATGGGCAAAAAACAGGGCAAGCTCTATCGTGAACTGCGGCGCCGATATCAGGAAGCCGGTGATGCCGATGCCCTGGCCGAGGGGCGGGCACTGCTTGAGACCCAGCAAAACCTGACACTGGCGGATCAGGCACGGCTTGTGGGTTATCTAGAAGGCGGCGGGCGGAATGTGCTGACCGAACCCGAAGCCCTGCTGACAAAAGCCTCGCGGATGCCAGGGCTGGATGGTCGTAAGATGTCCAAATCCTATGGCAACACGTTATCTCTGCGAGAGCGTGATGAGGACATCGAGCAGAAGATTCGTACCATGCCTACGGATCCCGCCCGTGTCCGCCGTGATGATCCAGGCGAGCCTGAGAAATGCCCTGTTTTTGACCTGCATAAGGTCTACTCCGATGACGCTACCCAGTCCTGGGTACAACAAGGCTGTCGCTCAGCGGGTATTGGGTGCATTGAATGCAAACGCCCGTTGATTGAGTCAGTACAGGCTGAGATCGCCCCGATTCGCGAGCGCGCCATCCAGCTGGAGGGGGATCCGGATCATGTCCGGCAAGTCATTCATGAGGGCTGTGATCGCGCAAAGTCCGTTGCCCGCGAAACCATGCATGAAGTCCGCTCGGCGATTGGTTTGGATTATCGCACTCGATGAATGATCAGCCGCTCGGAGAGTTGCTAGAGCCAGAGGTTGTGGCCACCGTTCGCGGCCAGCCTTTTGCCGAGTTGCCGCGCGATTTGTATATCCCGCCGGATGCTTTGGAGGTCTTTCTTGAGACTTTTGAAGGCCCGCTCGATCTGCTGCTTTATTTGATTCGGCGTCAAAATCTGGAAATCCTTGATATTCCTATCGCCGAGATCACCCGGCAGTACATGGTCTATGTGGATTTGATGAAAGATCTACGCCTTGAGCTTGCCGCTGAATATTTGGTGATGGCAGCGATGCTGGCGGAGATTAAATCGCGCATGTTGCTGCCCCGACCGCCCTCGGTGGATGAGGACGATGATCCCGATCCGCGCGCCGAGCTGATACGGCGGTTGCGTGAATACGAACAGTTTAAAGAAGCCGGACGCAACCTCGATGAGATCCCTCGGGTGGCCCGTGATGTTTTCCCCGGATCAGCCGCTGCACCCGCAATGCAGGCAGCCGTCAAGGAGCCTCAGGTGGACTTGGCTGAGTTGTTGGCGGCTTTTGCTGAGGTGCTTGAGCGCGCGCAAATGTTCTCTCACCACCAAATTCAGCGAGAAGCATTGTCCGTGCGCGAGCGCATGAGTGAGACGCTTGATCGGCTGGATGGAGAGCGTTTTGTGGGCCTCAATGAAATTTTGCAACCGCATGAGGGAGTAGCGGGTGTTGTGGTGACCTTTTTGGCCATTTTGGAGCTACTTAAGGCCTCGCTGATCGAGCTGGTGCAGGCTGAGCCTTTTGCGCCGCTGTACCTGCGATCGGGCAACCTGATGACCGATGGAGGGGTGGCCAATGTCTGAAGTAGCGATGGAGAACATTCTGGAGGCGGCGCTTTTGGCCGCCGGTGAACCCCTGTCGGTTGAGCAGTTGCAGCATCTTTTTGGTGACGATGAACCCCCCAGTCGAGAGGCGATTGGCCAGGCGCTGGAGCGACTGCGCGCGCAACTCTCAGGCCGTGGGGTTGAGCTGCAAAAGGTCGCCAGTGGCTACCGGCTGCAGGTCCCTGAGGCTTATTCTCGCTGGGTGTCACGCCTATGGGAGGAAAAACCCACGCGTTACTCCCGAGCGGTGTTGGAGACACTATCGATAATTGCCTATCGCCAGCCGATTACTCGTGGTGAGATCGAAGAGATTCGCGGTGTGGCGCTTGGCAGCAATATTATGCGCACGCTTCAAGAGCGCGGCTGGATCCGAGTGGCGGGTCATCGTGATTCACCCGGTCGCCCAGCGGTATTTGCGACAACTCGTGTGTTTTTGGACTATTTCAATTTGGCCAGTCTCAGCGAGTTGCCCACACTGATGGAAATCGCCGAGCCTGGGCCTGAGCATCCTGAATTGGATCTGGAAGTACCTGTGCAGGGGGGAGAATGACGACCGAAAAACTGCAGAAGGTGCTGGCGCGAGCAGGCATGGGATCTCGGCGCGCGATGGAGGCGGTGATTGAATCGGGCCGTGTTGAGGTGGACGGCAAACCCGCCAAATTGGGTGATCGGGTAGGCCCGAGCGCAAAGATCCGTGTTGATGGACGCCTAATGGGTGCGCGCAGCCTTGCTGAACCCGAGCGGCGGGTGATCGCCTATCACAAGCCCACCGGCGAGGTGGTGAGCCGTTCTGACCCGGAGGGCCGGCGCACCGCCTTCGATCGTCTGCCTCGACTTGAAACCGGTCGCTGGGTGGCCGTTGGCCGGCTGGATATCAACACCTCGGGTTTGCTACTGCTCACCACCGATGGTGAGCTGGCCAATCGGTTGATGCATCCCAGTCATCAGTTGGCAAGGGATTATGCGGTCAGGATTTATGGCCGTGTCGAGCCAGAAATGCTCAAGCGCCTGCTAGCCGGTGTGACGCTCGAAGACGGGGATGCAGCCTTCGAGAGCATCGAGCCCATTGATACCCAACGTGCTGCCAACGAGTGGTATCGGGTCAGGCTACGCGAGGGGCGTAACCGCCTAGTGCGACGCCTTTGGGAGTCTCAAGGGGTTCAGGTCAGCCGTCTGATGCGTGTGCGTTATGGCCCGGTCGAGCTGCCTCCCGGCCTTCGGGAAGGCCAGGTTCAGGCATTAAGTGCCGGTGAAGTTCGGCATCTTGCCGAGTTAGTCGGTCTACCAGCCCCCCGAGTACAAAAACCACGGCCGGGCGCTACGCGCAGAGGGTCAGTTGAGCGCCGGCGCCGATAACGCACTGCCGGCGAATGCTTTTGGCTTGCTAGCCAGAGTCTTCGGGGAGCAGCCATGGTGGCCTGCCGAGACTGCTTTTGAGGTGTTGGTTGGGGCAGTGCTGACCCAAAATGCAGCTTGGCGGAATGTCGAGCTAGCCCTCGAGCGGCTTAGCGCTGAGTCTCTGATGTCGGCTGAGGCGATTCTGGCCGCTGATATCTTCTTGCTGAAGCATTGCCTGCGCCCAAGTGGGTTCTATAACGTTAAGACCGAGCGGTTGCGAGCAGCCTGTGAGGCATGGATTGATCTGGGCGGTGAGGATGGAGCACGGCAACTCAACACGCCAGTCCTGCGAGAGCGACTGCTGTCAGCAAAAGGTCTGGGGCCGGAGAGCGTGGATGATGTGCTGCTCTATGGCTTTGGGCGAGCGGTGTTTGTGGTGGATGCCTATACGCGCAGAATATTCTCTCGTATGGGTGAGGTCTCACCCAATATTGGCTACGGTGAGCTTCAGGATTACTTCCATGCGCGGATCCATCCCGACGTGGAGCGCTACCGACAGTACCACGGGTTGATCGTGACCCTTGGCAAACATCACTGCCGACCGCGCAGTCCGCGCTGTGCGGACTGCCCAGTCCTTGGTTTATGCCAGCACGGTCAAGCGCAGCATCAACGCTCGTAGGTGCCGATCAGCCGGTTCATGCCGATGACATGTGGCTCAACTTGATCAAGAAACTGCCAGAGGGTCAGTCCCGGTTCTAGGTTCAAGTCCTGATCGAGGGCAAGCACCCAAAAATAGTAGTGATGTGTGCCATGGTCCTCGGGCGGCATGGGGCCGCCGTAGGCTTGCTTGCCGAAATCGGTGACGCCATTGGTATACGCGGCGCTGCCTTCCTCCAGCGAATCAACATTGCCGGGGATGTTGTAGTACACCCAGTGCACAAAACCATAACTGCCAGGGCTAACCAGCGGGGCATCCGGGTCATGGCAGATCACCGCAAAGCTCTGCGTCCCCTCCGGCACGGCGGTCCAGTGAATAGGGGGTGCAATATCCTCACCTTCGCCGGTATGACGAGCGGGAATCGGCTGATGTGCACCAAATGCGCTGCTTCGCACCTGCAGCGACGATAAGGCAAATCCCATCGTGAAATCTCCACATTAATAGTGATCTGTGACACAAGGATGCCACATCTGTCAGGTTTCGACTCGGTACTGTTGCGCGTTGGCAAGCGGGATGGTCGGGTCGAGAAGTTCCAGCATGGCCGCGGCGCTGCCATCCGGCAGGGGCGACTCATGCGCCATCTCACCGGCATAGAGGTTGCGCCTAAGGGCGGTGCGCATGGCGCCCGGGTCAACGCTGCAGCAGTCAATTGGGTGGGCCGCAGAGCGCTCAGCTGCCAACATGGCGGCCAAACCTTCTATGGCCCATTTGCTAACGCCATAAGCGCCCATAGCGGCCTGTCCTGTTCGTCCGCATTCATCACTGACAAAGAGGATTCGCCCGGCGCTGCCCCGCAGCAGCGGTAATAGTGCCTGAGTCAGTAAAAATGCCGCATTGACATTGATGTGCAGGCACTTCAGCCACGCTTGCGGGTCGTAGAGGGCAATTGGTGCGGGCTCTCCAATGTCCGCAGCGGCATGGACCAGAGCATCCAGCCCGCCGAGGCTCTCGGCAATACGATCTGCTAACTCGGTGTAGTCATCGGGTGAGGCGCCCATCAGATCAAGCGGGTAGAGGGCAGGTTGGGCAAGCCCGTGTGCCTCGATCTCATCATGCAGGCGCTCTAATGCCTTGAGATTGCGATCCAGTAGGATCAGTTCGGCACCCTCTGCAGCGGCTAGGCTGGCCAATGCCTTACCCAGGCCGCTTGCGGCCCCAGTGATGAGTAGGCGTTGCCCCTCCAGTCGAGCGCCTGACGGCTGGTAGTCCGGGCGGGTTTTGAGTGTGATGGTCATGGGTTGCTCTCCTGCGGCCAAGGACGCACTTTGCTTGGCCTCCGTGCGGTCTTCCAGGCAAGCCAGAGCTTGCGCAGGGGGGTGAGATGGTGGGCGCGGGTCATCACCGCATGCTGGTCCTCGGCAATGACTTTCAGTAATTCCCGGTGGAGTACCGCCAGGATTAATCCCGGACGCATTTCAGCGCGCATTGCTAAGGGTAGTCGCTGGATGGCGCTATTGAGGAAATCCGCGGCACGGTCACCCTGTTGTTTGATTAGTTGGGTCAAACGGGGATCATTGGGGGTGGTCAGCAGCTGATTGGGGTCAAGTCCAGCTGCCTCGATGTCATCTTCGGGGATGTAAATCCGCCCGCGCTGAATATCCTGTGGGAGTCGGCGCAAAATGCGAGTCAGCTCCAGGGCCATTGACAGGTCATGGGCAAAGGGAGCGGCGGTGGCGGCATTATCGCTTAACAGCGGCCAGCTCAGCTGTGCTGTTGTCGCCCCCGCCCGATGGCAATAGAGGGTCAGCGCCTGCAGCGAGGGATAGCGGCCATATTCAAGGTCCATTTGTGCCGCTTCGATAACCTGATCCAGTGCGTCAGTGGCCAGCACAGAAGTGGGGATCGCCTGATGCAGTGCCCGGCTGATTGGATGTCTGGGGGCGCCATTGCGTAATCGCTCCAGCTCTTCTTTCCACCACTGCAGTTTGACTGCACCCACCCCGTTGTCACTAACTTCGATGGGGATCTCTAGGATTTCGGCGCGATAAGCGGCCAGTGCTGTCAGTCCGGGGCGTGCCGTCGCCGGCGTAAAGAGCAACGCATAATAGAGACTGGAGCCTTCAGGAGCTGCTTTGCTGCGACAGTATTCGAGCGGCTCCATCGGCTAGACGGCCAGCCATTCAAAGATTCGGTCGGGATGGTCGATAACCCCATCAGCGCCCCAGTGTCCGGCATGGTCATCGCCACTCAAATAACCCCACAGGGCGGCAAGCGTCATGGTGCCGGCACGATGCCCGGCCTGAATATCGCGCTCCGCATCGCCGACGACCAGACATTGTTCAGGATCCAGCGCTAGACAACGGCAGCCTTCAAGCACCTGGTGCGGATGGGGTTTGCGCAGAGCGATGTCATCGCCGGTAATCACGCAGGCGGGTCGCTCGTGATAATCGAGTTGGGTGATTAATGGGCGTGTCAGCCAGCCGGGTTTGTTGGTCACAATGCCCCAAGGAATGGCGTTTGCTTCGAGTGCATCGAGCACGCCCTCAATGCCGTCAAAGGGTTTTGTGTGGACACAGACCCTCTCTCGATAGTGATCCAGAAATTGAAGTCGCAGTGGCTCAAAGAGCGGGTCGGCAGGGGGGAGGTTAAATGCTCGGGCAATCATCGGCGCACTGCCGTGCCCCACCGCATTAGCCAGATCATACGCTGGGCAGGGTGGGCGTCCTTGCTCGGCCAGCAGTGCATTGAGACTGTCGATCAGATCCGGTGCGGTGTCCAGCAGTGTCCCGTCCAGGTCGAACAGTACACCGGCCGCCCGCCGCCAGCGCGTCATGCTTCACCTGTTGGTTGGGTGTGCATTAAGTAGTTGACCCGGATGTCATCGCTTAGGTGGTAATGCCGGGTCAAGGGGTTGTACGCAAGCCCTTTTAGGTCGCTGATCAAAAGCCCTGCCTTCCGGCACCACTGGCCCAGCTCGGCGGGTTTGATAAAGGCTGATGCATCATGTGTCCCCCGCGGCAATAACCGCAATAGATATTCCGCACCGACAATGGCAAACAGCCAGGCGCGGGCATTACGGTTGATGGTGGAGAAGAACACTGATCCACCCGGGCGAACAAGCCGAGCGCAG
>CBFIIM010000012.1:0-23071 GCA_965662395.1 Spiribacter sp. | reverse complement strand
CGGCCACCATGCCGATGCCACAGTTAAAGGTGCGATACATTTCGGCGGTTTCCACCCCGCCGGTGGTCTGCAACCAGTCAAACAGTGCCGGCCATTGCCAGCTGCTGGTGTTAATTGAGGCCGCCACACCCTTGGGCAGCACCCGCGGTAGGTTTTCGGTCAATCCACCACCGGTGATGTGACACAGTCCTCGGACTTCCACCGTATCGATCAAAGTGCGCGTGCTTTTGACATAGATTCGTGTTGGCTCGAGCAGCCAGTCGCCCAGCGTGCGCTCGTCAAGGACTCGGCTGAGTGCTTCGGCGTCCAGCTGTAGAATTCGCCGCACCAGCGAGTAACCATTGGCATGAACCCCGCTGCTGGCTAGGGCAATCAGTTGATCGCCGGGCTGGATGCGTTGTCCGTCGATGATGGCATCCCGCTCAACAACGCCGACACAGAAACCGGCTAGATCATAATCGCCTTCGCTATACATGCCGGGCATTTCGGCGGTTTCACCCCCAATCAATCCGGCACCGGCTTGCTGGCAGCCCCGGGCGATACCGCGAATGACCTGCTCGGCGACATCGACATCGAGGCGCCCGGTTGCATAGTAGTCCAAGAAAAAGAGCGGCTCGGCACCGGTGACGATGACGTCGTTAACGCACATGGCCACCAAATCGATGCCGATACCATCGTGGCGGCCGGTCTCAAGGGCAAGACGCAATTTGGTGCCCACCCCATCGGTCCCAGAGACCAACACCGGTTGGCGATAACGCTCGATAGGCAGTTCAAACAGTCCACCGAATCCGCCGAGCCCACCCATCATGCCGGGGCGTTGTGTGGCGGCTACATCCGGTTTGATGCGCTCTACCAAGGCGCTACCGGCGTCGATATCAACTCCGGCGTCGCGGTAACTTAATCCGGTGGGTGGTTTGGGTGAGGTCAAGATGGGCTCCAGTCTTGGTTCAATCGTCCAGCAACGCCTGTCATGGTACCTTAATTCCACTTTTATGGCGGTGGATGTCTCCCCTGATGAAACGTTTTCTCAAGCTTGGGTTGTTGGTTTTTTTGCTGCTGGGCGCGGTGGCGCCAGTCGCTGCCCAATCCGCTCCCAACGGCGTTATCAGTGTTCCGGTCAGCGGTGAGTCCGAGGCTGCCCGTCGCGCCGCCATCGCTGGGGCGATGGGACAGTTAATCGTTCGCTTAACCGGTCTGCCGATGCTACCCGAAAGCCCTGTCGGACAGCGCTTGCGCTCCGAGGCTGAGCGGTTTGTGCTGGGTTTTAGTTATCGGGAAGTGCCGCTTGAACCCACCGCCGAATCAGTGGTTGCCCCACAACCGGATACGCCTTTAACCGAAACCCGGCTTGAGACTCGGTTCGCCCTGCAGGACGTCCAGCGCGAACTGGTTCGGGCCGGGGTGGAAATCTGGCCAAGCCCTGCGCCATCAGTGCTGGTTTGGTTGGCCGTTGAGCGTGATGGCGAGCGACGGTTGGCCGATGCCGTGTCCGATGCCCAATGGCGAGAGCAGCTGCAACGTCAGGCCGCGACATTGGGGTTTCGGGTGATATTTCCATTGATGGATCTGGAGGATCTCTCGAGCGTGAGCTACGCGGATATTGCGGTGGGATTTGCCGATCCGGTGCGCGAAGCCTCCTTGCGGTATGGGATCAATGATGTATTGGCCGGGCGCGTTCAGGTGTTGGCTGATGGGCGCCTGAATGCGCGCTGGATGCAATTGGGTGAATCCTCGGAAATTCGGCGTTGGAGTAGTGGCGCCGATCAGGCGGATGGCTTGCTCAAGGAGACGATTGATGAGCTGGTCGGAGGGTTGCGCAGGGACTATGCCTATCTGCCCGATCTGTCGGCACAGCGGATGCTCTCGATATCCATTGCCAATATAACCACGCTGGCTGCACAGGCGCGTGTGATCGAGCGGCTTGAGGCGATTACTGGTGTGGAGCGGGTCAGCCCCTCGATCGTCACAGATCAAATGGTCACTTTTGCTTTGGCCATCACCGTCGAGGAGGCGCGCGTACGCTCGGCACTGGAGCGCGATACCCGCTTGGTTCCTGATGAGCAGGGCGATGGCTTTTTCTGGCGTTAACCATGACCTCTGGACCCCGTGAGCAGTTGGCCCTTGATTTTCGCTGGAATCAGAGCGCGGATTTAGCGCGCTTTGAGCGCCTGGGCAATGAGCAGGTTGTCGCCGCGATAGAGAATTTGGGCACAGCCGACGGACAGTCGCTTTACCTCAGTGGGCCACCGGGTAGTGGCCGTAGCCACCTGCTGCAGGCCGCCTGTGGCGAAGTCAGCCGCCGCGGTGCAACCGCGGTCTACCTGCCTTTGCGGGACTATTGCCAGGCCGACCCGGCCCTGCTTGAGGGGTTTGAACACTTAACGCTGGTAGCCATCGACGATCTGGACAGCGTCGCTGGGATGACCGACTGGGAAGAGGCGCTTTTTCACTGCTACAACCGATTGCGGGATACAGGAGGCCATCTGTTGTTGGCCGCAGGCAGCGCGCCATCCGGGCTTGGGTTGCGATTGCCGGATCTGGTCTCACGGCTTGATGCGCTGCTGCGCTTTCGGCTCTCCCCACCGGATGATGCCCGTCGAGCCATGATTTTGGCGCATGCGGCCGCTGAGCGGGGCCTCAAGCTACCGAGCGAGAGTGCCCGTTACCTGCTGCGGCATGAGGCGCGCGATCTGCATCACCTAATGCAGGTATTGGATCGTCTAGATGCTGCCTCATTGCAGCGCCAGCGCCGACTGACGGTGCCGTTTATCCGCTCCATCCTCGATAGTGATGCCGCTTCTTAGTGGGCTTTTGCTGCCTTTTTGCCATCGCGCAAAACCAGCATGGCGCTCATAAAATAGCCGCTGGCTGCCAGCAGTTCAGCCAGTCCCAGCCAACGCTCCGGGGGCTCCCCGGTTGCGGTGACTAGCCCATGGACGGCATAGGCCAAAATGAGCATTCCGGTCCACTGCAGGGTATAGCGTCGACGGTGCAAAAGCCCGCGCAGACCCAGCAGAAGGGGTAGCAAAAACACCACGAGCAGCAGGCTTCGCAGGGCCGCCGGTGGTGGTGCCAGCCAGATCAGCCAGGCGAATAGTAACCCGATCAGCAACAAGTAGCAGCCCATTGCTAGGCGGTATAGGGTTGAAGCGCCAACGGTGGTTGCAGTCTCTTCGCTGACCATCATGACCTCTGTCCGCGGGCGGCGCTCATTTGGACGGCCAGGGTGGCCACACGTGCACCGAGGCGCCGGCACAGCAATGCCTCGGTATCATCCACGGCGCGCCCATCCTCGCCTGCTAAATGACTGGCGCCATAGGGGGTGCCGCCGGTTGTGGTGTCTTTGAGTGCGGTCTCAGTGTAGGGCAACCCCACCAGATACATGCCGTGGTGAAGCAGTGGCAGCATCATGGATAGCAGCGTTGATTCCTGCCCGCCATGCAGACTGCCGGTTGAGGTAAACACCGCAGCAGGCTTGTCGGCCAATGCGCCGGAGAGCCATAACCCCGATGTCTGATCCAGAAAATGCTTAAGCGGTGCGGCCATATTGCCAAAGCGTGTGGGGCTGCCGATCAGCAGACCATCGCAACGGCCCAGCTCATCCAGCGTGGCATAGGGTGGGCCCTCGCTGGGTACCGCCGGCTCAGTGGCCTCGCTGGTCGCCGAGACCGTGGGCACTGTGCGCAGCAGTGCTGTGGCCTCGCTGACTGTCTCAATGCCTTGGGCGATTTGCCGGGCCATAGTGTGGGTTGCGCCGTGGCGGCTGTAATAAATAACCAGTATTTCGCAGCTCATAGTCCTGATGCTCGATTTGAAATTGATTAAAGTCAACTTTACCGCGGTCGCAATCCATGGAAGTATATGGCGCCGTTGCGGGGAGATCCGCATGGCGGGCTTGAATAACCGGCTAAGAGGAGCGCAATGAACATCATGCGACGGTTGGCAATGGCCATGGCGATCATGCTGGTGGCACTACCCGGGTTGAGTGCAGCCCAGGGCAATATTGAGGCGGGCCGGGCAAAGGCCTATACATGTCTCGGCTGCCACGGTGTTGAGGGATACCGCAATGCGTATCCATCATTCCGGGTGCCGCGACTGGGCGGACAGCACAGCGAGTATCTGGTCTCGGCATTAAACGCCTATCGCAATGGTGATCGCCAGCATCCAACGATGCAGGCACTAGCGGAAACGCTCTCCGAACAGGACATGCTGGATATCGCTGCCTATTTTGAGGCCGTCGGTCGTGGGGGTGCGCAATGAACCGCATGATGAAGCTGACAATGGCCTTGGCGCTCACTGGTGCCAGTGCAGTGGCAGTGGCCCAGCCGATCGGTAATGTCGAGGCGGGCCGAGATAAGTCGCAGACCTGTATCGCCTGCCACGGCGCAACAGGAGCTAGCGATAACGTCGCCTTTCCAATGCTGGCAGGCCAGCACGCCGATTATCTGTATCACGCGCTGAAAGCCTATAAAACCGGGGATCGGCAGAACGCGATCATGAACGGTCAGGCCGCAGGCCTTAGTGATGAGGATATGCGTGATTTGGCCGCTTTCTATGCGGCTCAAGAGCCTGCCTTGTCCACACCCAAGCGCGGGTCTGTCACCAGCGGCCGATAACCCGCCCGATAATTGGGGAAGCGCAGTCGGTAGCCACTGTCGATTAGGCGCTGGTTGCGACAGCGCTTCCCACTCTGACCTGCCTCCACTGTCTGCCTCGGCGGTGGCTCAACGCCCATCTGATCAGCCAGCCAAGTCATGATTTCACATTGACTGGCGGGTTCATTGTCGACGCCGATATAAACATTGGCCGGCTGTTCAATGGCCCCCAGGTGCTCAAGAATGCCGATGCAGTCATCTTCATGAATGCGGTTGGTGTAGAGCGGTGGATTGTCTTGGCAGGCTTCTCCGCGAGCCACCCGATGTAGCAAAGCTTCGCGGCCGGGCCCATAAATCCCACCAAAACGGATAATGCTATGCGTGCCGGGATGTTGGGCTGCGATGCTCTCGGCCTCCAGCAATCGACGGCCTGAAAACCGACTCGGCTGGGTGGGGCTTGTCTCATCAATCCATTCGCCCTGATTTTGGCCATACACCCCGGTGCTGGAGACAAACACCAACCGTGCCTGGGTATTGCCGCTGGCTGCCAGTGCGCGGATGAGCGCCGCCGTGCCCCGGACATAGGTGGATTCATAGCCGGCATCATCATATTGATCGGGTGTCAGGATGACATAGACCACATCCAGTGTGGTTGGCAGCCTGTCGGCCAGATCATCGCTGGCCACAAGATCGGCGATAATGGGAATGACGCCCTTTGGCAGGGGGCGCTCGGCTGAGCGATGCAGTCCATAGACGGTGTTCCCCTGCTGGGTGAGTGCGTGGGCAAGGCGGGAGCCAATACGCCCGCAGCCGGCCATTAATATGCGCTGGTTCATGATGGCCTAGAATAGCGGTTTTACCGTTGGGGGAGGCAAATCTTGAGTGCCAATCGTCTGGCGCGCTGCCGCGCTACACTCGATCGCCGTCAGCCGGATTTAAAGGTCCTGCTGGATGGTGTGCACAAACCACATAACGTGGGGGCGATTCTTCGCACCTGTGATGCGGTGGGCGTTTATGAGGCACATGCGGTGGTGCCACAGGGCAATCTGTCGATCCACCGCCATTGCTCAGCGGGTGCCGGGCAGTGGATTAAAACGCAACTGCATGATGATGTGACCGCTGCGGTGAATGCCCTGAAGGCTGATGGCACCCGCGTTTATGCCGCGCACTTGTCAGATCGGGCGGTGGATTTCCGGTCGATTGACTATACCCAGCCCTGTGCGGTGTTAATGGGCGCGGAGCTTTGGGGGGTGAGTGATGCCGGTGCTGAGGCAGCCGATGAGCACATCATTATCCCAATGGCAGGGCTGGTGGAATCGTTAAATGTCTCAGTAGCCGCTGCCGTGATTCTGTTTGAAGCCCAGCGCCAGAGAGAAGCGGCGGGCTACTATCAAACCCCCCGATTGGATCCGGATGTCTATCGACGCACGCTGTTTGAATGGCTGCATCCGCGGCTTGCCACCTGGTACCAGGATCGTGGCGAAGATTATCCCGGGTTGGATGAGGATGGTGACCCCATTCGCTCTGCCAGTGCCGAGAGCACCTGATCAATCGCGATGTCCTCGCTTTCTTCGGCTTGCCGGCCCCGGTACTCGATAGTCCCGTTGCCCAGGCCGCGATCACCAATGACCAGTCGATGCGGGATGCCGATTAGTTCCATATCGGCAAATTTCACGCCGGGTCGGGCATCGCGGTCATCCCAAAGCACGTCGATGCCCGCATCGCGCAGTTGCTGATAGAGCGCCTCTGCCGCTTGGTTCACGGCGGGTGAGCGGTCAGCACCGATCGTCACCAGTGCCACGTCAAACGGTGCCAGCGGGGCCGGCCAGACAATGCCGCGTTCATCATGATTTTGCTCGATGGCCGCTGCCACAACGCGTGAGACGCCGATGCCGTAACACCCCATAATCAGCGGCACCTGATCGCCGTTCTCATTCAGCACTGTGGCCTCCATGGCCTCACTGTATTTGGTGCCAAGCTGGAAAATATGTCCCACTTCGATGCCGCGGTGGATTTCGATGACGCCTTGATCGCACTGCGGGCACGCGTCGCCGGCCGATCGTCCATCACCCACTTCGGTGTTGGCGGCATACTGGCAATGGGTGCAGCTGAGGATTTCATCTTCGCCGGACTCGGCCAGCACCATAAACTCCTCAGAGACGCTGCCACCGATGGCGCCACTGTCGGCGCCAACGGCCCGAAAGCGCAGACCCAGCCGCTCAAAAATGCGGCTGTAGGCGGTACGCATCGCCTGATAGGTGGCCTCCAGTGAGTCGCTATCCAGATGAAAGGAGTAGGCGTCCTTCATCACAAACTCGCGGGCGCGCATGATCCCAAAGCGCGGGCGGATTTCATCGCGAAATTTCGTCTGTATCTGATAAAAAGTCAGTGGCAGTTGTCGGTAGCTGCGCAGTTCACGCCGGACATAATCAGTGATGACCTCTTCATGAGTCGGGCCGATGCAAAAGTCACGCTCATGTCGGTCTTTGATGCGCAGTAGCTCGGGGCCGTAAAACGACCAGCGCCCTGACTCTTGCCAAAGCTCTGCAGGTTGGACGGCCGGCATTAGCACCTCGACACCGCCAATGGCATCCATCTCTTGCCGAACCACCTGTTCAACGCGTCTGAGAGCCCTCAGCCCCAGCGCCTGCCAGGTATAAAGCCCGGCGCCAATTTTCTCGATCAGTCCGGCGCGCAGCATCAGCTGATGACTAATGATCTCGGCATCGGCCGGCGTGTCTTTGCTGGTAAATAGCGGAAAACGGCTTGCGCGCATCGATTGAAATCCTGTGGTCTGGCGGTAAAAATCCTTTGATGGCGGACAGATTAGCCCACTGCGAGCAGGCCGCCCACCCCTTGGCAAACTTGACGCTCAGGGCGCCGCGCCGTAACTTGCTCGGTTTCGTCCACTGTCTATGGGTTTTACTCGGCATCGGTCACTGGCATGCGACATATCATTTCTATCCTCGTTGAGAACGAGTTCGGCGCGCTGGGGCGCGTTGCCGGTCTGTTCACCGCCCGAGGCTACAATATTGACTCGCTAACCGTCGCACCGACCGACGACCCGACGCTGTCTCGCATGACGCTGGTCACCCAGGGTGATGAGCGCATCGTCGAGCAGATTTTAAAGCAGCTCAACAAGCTGTTGGATGTCGTGAAAGTAATGGACATCACCGAGGCCACCCACATCGAGCGTGAGCTGATGTTGGTCAAGGTGCAGGCCACATCCAGTGAGTCGCGCGAAGAGTTCAAGCGGCTTGCCGAGATTTTCGACGCCCGCGTTGTCGATGTCACCGATAAGACCTACACCATCGAGGTGATCGGTCGCAGCAGCAAGCTCGATGGTTTTCTCGAGCTGCTCGAGAATAAGACGGCGATGGAAGTCGTCCGCTCAGGTGTCATTGGTATCGCACGTGGCGATAAACAAATGCGTGTTTGAATTACTCCGGGGGAGTCATGAAGGTTTATTACGATAAGGACGCCGATCTTTCCATCATCCAGGGCATGAAAGTGGCCATTTTGGGTTATGGCTCACAGGGCCATGCCCATGCCAATAACCTGAAGGAATCCGGCGTGTCGGTTGTGGTGGGGCTACGCTCCGGCTCGGCCAGTGCAGAGAAGGCCAAGGCTGCCGGTCTTGAGGTGGCTGAAGTGGCCGATGCGGTGGCCGCTGCTGACCTGGTCATGATGACGCTGCCTGATGAGCATCAGGCCGCTGTCTACCGCAACGATGTGGTCGGCAACCTGAAGCAGGGCGGTGTCATCGCCTTTGCGCATGGCTTTAATATCCACTACCAGCAGATTGAACCCCGTCCTGATATGGACGTGATCATGATCGCGCCCAAGGGCCCCGGTCATCTGGTCCGCTCGACCTATGTCGAAGGCGGTGGTGTGCCCAGCCTGATTGCCGTGCACCAAGATGCTAGCGGGCGGGCTCGTGACATCGCCCTTTCCTACGCGGCTGCCAACGGTGGTGCGCGCTCCGGTGTGATCGAGACCAACTTCCGCGAAGAGACCGAGACGGACCTCTTTGGCGAGCAGGCAGTGCTTTGCGGCGGTATTACCGCGCTCATTCAGGCGGGTTTTGACACCCTGACTGAGGCCGGCTATGCCCCTGAGATGGCCTACTTTGAGGTGTTGCACGAGACCAAGCTGATTGTCGATCTGCTCTATGAGGGCGGTATTGCCAACATGCGCTATTCAATTTCGAACACTGCCGAGTATGGTGATTTCACCCGCGGCCCGCGCGTGATTAACGAGCAATCCCGTCAGGCGATGCGCGAAGTGCTGGCCGAAATTCAAAATGGCGATTTCGCCAAAGAGTTTGTGCTGGAGAACCAGGCCGGCGCGCCCAAGCTCAAAGCCATGCGTCGTATCGCTGCCGAGCATCCAATTGAGCAGGTGGGTGAGAAGCTGCGTGGCATGATGCCGTGGATCAAGGCCAACCAGCTGGTCGATCGCAGCCGCAACTGATTGGCTGCCTGACCCATCCGCTACCGGGCAGACAGCGGTCGCTGACCGCTGTCGCCTTTTTGAGGTCGTCATGACAGGACCGTTGTCCGACAAGCCGCGTCCTCGCCGGGGCATCTATCTGCTGCCCAACCTCATCACAACGCTTGCGTTGTTCTTTGGCTTCTACGCGATCGTCTCGGCCCAGGCGGGCAATTACGAGCTGGCCGCCATTGCGGTCTTTGTGGCCATGCTAATGGATGGCGTCGATGGGCGTGTTGCCCGTCTGACCAATACCCAGAGCGATTTCGGCGTCCAGTACGACAGCATCTCGGACATGGTGTCCTTTGGCATTGCCCCGGCATTGGTGATCTATCTGTGGGCCCTTGATGATCTGGGCCAACTGGGCGCCGTCTGGGGCAAGCTGGGTTGGCTTGCCGCGTTTATTTACACCGCTTGCGCCGGGCTACGGCTGGCGCGCTTTAACACCCAGGCGGGCATGGCCGATAAGCGCTATTTTCAGGGTCTGCCTAGCCCAGCTGCAGCCGCGACGCTGGCCGGTCTTGTGTGGGCTGGTGATCGACTGGATTTTGGTGGCTGGCCAGCCGGTATTCCGGCACTGGTGGTGACATTGCTGGCCGGCATTCTGATGGTCAGCAATATTCGCTACGACAGTTTTAAAGACATTGATTTTCGCTATCGGGTGCCCTTTGTCGTTATGGTGCTAGGGGTGTTGGGTGTGGCGCTGATGTCGGTCTACCCACCCATTGTCCTGCTGGCCATGGCGCTGATTTATATGAGTTCGGGGCCGGTCATCACGGTGTTGCGGCGAAGAGAGCGTCGCAAACGTCGTCATGCAGGTTAGAATGGAATTGTCTATCCACAGCCAGTAAGAGTGAAACGGCGATGAGCGATGCAGAGCGCTTGATCATTTTTGACACCACGCTTCGTGACGGGGAACAAAGCCCCGGTGCCTCGATGACGCGTGAAGAGAAAGTCAGGATTGCCCGGGCACTCGAGCGACTGCGTGTGGATATCATCGAAGCCGGTTTCCCGGCGGCCAGTCGGGGTGATTTTGAGGCTGTCAAAGCGGTTGCCGAAACCGTTAAAGGTGCACGCGTCTGCGGTTTGGCGCGCGCCAACGAAAACGACATCGACCGCGCCGGCGAGGCCATTAAGCCGGCTGCAGCCGGGCGTATTCACACCTTTATCGCCACCTCGCCAGTGCACATGGAGAAAAAGCTCCAGTTAAGCCCCGACCAAGTCGTCGAGCGGGCGGTAATGGCCGTGCGTCGGGCACGGAACCTGTGCGATGACGTAGAATTTTCGCCCGAGGATGCGGGCCGTTCTGAGCCTGATTTTCTCTGTCGGATTATTGAGGCGGCCATTGATGCTGGCGCCGGCACGATCAACATCCCCGATACTGTGGGCTACAACTTGCCGGGGCAGTTTGCCGGCCTGATTCGTGAACTGCGTGAGCGGGTGCCCAACTCTGATCGCGCTGTTTGGTCTGTGCATTGCCACAATGATCTGGGGCTTGCGGTGGCCAATTCGTTGGCGGCCGTGCGTGAAGGAGCCCGGCAGGTGGAGTGCACCATTAATGGCCTGGGTGAGCGTGCAGGTAACGCAGCGCTTGAGGAAATCGTCATGGCGCTTCGCACGCGTCAAGATGACTTCCCGTGCGACACCCGAATCGAAACCCGCGAGATCCTGCCGACCTCCAGATTGGTCTCCAATATCACGGGCTTTCAGGTGCAGCCGAACAAGGCCATCGTTGGGGTTAACGCCTTTGCCCATGAATCCGGGATTCATCAGGACGGTGTGCTCAAGCACCGTGAGACCTACGAGATTATGCGCGCCGAGGATGTAGGTTGGGGAACCAACCGCATGGTGCTGGGCAAACACTCAGGCCGCAATGCGTTCCGCAGCCGCTGCGAAGAGCTTGGGATCACCTTCGACACCGCCGAGCAGCTCAACGAGGCATTCCAGCGCTTTAAGGACCTGGCGGATAAAAAACACGAGATCTTTGATGAAGACCTTCAGGCATTAGCCACCGAAGCAGTGGCGGCGCTTGAAGAAGAGCAGAGCGTGACATTGGTGGCGTTTCGGTGTTGCTCAGAAACCGGCGAGACACCAGTCGCAGATGTCACCCTGAAAGTCGATGGCGAAGAGCATAAAAGCAGCGCGGCCGGCGATGGGCCTGTCGATGCAGCGTTTAAAGCCATTGATGCCATCCTTGAGGTCAGAGCTGAGCTGCTGCTCTACTCGGTCAATAACATCACCACAGGCACCGATGCGCAGGGTGAAGTGACGGTGCGTCTAGAGCGCGGGGGTCGAGTGGTGAACGGCCAGGGCTCAGATACCGATATTGTGATTGCCTCGGCCAAAGCCTATTTGAATGCCCTGAATCGTCTGCGCACTAGTGCCGGTCGTACGCACCCCCAAACTGAGGGTGTCTGACCGACGCTGCCGGACATGAGCATGCTTGATGCCCGACGCCACCGGCTGCTCAGGGAAATGGGGATCACCCCCTGGCGGTTGCGCCCGGGGGCGGATGACTCAAATACCGCGCCCGCCCTCGTCATCTCTGACCCACCGCATGATGCGCTCAGCGGACTGGATCAGTTTTTGATTCCGCTGCCCGCGAAAGCCGGGAAAAGGTGGCTTGAGGTGGTGGGTGCCGAGTTGAGTCCACCTGCAGTCAAAAAACTACTGACCGCGATGCTGGCTGCGATCAAACTGGATCTGAATGCGGCCAACGCCTCCGAGACCCTTCCCTCGAATACGCATTCCAACGCGTCTGATTACGTCCTTGCCTTTGGCGATCAGGCAGGCCAAGCCCTGAGCGGCCAGTCACAGCCAGTCTCCGCGCTGCGCGGGCAGTGGCAGCACACCGCGTTGGATTCCCGACCCCTGATCGTGACGCACCATCCGGCAACGCTGTTGCAAAACCCCAAGCTTAAGGCCGAAGCCTGGGCCGACTTACAGCAGTTGCAGCAGGCGTGGCAGTCAGGCGAATGAGCGCTGAGGCGGTCAGCTTTATGCCGGTCATCCGGCCGATGCGCCCCGCCGATATCGAGGCCGTGCATGGGGTGGAGACACGCGCTTATGACTACCCCTGGTCGGTGACGATCTTTCAGGATTGCCTGCGCATGGGCTATGAATGCTGGGTGCAGTTGGCCACTGATCGGATGGTGGGGCATTTTGTGCTGGCGATGGGGCCGGGTGAGGCCCATGTGTTGAATCTGGCAGTGCACCCGGAATGGCATAATCGAGGCCTGGGCCGCCGTTTGCTAGAGCAGGCGCTGCGCTGCGCTGAGGAGCGGGGGGCTGAATCGGTGTTTTTGGAAGTCCGTCCCAGTAATGCCCCCGCGGTGCACCTTTATTACAGCCAGGGATTTCGTCGGGTCGGACGGCGCCGAGATTACTATCCGTGCGAAAACGGCCGCGAGGACGCCTTTGTCATGCGCTGTGACCTGCGAGAGGTGGCCCCAGCGGGGCGGCGATGAACAACGCCCCGAATGCCCGGCGCACGACGTGGTCGTGGGCATTCTACGACTGGGCCAACTCCGGGTTTGCAACGGTGGTGTTGGCCGGGTTTTTCCCGATTCTTTTTCAGGATTACTGGAGTGCTGATGTGCCCGCAGCCCAGGCTAACCTGCGGCTAGGTTGGGCCAATGGGCTAGCCAGTGTGGTGATTATTGCCATGGCGCCGATCATCGGGGCGCTGGCCGATCGGGCGGGATGGCGCAAGCGTGCTTTGCTGATTTTTGCCATGCCAGCGGCGCTGATGACCACCCTGTTGGCGTTGGTACCGGCGGGAGATTGGTGGCTGGCGGCTGTGGTGTTTGTGTTGGCCACCGTCGGGTTTATGGCCGCTAATCTGTTCTATGACTCACTGCTTTTAACGGTGGCGCAACCTGCCGATCGCCATTTTGTCTCAGGGTTGGGTTTTGGGCTGGGCTATCTGGGGGGCGGGTTGCTGTACTTAGGCTGCGTGCTGGCCGTACTGAATCCTGCTTGGTTCGGACTTGAGACAGCGCTGTCCGCCGCCCTGATCGCCTTTGTGATGACCGGGGTCTGGTGGGCGTTGTTTACCCTTCCTTTAATGGTGGGGGTGCCCGAGCCGGTTAGCGTGTCAGTGGAGAAAGCCTCGCTGCGCGGTGGATTACAGCAGGTACTGAAAACGCTTAAGCATTTACGCGGCCACCGATCACTTTGGATGTTTCTTCTCGCCTATTGGTTATATATCGATGCCGTGGGTACCACGATCCGCATGGCAGTGGCTTACGGTCGGGCGCTGGGGTTTGAGCAGAATGACCTGATTGTCGCGCTGTTAATTACCCAGTTTGTCGGCTTTCCGGCAGCGATTGCGATGGGCGCGATCGGCACCCGTGTCGGCGCCAAATGGGCCATTATGCTGACGCTGGCTGGTTATGTGGGTATTTGTATTTGGGGGGCATTTATCCGCTCGCCCTGGGAGTTCTATGCGATCGCCGCACTGGTTGGGTTGGTTCAAGGGGGTGTGCAGTCACTAAGCCGCTCGTTGTATGCCGGTCTGATTCCTGCCGAGCGCGCTGGTGAGTTCTTTGGGCTTTATAATCTGCTGGGTAAGTCGGCCGCGCTCATTGGACCGCCTCTGTTTGGTTTGATGGGCGTTTGGTTTGGCGATGTGCGCTATTCAATGCTGGCGCTGATTGTTTTATTTATCGCAGGGGCACTATTGCTGACCCGTGTGGATCCTGAGGAAAATTATCGATGAGTGATGCTGAGCGACCTGATGCCACCCGCCCACGGGTGTCTTTTTGGCAGACGCTAAAGAGCACAGCGGCCGCTGCCTTTGGGGTGCAGTCGGATGATGTGCGTGAGCGTGATTTTAATCACGGCAGCCCGGCGAGTTTTATTATCGCCGGACTGGTCTTTACCGTGATTTTTGTCGTTGTATTGCTGGTTATTGTGAATCTGGTGCTGAGTAACGCGGGCTGAGCCGCTCCATCACCATCACTCCAAGCGTGACCACTCCTGAGGCCACTAGCGCACCCAAGAATGGCCCCAGTGTGGGGATCGAATTGGGGAAACTGGCAACCAGCAGGCCACCGGTCAAGCTGCCGGTGGCGATCGTGCCCGGGAGCACCGCGCCAACCAGCCCGGCAATAGCTCCGGCAATCGCTGCGCGGGCAGAGGCCTGATGCATCAGGCCGCTCAGCAGTGGAATCACCGCGGTGGCACACAGCAGATCGGCAATGAGGAACAGCCGCAGCACCGAGACCTGCTGCAGGGCCAATAACACGACCGGAATCATTAAGGCCGCCGAAAGCCAGCGCGCGCCACGCAGTCCGAACCGCCCACCGCTCTCGCTGACACCCAGCGATACCAATGCGTTTTGCAGTGTGTCCACCGAAGAGGCCACCAATGTGATGGCCAGAATCAGCGCCGGCAGCACCAACCAATCGGAGGCGCTGGCCAGTAGCGCAAAAAACGGTATCGGCGGACTGCCAAGATCCATCCCACGGGTGGCCGCCAGCACTCCGGCTCCACCCAGCAGGGTAACCATACCGATGGTGAGGATCCCGCCTAGCAACGCGCCCCGTTTCAGCGCTTGATCGCTGCGGGCCGCCCAAATGCGCTGCCAATAGCCCTGATGAAAGAGATTGGCCGCAGTCACGGCAATAATCAGTGTCAGAGCAACGCTTAGCGCCGTGAAGAGACCGGCTGAAGGGGGCATCGCCTGCGTGGACGGTGCGGTCGTTGGCGCTGCCGCCGGCGACCATTGCAGGGCCGCGATGGCAACGATCCCGAGCAGAGCCAGCATTAGCCATCCCTGCCAGCGATCGGTCGTCAGGCTGGCTCGCAAACCACCAATAGCGGTGTAGATCAGTGTTGAGAGCGCCACTGCAATGATTAACGGTCGGCCATCCACACCCAGCAGCAGCGCGGTGATAGCACCAATGGCGGTGAGTTCCGCGGCCAAAAAACACAGCATGTAGAGCACCGAAAGCCCGGCACTCCAATGTCGAAATGTGCTGCCGAAGCGCTCAGCGGCAAATTCGCTTAGGCTGCGCCCGGCCGGTAATCGCCGGCGAATGGCAGGCCCGGCCCAGCCGAGGATGATAAAGGGCAGTGCTGAACCCAGGGCATAACCGGCCACGGCGATGGGCCCGACAAAGGCGCCGACCTCCGGTGGGGCAAATAGGATCCACGCCCCCATGCCAGAGGCTAGAAACGACAGGCCAAGGGCCGTTGATGTTTGGCTTTCGCGCGCGGTGAGGTAGTCATCCAGCCCATCGGGTTGACGGGCACGCAGACCAAGAATCAGAAAAATAATCAGGGCTGCCGCAATAGCGGCCACGCTAAATAGCATCATGTCGCACTTCCTCCGCCGGTATGATCCGGATCAGGTTCCAGGGTCAGCGCATTGGCGCAATCTCAGTCCGAAGACTCCCCTGGCGACTGGTTTAAATTGTTTAAGGCCCGATCAGTATGCCGCCCGACTTCTCCCCGGGCAATGCTAAGCTTAGCGAATATCACTGATTGCAGGAGATGGCGATGAAAAAGGGGTGGCGTTGGATAGTAGGGACCGTCGTGGTCCTGGCGGCATTGGCTGCTGCGGCAATGCCGATCGTCACCGGGATGCAGACCGAGCGGATCTATCGTGAGCAGGTCGCACTTTTTGACGCCCAACTCAACGCTGCTTATGGGTTAGAGGCTCGATCAGAGGTCCTAACCTATGATCGTGGGCTCTATAGCACGCGGACTGAGGCCTTGATTCGGCTGCCTGATGCCGCCCTTTCTGCTGATTTTCGTAAAGTCATGGGGTTGCCGGCCGGTCCGGTGGAGTTTGTGCTTGAGCAAACCCTGCAGCATGGCATCAGCGGTGTGGATTTTGAGGGTTATCTGCGCCCTCGGGGTGTGACAGAGGCGCTGATTACCCAGTTGGGGGGTGATACACAGTTCATTGCGGTCGCCGGTGAGATTAATCTGCGCACGCAGTCCGTGGAGGTGGCCACTCAGCGCCTGGAGGGGTTGATTGGCCCGGACTTAAACGTGCTGATGGTCTTTGAGCCGATGCGCTTTAGTGGGTTCTATCAGGTAGCCTCTGAGGAGATAGCGACCGCGTTTGATTGGGCGGGATTAACGCTGTCGGCCACAATGGAGGGGCAGGGGCGGCTGGCGCTTGAGGGTATACGCCTGCGCATGAATGGCGAGTTGGTGGCTGGCACGCTCTTCGACGGCCTCTGGGTGGGCGAGAGTCGTTTTCAAGTCAATCAAATGCTGATCGAACCACCTGATGCGCCGGGTCTGGCCCTCGAGTCGCTGGTGATGACGGGCAATAGTGAGCTCTCGGCCGAGCAAAAGCTGATAGGCAGTCTGGGTATTGAATGGGATCGCCTTGCCTTGCCTGATGTGCCAGCGCTCCGGGGGGCTATGGAGCTTTCTGCCTCGCAGTTGGATGCCGATAAACTTTTTGCTTTCCTGACCTCTGCCCAGGCCCTGCGCGGCGGAAATTTAGGTGCCTGGATGCGGCAGGCCGAGGCACTAACGCTGCTGCTTGAGGATGGCCCTGAGATCGGCTTGCCGGTCTTTCGTATCGAATCGGAAGCCGGTCAGGGGTTGAGTGGTTCGGCTCAACTGGTCATATCGCCCGCTCTCGCCGAGAGGATGCGTGCGGGGCAATCCGGTGCGGCGCTGCTCAATGAGCTGGATTTCCAGGCCGAGATCGGTATTGATGAGCCACTGGTGCCCTTGATGCCGCGTGAACAGCAGCAATGGGTCCGCCAACTTCAGGGCTTTGGTGTGTTGAGAAGTGAACAGGGCCAGCTTCGTGGGCGGGTGGCGATGACCCGTGGCGCTCTGCAGATCAACGGCATGACCTGGTGGAACGCCAACCGGTAATCGTTGCTCTGCCGGTTAAAGCGTGGAGATTTTTGCTGCCTGCTCGTTAATGCGCTCCAGCGCTGACTGCGCCTCGGCAAGCTTTTCACGCTCGCGCTCCACGACGTCGGCCGGTGCCCGGCTGACAAACGAATCATTGGCAAGCTTGCCCTCCGTGCGCTTGATCTCCTCGGCCAGACGTTTTTGCTCTTTGGCCAGGCGGGCCAGCTCAGCGTCCTTATCGATCAGCCCGGCCATGGGCACACGGATCTCCAGCTGATCGACCAGCGCCAGTGCTGATTCCGGGGCCTCGGCGCCGGGCTCCAGCACCTCGACGGATTCAAGTCGGGCGAGAAAATCAAGTGCGCTGCGATGCCGCTCAAGGCGCTCAAGGTCATCAGCGGATGCGTTTTGCAAAATGACCGGTAGGCGTTTGCCCGGGGCGATATCCATCTCGCCACGGATGCGCCGAATGCCCAGAATAAAACGCTGTACCCAATCGATTTCAGCCTCAGCATCGGGGTCTTCGCGACCGGACTCGGCGATTGGGTAGGGCTGATTCATAATGGTCTGGCCGCTGACACCGGCAAGCGGGGCTGCCCGTTGCCAAATCTCCTCGGTGATATAGGGCATCATGGGGTGAGCTAGGCGCAGTAGTGCCTCGAGTACCCGAACCAGTGTGCGTCGCGTGCCGCGCGCGCGCTCAGCGCTGACATCGCCTTGCAGTGCCGGTTTGCTGAGCTCCAGATACCAGTCACAGTACTCATCCCAGGTGAATTCATAGACGGCCTGAGCGGCCTGATCCATCCGATAGCCGGCAATTGCCTCGTTGACCTGGCGCTCGGTCTTTTGCAGCCGCGAGATAATCCAGCGCTCGGCCATGCCCAGCTCGACCTCACCGCCGTCCTGTCCGCAGTCTTCGTCCTCGGTGTTCATCAGGACATAGCGTGCGGCGTTCCAGAGCTTATTGCAGAAGTTGCGATAGCCATCTACGCGCCCCATGTCAAAGACGACATCGCGCCCGGTAGTGGCTAGGCTGGCAAAGGTAAAGCGGAGCGCATCGGTGCCGTGGGCAGCAATACCCTCCGGAAAGGCCTTACGGGTTTGTTTTTCGATGGCAGGCGCGCGCTGCGGCTGCATCAGACCGGTGGTGCGTTTACTGACCAGGGACTCAAGGTCGATACCATCGACAATGTCGATCGGGTCGAGCACGTTGCCTTTAGATTTCGACATTTTGGCCCCTTCGGAATCGCGCACCAGGCCATGAATATAGACCTCGCGGAAGGGGACCTCGCCGCCAAACTTCAGCCCCATCATGATCATGCGCGCCACCCAGAAGAAGATGATGTCAAATCCGGTGACCAGCACATTGGTGGGGTAGAAAGTTTTCAGCGCTTCGGTCTGCTCGGGCCAACCCAGGGTTGAGAATGGCCATAGGGCTGAGGAGAACCAGGTATCGAGCACATCCTCGTCCTGGGTCAGGGCTGCCTCGGCGCTGAGGCCGTGGCGCTGGCGCACTTCGGCCTCGTCATGGCCGACATAGACATTGCCAGATTCGTCATACCAGGCCGGGATGCGATGCCCCCACCACAACTGCCGACTGATGCACCAGTCCTGGATATCCTCAAGCCAGTTGTAATACGTCTTGCTCCAGTTCTCAGGCACAAATTTAATTTGTCCCTGGCGCACTGCTTGGATGGCAGGGCGTGTGATTTCAGACCATCCGCCCGGTCGGCCGTCTTCCTGCACCTCACGGGTCAGATCAACAAACCACTGATAGGTCAGGTAGGGCTCAACCACCGCGCCGGTGCGATCACAGCGCGGCACCATCATTTTGTGCGGGTCGATACCCTCGAGCAGGCCTGCGGCTTCCAAATCAGCCACAATGCGTTTGCGTGCCTCGTAGCGATCAAGTCCGCGGTAGGCCTCGGGCGCGCTGTCATTGATGCGCGCCTCTTCGGTAAAGATATTGATCGGGGTGCAGCCATGGCGTTTGCCAACTTCATAGTCGTTGAAGTCATGGGCCGGTGTGATTTTTAGGCAGCCAGTGCCAAATTCGGCATCCACGTACTCATCGGCCACAATCGGAATTTCACGGCCGACCAGTGGCAGCCGTACCTTGCGTCCAATGAGATGCTGATAGCGCTGATCCTGTGGGTTAACGGCAACGGCGGTGTCGCCCAGCATTGTTTCAGGTCGTGTGGTGGCCACCACCAAATGCTCATCGCTGTCAGCCAGCGGGTAGCGCAGCCGCCAGATCGAACCCTGCTCCTCGGTGGATTCCACCTCCAAATCAGAGACTGCGGTCTGCAGTACCGGGTCCCAGTTGACCAGACGTTGCCCGCGATAGATCAGGCCCTCGTCGTACAGGCGCACAAAGACTTCACGGACGGCGGCGGAGAGGCCCTCATCCATGGTAAATCGCTCGCGCGACCAATCGGCCGAGGCACCTAACCGGCGCATCTGTTGCAGAATGGTGCCGCCGGAGTGCTCTTTCCACTGCCAGATTTTTTTCACGAACGCATCACGGCCCAGCTCTTCCCGGGTGCGACCCTCGGCATTCAGCTGGCGCTCGACCACCATTTGGGTGGCGATGCCGGCGTGATCGGTGCCAGGCTGCCAGAGAGTATTGTCGCCCCGCATTCGGTGATAGCGGATCAGGACATCCATGAGCGTGTCCTGAAAGGCATGGCCCATGTGCAATGTGCCGGTGACATTGGGTGGCGGGATCATGATGCAATAGGGATTACCGTCGCCGCTGGGTTCAAACCGGCCATCGCGCTCCCAGGTCTCATACCAGCGCGTTTCTATTTCGGCGGGGTTGTAGGTTTTCTCCATTGCGGCTGCATGCTCCTTAATTTTTGCCTGATGCTGACAATGCGCTCGCGGTATGATGGGCGCGATCTGCCCAACTAGGGAGTGATCGCATTGCACAAACGCATGAATGCTACCGCAGCGACGGGGTGGCTGTCTTGATGCCCGGGCGGCTGACGCGCTATCTGCTGCGTGAAGTACTTGTGTCTTGGCTGGCTGTCACTGTGGTGCTGGTGGTGATCCTGCTGACCAATCGTTTGGTGCAGTTTATGGCCGATGCAGCCAGTGGAGACATTCCCGCCAGTGCCATTTTTACCCTGCTCGGGCTCAAAGCCGCCGCCAACCTGGGGGTAGTGCTGCCGGGAAGTTTCTTTTTAGGCGTCGTCCTGGCGCTCGGGCGGCTGTATCGCGACTCGGAGATGACGGCCATGGCCGGCTGTGGGATCGGTCCACAGCGGGTGCTGCGCGGAATTTTTGCACTGGCCGTTCCATTGGCAATGCTGGTGGCGGTATTAAGTCTGACGCTGGGCCCTGCCGCCGAGCGAGAGGCAGACCGTGTGATGGCGCGGGCAGAGCAGCAAGCCAGTTTTGGCGCCGTCCAGCCAGGCCGGTTTCTCAATCTCGGGGGTAGCGCCACGGTGTATGTGGCACGGGTGGATGAGTCCGGTCAGATGCAGGGGATCTTTGCTGAACGCGAAGTCGATGGTGTTCGCCAAATTTGGGTGGCGCATGAGGGGCGGCGGGTCGTTAATGGTATCGGCGAAGGCGAATTTTTGGTCCTTGAGGATGGCTGGCGTTATGACGGCCAAGACGGATCAGGCGCTTGGAGAATCATGCGCTATGCCGAGCATGGTGTGCGTCTGAGTGAACCTGAGATTGTTGAGCCAGGTGTCGGCCTTGATGCGATGCCACTATCGGAATTACTGGCGCGTGACGGTGATCGGGCTGCCCAGGTTGAGTTACAACAGCGACTGTCTTTTCCGCTGATGATTCTGCTGCTCGGGCTTGCGGCGCTGCCGCTTGCCAAGACCGAACCACGAAGTGGCCGCTACGGCCGAGTGGTCAGCGCTGTTTTATTGTTCATGATCTACTTCAATCTGTTGTTTACCGCGGGTGACTGGGTGGTCGATGGCGCAACGCCCGCGTGGTTGGGTGTCTTTTGGGTGCATGGGCTGGCGTTATTGGCAGCGGGGGCGGCGCTTTATTGGCGCATGGGGCTGAGCCCAAGGCAGGTGTGGGCATGAACCGGCTTGATCGCTACATCGCTGTTACCGTCATTTTGGGCGCGTTGTCCGGACTGTTGGTCATCATTGCGCTGAGCTTTGTTTTTGAATTTATTGATGAGGCGGATGATATTGGTCGTGGCAGTTACGATCTGGCCACAGCCATGTTGGTGGTGGCGCTCTCAATGGTGCAACGCGCCTACGAGGCCTTTCCCATGGCAACACTGGTCGGCGCTTTGGTTAGCCTTGGGGCGCTGGCTGCCCGCAGTGAACTGACGGTCATGCGGGCGGTGGGGGTGTCGGTGGCTCAAATTGCCCGGGCTGTGGTGATCGCCGGTGTCTTGCTGGCCTTACTGGCTGCCGTCATCGGCGAGTGGCTTGCGCCCAATGCATCACGGATGGCTCAAGCATTGCAGGCCGAGGCCTTCGGTGGGCCCGTGGGCGTGGTGGGAGATAGTTTTTGGGCGCGGGATGGGGATTATCGCCTGCGCGCAGAGCAGGTGTTAAGCCCAGAGCTTTTGGCGGACGTGCGGGCTTATGAGGTAACCGGCGATCGACTCATCCGCATTATTTCAGCCCCGCAGGCACAGTTTGATGGCAATCGCTGGCAGCTGGAGTCAGCCACCATTACCCGCTTTCATGACACGCGCGTTGAAGTGACCCGTGAGTCTGTTATCGCCATTGGTGGTGAGCTGCGCCCGAATACCCTTGAGGTGGTCGTGGTGGATGCAGCCACGCTCGCCGGCTTTGAGCTGGCCCGATACATCGGCTATCTCAAGGCCAATGATATGGACGCCGGGCCCTATTCGCTGGCGCTTTGGGTCAAGCTGGTGACGCCATTATCTACCGTGGTCATGCTGCTTTTGACCGTGCCCCTGGTCTTTGGCTCGCAGCGCAGTGGCGGTGTTGGGCAGCAAATCTTTTTGGGGGTGCTGATCGGGCTGGCGTTTTTCCTGCTTAATCGCTTTTTGGGCAATGCGGGGCTTGTCTATGGGCTACCCGCCCCGGTCAGTGCGTTGGCACCGACTCTGCTGTTCCTGGGGTTGGCTTTAATGGGCCTGCGGCAAGTACGATAACGACCGGTCTAAAAATGGGCTATGATCCGCGCCAGTTTGTATTGGTCGATCGCCGCATCAGTGAAAGGAACCACTACCGTGAACACAAAAAAAATCTCTCAGATCGGGCTTACGATGGGTTTGGCGTGGCTGCTGTGTGCAGCGCCTGTCGCCATTGCGCAGGAGAGCGCACAGTCACAGGGCCAGGCGGTCGAAACGACCACTGAGGAGTTTGGTGATTGGACGGTGGTGTGTGTAGAGAGCACCCCCCGTGCCTGCCGGATGACGCAGCGCCTAGATATTGAAAACGAGCAGGGTGCCGGTCGTTTGTTGCAGGTCACGCTGTTGCGTAACCCCGATGGGGTGGTGATTGCGATGGAACTGCCCTTCGGGCTTGATCTGCGCGCCGGGGTGGTTATCCAATTTGATGAAAATGATGAGATCCCGCTGCCATTTTCCACCTGTTATGCCAGTGGCTGTCAGGTTATTGCCCAGCTCGCGCCTGAGCATCTGGCTGAGTTTCAGGCCGGCAGTGTGATGCGGGTGGGTTTTCGTGCCATGGGCCAGCAACAAACACTGGTCACGGAGGTGTCGTTGAGTGGCAGTAGTGCCGCGCTTGATTCGCTGCCCGAGCCGGTGGTCCCAGCTGCGGCGGGTGGGGGCTAACGCCGCTTCGGCTCTAGGTACAGATAGGTCTTCGAGAGTCGGTCGTGCCAGGTCAGGCCCTCCCGGTCGATTAACGCCCAAAGAAAACCGCCGCCGGCTGGTAACCAAGACAGAATCGATGTCATAAAGCGGTGGCTGGCTGCACGAAGCGTCACTGGTTTGCCATTGGCATCCACCAGCCGCAGGCGCCATGCCTGCATGCCCAGTGTGCGCCCAGCTTTGAACCAAAACCCGACAAAAAACGCATAGGCAATAGCCAGCAGATAGAGGCGAAAGAGTCCATCGCCCGAGCTGGTGGCCTGACCGCCTTGCAGCGCAATCCACAGGAATCCAGCACCCATCCAAAGCGCCAGTAGCAGCATGCCATCGTAGAGCACCGCCATCAGGCGACGCAGCA
>CBFIIM010000011.1:0-23089 GCA_965662395.1 Spiribacter sp. | reverse complement strand
GCTAAGGACCATGCAGACACACAAGGCGAAACGCGTTGAAATTATTATCGAAGCGGTGATGGAGACCCGGTTGACCAATGCGCTGATCAAAGCAGGCGTCACCGGATTTAGCGTCCTGCCGGCACTGGGTGGGTCGGGACGCTCAGGCCCGTGGAGTCGCGAGGGTCAGGTCAGCCGCGCCGGTGGCTTGGTCAATGTAGTCTGTATTATTCGCGAAGAAGCCGTGGACTCGCTCTTAGAGGCCGCCTTCGCGGTTGTCGAGCGACATATCGGAATCGTTAGCGTGGTGGATTGCGAAGTTGTGCGAGCCGAGCGCTTTTAGCCGATCGCACCCAGTCCGTCAGATAGCGGTGTAGCGCGTCACGATAACCTGTCCGTCCTGAGGGATTATTCGGGTCAGAGGTCATTACGACTGTCATCTTCAAATCCGGGATGACATACAACATCTGCCCACCATATCCCCAGCCGTAGTATCCGGTATGCCCGCCAAAATTACGGACAAACCATCCATAGCCATAACCATCTCCACTCCAGCGCGAACGCCCCCGTGGCTGCCAGCTAGCCTGCACCCACCCTTCAGGCAATAGACGCTCACCATTGGGCGCAATACCGTCACGGCGATACAACTCACCCAGTGCCAGCAAGGCTGTCGGCCGCATCGCCACCTGGTTGCCACCCAGCGCAATGCCTTGCGGATCCTCCATCCACTGCTCGGCGCGCACCCCTGCATCGCCCAGCCATTCATTGCCTAGCACGTAACTGAGCTGACCGGTTTTGGCCTGCAGAATGGCGGAGAGTAAGTGCGTGTTGCCAGTGGAGTAGCGCATCCGCCCACCCGGTTGCTCTTCAACGGGCTGGCCAAGGGCGGATTCCACCCAATTGGCAGAGGCTACCCAGGCCCCATAATTGCGTCCTGAGGTGCGCTTAAGCCCGGATTGCATCGAGAGTAAATGGCCAATGGTCATTTCCGCTAATCGGGGGTCCGGGTCAGCCGGCATCGCTTGCGGCAGCAAATCGATGACCCGCTCATCAACACCGTTAATAACACCACGCTCGATGGCTGCCCCAACAACCGCCGCCATGAGGGTTTTTGAGGCAGATTTTACGTTGGTGGCTGCATCCGGCGAGGCACCATTGAACCCGCGCGCCACCACGATGTCTCCATCGATAGCGATATGCAGGGTGCGCAAGTTGGTGAACTGCCCGCCCTGCTCGATCAGCCGCGCCTGCTCCTGTTGATCAGGCACGATAGCTCTAGCCTGTGGGGCAGTGACAACACCACAGAATAAAAACAACGCATAGACGACGAAAAAGCAGCTTGTACGACTCGGCATAGTCCGCGCAGTATTCCAGCTGACTGATGGTCACGACAATCACAGGATGAGAATCGGTGCATACCAAAGTCCTACCAATGATGCTGACCCTGGCCCTAACCGGTGTGCTGACGACCGCCACGATAGCGGCCGAGCGCGCCGTTGAAACCATTGCAGCCCCTCTCAATCACCCCTGGGGATTGGTATTCCTGCCAAGCGGCCAGGCGCTGGTAACAGAGCGCGGCGGCAGCCTTTATCGCATCGATCCCGAAACCGGCACTAAAAACCTGATCAGCGGGACCCCCGCGGTCGATGCCCGCGGCCAGGGCGGGCTATTGGACATCGAGCTGCACCCTGAGTTTGCGGCCAACGGTTGGGTGTATCTGACCTGGAGCGGTGTCTGCGACGGGGGCAATGCCACCCATTTAGGCCGCGGCCGGCTGGTAGGTGATCAGCTGCTCGATTTTGCGACGCTTTTTATCGCAACACCCTGTGTGCAGAGCAGTAAACACTTTGGCTCCCGCATTGTCTTTGGGCCTAACGGCTATCTATGGATGACCACCGGCGATCGCGGTGAGCGCGATCGAGCTCAGGATTTAGCCGATCACAATGGATCGGTGATCCGTTTACACGATGATGGACGCATCCCCGACGACAACCCGTTTGTCGGCCGGGATGATGCGCTGGATGCCATCTACAGCTATGGCCATCGCAACCCCCAGGGGGCGGCGATCCACCCGATCACCGGTCAACTATGGATTCACGAACACGGCCCGCGCGGCGGTGATGAGATCAACCTGCCGGTCGCAGGCGGGAATTTCGGCTGGCCAAAGACGACCTATGGGCGGGAATACTGGGGCCCTGGTATTGGCCCGGAGACGCTACCCGGCACGATTCAGCCCATCTATCAGTGGACACCATCCATCGCCCCGTCGGGCATGGCTTTTCATGATGGCAAACTCTATGTTGGCGCGCTTGCCCAAGTGCATCTAGCTGAATTGACGCTCAATGGGGAGACCGTGACCAGTGCCCGCAGACTGTTAGCTGATCAAGGCCGACGCATTCGTGCGGTGGAATCCGGACCAGATGGTGCGCTTTATCTACTGACAGACCATGAACGCGGCGAGCTGCTTAGACTATCCATTAACCCGGATTAGTCTCCCAGCGGCTCACCGTTTTTGCGACGTATTCAGGATTGAGAACGGAGGCCAGCTCCCGCCCAGATCACAGCCCCCCAGGCGACCATTAGCAGTGTCCCGCCGACGGGCGTCGCAAACGTCAGTGCCATGACATCCAACAGCACCGCCAGATAAATGCTGACGCTAAAAAGCACGGTCCCAATAAACATCAACCATCCCGCCGCTTTAAGCCGCGACAGCACCCGTTGCCCGAGAGGAGCCGCCAAGGCCAAGGCCAGCGCCAGCAATGCCACGGCGTGAATCTGGTTATACCGAATGGCTGTCATTAAATAGCGAAAATACTCGGCATCAATATTCGGGCGCAGGGCATGTTCGGAGAAGGCACCAAAGGCCACCGACAAAAGTCCCAGGGCACCAGCAAGCATCAGCAAAACAGGCATGTTCTTATCCTGAGCGGTTAAGTAAAAGGTCGATCTACGCCGATAGTCTACCGATCATCCAACGGCCGAATAAGCCCCTCTTGGGCGACAGAAGCCACCAACACACCATCGCGCGAATAAATACTGCCACGCGAGAAACCACGCGCATTGCTGGCACTGGGGCTGTCAAAGACATACAAAAGCCAGTCATCCATGCGCAACGGACGGTGCAGCCAAAGCGCATGATCAAGACTGGCCATCATCGTTTGTCCGGCAAACATGCTGCGACCATGCGGCCTGAGCGATGCACCCAGCAGTCGGTAGTCCGAGGCATAGGCCAACAGCCCCTGGTGCAGCAGCACATCATCAGGCATCCGACCCTCGGCCTTCATCCAGAGGCTGCAGTGGTCATCGCGCACCCCCGGTTGGACCGGATGCTCGGGCTGGGTCAGGCGAAAGCGCAACGGGTATTTCGGCGAGATTCGGCGGTGAAACGCCTCGGGTATTTCATCAAGATGACGCATCAGGACGTCGTACTGATCTTCGAGCGACTCCGGCGGCGGCACATCGGGCATTGGATGCTGATGACTCTCACCCTGCTCTTGAATCTGAAACGAGGCAGACAGATTAAAAATCGGCCGGCCATGCTGGCTGGCCACCACCCGGCGGGTACTAAAACTGCCGCCATCTCGGGCACGCTCAACCTGATAGGTAATCGGCTCGGCATCATCACCCGGGCGCATAAAATAGGCATGCAGAGAATGTGCAGTACGGCCGACGGCGACCGTTCGCCCCGCGGCCACTAGTGCCTGAGCCAGCACCAGGCCACCGTAAACCCGCTGCCGTGGGCGGTTCCGACAGCGTCCCTCAAACACATCATCACCCAAGGCTTCGGGCGAAATCAGGGAAAGCAGCTGATCCAGCGGCTCGTTAGCATCGGTTTCATTTGGAATATGCATATCGCTATCTATTCTTTTACTGAATAAAAGACGCCACCTAGACTGCCTGACAACGCTTAACGCCAAACAGGAACTGCAACATGTCCTATTCAATAACGCTAAAACGTATCATCACCGCCGTGGCATTGTCCCTGACATTCGGTGCCGCCCAGGCTGCCAACACAGACGCCTTGGTCAGCACCGACTGGCTAGAGGCCAATCTGGAGCGCGAAGACCTGCGCATCATTGAAGTGAGCGTCAACCCCGGCACGTATGAGCGCGGCCACATCCCAGGCGCGGTTAACTTGCGCTGGCATACCGACTTAGTCGACACCGTACAGCGTGACATTGTCTCACGGGATGATTTCGAATCACTGCTGCGCAATGCTGGCGTGTCTGAGGATACCGAGATCATCCTCTACGGTGATACCAATAACTGGTTTGCCGCCTGGGGCGCATGGGTCTTTGATATCTACGGGGTGGATAACGTGCGCCTACTCGATGGCGGTCGTAACAAATGGGAAGCCGAGGGCAAACCGCTATCCATTCGGCCGGTATCGCATACCGCAGGAGACATTACCGTCAGTGAGGCCGATTTAAGCATTCGCGCCTTTCTGCCCGAGGTCGTAACCATCGCCAGTAGCGAGACGCCCGACACCCAGCTTATTGATATTCGCTCGGCCGCCGAGTACGAAGGTCGGATTATTGCCCCGGATGGTGTCAATGAGCTGTCGGTGCGCGCTGGCCATATCCCAGGGGCCATTAACGTCAGCTGGGGTGAAGCGGTCAATGAGGATGGCACCTTTAAGTCGCCAGAAGCCCTGCGCGCACTGTATGCCGAGGCCGGCGTCGACGGCAGCCAACCGATCATCACCTATTGCCGCATCGGTGAGCGCTCAAGCCACACTTGGTTTGCCCTCTCCCGCATCCTGGGCTATCAGGTGAAAAACTACGACGGCTCCTGGACTGAGTACGGCAACTCGGTCGGTGTCCCAGTGACCAACTTAGCCGGCACGGTCTGGGGCGGGCAGTAAGCCTGAATGACTGACCAATCATTACTATTGAGCCTGCTGCTGGGCGCCGCTTTCGGCGCCCTGTTGCAGCGCTCCCGTTTTTGTTTCTTCTGCATTACCCGCGACTTTTTGGATACCCGTGATGCCCGCGGTCTTTTGGGCGTAATCACCGCCTTGGCGGTGGGCATGATTGGGTATTACGCGGTTTTCGGTCTGTTTGTACCGGACCCCTCAACCGGCCGCCTGCCCCCAGATGCACACATCGGCCCGGTCACTTGGGTCCTGGCAGTGGCGGCCCTGACATTCGGTGCTGGCATGTCCCTGTCCGGCTCTTGCATTAGCGCCCATCTCTACCGCCTGGGCGAAGGGGCCAGTGCCTCTGTGATTGCGTTGGTGGGGGTTTTGATCGGTTTTGGGCTTGGCTTTGCTACCTGGAATTGGCTCTATATTGCAGCCATCCAGCAGGGGCCAGTGCTCTGGCTGCCCGCAGAGTTGGGTTACGCCGGCTCATTGGCACTGCAGCTAGCAGTACTAGGTGCCATCGCCAGCTGGTTGATGCGCCGACATCGGGACCCAAACATCGAGCGCACACCGCCCATTAGCCTAGCCGCACAGGTATTCAAGGCGCGCTGGCCCACTTACGCAGGCGGGCTTGCTATTGGCATGCTGGCGGTGATTGCCTATTTGCGAGTCGCCCCGCTTGGCGTGACTGCTGAGCTTGGCAGTGTGGCCCGAACCACTGGCAATACGCTGGGCGCCCTGCCCGATCGACTCCAGGGTTTAGATGGATTCTCCGGCTGCGCCACCGCGGTCAAAGAGACATTGCTCTCCAATAACGGCGCTTTCATTATCGGTCTGGTCGCAGCAGCTTTCATCAGCGCACGCATCAGCGGTGAGTTCCGTCTACAACCGGTCAACCGACGCAAAGCAGCAGGGCATCTGGCGGGAGGCGTTCTGATGGGTTGGGGGGCAATGACCGCATTGGGTTGCACGGTGGGCACTTTGCTATCGGGCATTATGGCCGGGGCGGGATCCGGTTGGGTGTTTGCCCTGTTCTGTCTGCTGGGCCTGCGCATGACCTACGGCCTGCGACGTTGGGTCACCTAATCCGACTAACCAAGGGCCCAGGGCAGCCGGTCAAGATCGACATTGCCGCCGGTGATAATCACGCCCACCCGTTTACCGGCGAAAAGCCCCGGGTTAGCCAGTAGTGCCGCCACGGGTACGGCACAGCTGGGTTCAATAATAATCTTCATCCGCTCCCAGACCATGCGCATAGCATCAATGATGGCCTGCTCATCAACGGTAAAGATGTCATCTACATAACGCTGAATACACTCAAACGTTCGTGGCTTCAGGGACATCTTCAGGCCATCGGCGATGGTCTGCGGCGCATCATCGACGATTAAATGCCCAGCCCGCAGGCTGCGTGCAGCATCATCCGCCTGTGCGGGTTCAGCACCATAGACCGTGACCGTCGGATCAAGGGCATTGAGCGCAATCGCACTGCCTGAAATCAGACCACCACCCCCAACCGGGGCAATCACCGCATCCAATCCATCGACCTGCTCCATTAGCTCGCAGGCACAGGTGCCCTGCCCGGCAATCACCCGTGGATCGTCATAGGGGTGGATAAATTCTGCGCCGGTATGTTGCTGTACATCCGCCAAGGCGGCCTCGCGTGCGCTCATTGAGGCAACGCACTGGGTGATTATCCCGCCATAACCACGCACCGCTTTATTTTTGGCGCTGGGGGCATTCTCCGGCATCACCACATGACAGGGCATATTCCGCGCCTGTGCGGCATAGGCCAGCGCCGAGCCATGATTCCCCGAGCTGTGGGTTGCCACGCCTGATCCCCGCGCTTCACCGGCCAGGCTGAATACGGCGTTAACCGCCCCTCGGGCCTTGAAAGAACCGGCTTTTTGAAAGTTCTCGGCCTTAAAAAAAACCTGCGCGTCCAGTGCCTGATCAAAAAAACGGCTGCACAGCACCGGGGTCACATGCGTCCATGGCGCAATGCGTGCCCGGGCACTGAGAATGTCTTGAAAACTTGGGCTATCCAACAGCCTCTCCGTTAGACGCGCGTTTGAGCAAATCCTGATAAATCGCATCATCCACTGTAATTCCCTCATTGAGCGCTTTTTCTCGTGCTACCAGTCGACGGCTGCCGGGCAGTCGCACATCAGGCTCTTCGAGCATGCGTGAGAACAGCATTTCGATACGCTCTAGGAAGGCCTCGCGACCGGCAAAGCGATCGGGATCAAGAATCAAAAAGCACTGACCGATATCCGTTGGCGGGCCTTCGGCGTCAAACAATGAACTGGCTTGGTAACCAAAGTTCGCGCCAGTCAATGCCGCTGAGAGGATCTCGACCATCAGCGCCAGCGCAGCCCCCTTGGCCTCCCCCATCGGCAGCATACTGCCAGCCAGTGCCGCCTGCGGGTCAGTCGTGGGCTGCCCAGAGACATCTAGCGCCCAACCCTCAGGAATCGACTCGCCCGTGCGGGCAGCCAGCATCACTTTGCCGCGTGCCACCCGACTCACCGATAGATCAATCACTAGTGGCGCGTGATCAGCGCGCGGGGCGGCAAAAGCAATCGGGTCAGTGCCATACAGCGGGCGCTTGCCCCCCCAGGGCGCAATGGATGCTGGCGCATTGCCCATCGCAATCCCTACCAATCCCTGTTCGGCCAATGCTTCTACCGGGTGCCCAGCCACCCCGAAGTGATGTGAGCGGGTAATCCCCACCGCGGCCAAGCCGAACTGACGGGCGAGCTCAACCCCCTGCTCCAGGCCTTTTTCCATCGCCGGGTAAGCAAATCCGTGACAGGCATCCACCATGGCGATTGCACCATTGGTTGTCACCTGAGGGTCTACCCTGCCATCTACCTTGCCGGCTGCGGCCTGGTCGGCGTAGTAAGCAACCCGCGAGAGCCCGTGTGAGGCCAATCCATCACGTTCGGCGGCCACCAGCGCCTTGGCGACCATCCGCGCATTGTGTTCACTCACTCCATGGGCCACCAGCACTGTGGTCGCCAATCGTTGCGCTTCATCCAGGCTTAGTTGCATTGCATCCTCATTGCCGGGTTAACAAAATATTTATTCTGACCGCTATCGGGTGGAATGACGAGGATGATGTATCCTATGCCCCCCTGATTGAGAACGTAACGACGGTTGGAGTCATGAATATCTCTGTGCTGCAGGCCAAAATCCATCGTGCCACCGTCACGGATGCCAACCTTGCCTACGAGGGCAGCATCACCATTGACCAAGATTTGCTGGATGCCTCAGGGCTTTTGCCGTTTCAGCAGGTCCACATCTACAACATCACCAACGGTAATCGCTTTGAGACCTACATTTTAGTCGGTGAAGCCGGTTCAGGCACGATCACCATCAATGGTGCTGCCGCGCATTTGGCCGGTGCAGGCGACTTGGTCATCATTGCCGCCTACGCACAAGTGACTCCGGATCAGGCCAAAGGCTGGCAGCCCCGGCTTGTCTTTGTCGATGAGCACAATCGACAAAAATCTCTGACGACCTGATCACAGAAATACCCGGGCCGCCTGGTCACACTGGATGCTTTCATTCCAGTGGAGATTGGCATGCCCCGTCGTTACATTCGCCCCGAAGTCCCGCAGTCCCTGTACCAGGAAATGCTGGCCGGCCGGCACATTATGATCAACCCAACGGAAGCTGACCTGTTGGCAAGCCTTGAGGCCGTTCAATCACGCTCCCGTGAGCGGTTGCTCAGCGAGCAGACCATGCTCAGCGCCTGGCGGCGTTTTTCAACCACGGCAATGCCCGGCATTGGTTTAGTGACTGCCACCTCAGCGCCGGATTACTTCCGCTGGCCCATGCATGCCACCCTTTTTCAGGCCGTGGTCATTACCGATGATCTGATCGGCGTGATTTTTCATCGCATCGAGATCGCACCGGGCACCCAGGTGCGCTGGCCCGTACCCGGCGCCACGGGCGACACTGCCATCGACTCTACCTGGGAAGGCTCAGCCATTGATCAGCGAAACGCCATTGTCACCGCCTTTTGGCTGCATTTAAGTGATGCGGATATTCAAGCGCTGGATGCCTATACAGCCGCCGCGTCGACTGCCCCTCAACGCTATGGGCTAGGGAGAATTTCAATGGATCTTGAATTATCCGCACGCAATGCAGTGGTACTGGGTGGAAGCCGCGGTTTAGGCCGTGCCATCGCCACGACACTGGCCGCCGAGGGCGCCAATGTATTGATCTGCTCGCGCTCTGCCGATGCGCTGGAAGCCACAGCAGCTGAGCTGAATCAGTTAGGTAGTGGTCAAGTAAGCTGGTATGCCGCTGATTTGGCAGACCCGCAGGCACCTGCGTCGATTCACGCCGAGGCCTGCCGTGTTCTGGGCCATGTCGATATTCTGATCAACAATGGCGGTGGGCCGCCGCCGGGGCCCATCACGGCTGTTGAACGAGCCACCTGGGAAGCCCAATACCAAGCCATGGTTGTCCCGCTATTGGAACTAACCGGGCTTTGCCTGCCAGCCATGCGCGAGCGCCAATGGGGGCGCATTCTGACGGTGGTTTCCTCAGGTGTACTACAGCCCATTCCCAATTTGGGCATCTCCAATACTCTGAGAAGCAGCATTATTGGCTGGAGCAAGACACTGGCCAGCGAAGTGGCCGCCGATGGCATTACCGTGAACTGCCTGGCCCCGGGTCGGATTGCCACCGACCGGGTTGCCTCGCTAGATCAGGGTGCTGCTGAGCGCCAAGGCATTACTGCCGAAGAAGCCAAGGCGCAAGCCTGCGCCACCATTCCCATGGGCCGCTATGGCGATCCACGGGAATTTGGCGATATCGCCGGATTTCTAGCCTCGCCGAGGGGCAGCTACATTACCGGCAGCGTGATCCGTGTCGACGGCGGGCTGGTGCTCGGCATCTAACTCGCAGGCACCGAGACCAGCGATGGCGAGGCGGTCTCAACCACCGTCTCGGCAATCTGCTCGGCGGTCACCGCTGAGAGTGTCCAGCCCAAATGGCCATGGCCGGTGTTGTAAAACACGCCCGGGCGTTTGCCCCGACCTACGCGCGGCATCATGTTGGGCATCATGGGTCGCAACCCGGTCCATGGCACCACCCGATGCGTACTCACCCCCGGGAAACATTGCGCCACCCAGTCAATCAAAGGCTGGACCCGATCGGCCCGAATATCACGGTTATAGCCATTAAACTCAGCGGTACCTGCGACGCGAAAACGGCCTGCGCCTAAACGGCTGGTGACCAGCTTGGTTTCATCATCCAGCAGGCTCATCCAAGGGGCCGCGGCCTGAGAAGCTTCGTCTTCGAGCTCAACGGTAATGGAATACCCTTTCACCGGATAAACATTGACCCGATCACCGAACTGACGGGCCAGGTCACGGCTGCCGACACCGGCACAGACGACCACCCCATCGAACGACTCCCGGCCCTGATCGGTCTGCAGCCACACGCCCTGACCATCATGCCCAACGGCATGAATGGGGGTGTTTTGACGAAATTGAGCGCCCTTGCGTTCAACCGCCGCCGCTAATCCTTGGGTAAACAAATGGATATCGCCGGTGGCGTCAGTCTCAGTGTAGAAACCACCGTAGAAATCACCGCTTAAATTGGGCTCGAGTGTACGCATTTCATCGGGGCTGACCGCTCTGCGCTCAAGCCCTCCGGCGGCCAAAAGCTTTGTGACTCTACCCGCGTGGTCAAAGCCCGCTTTATCACGATAGATATGCAGAATGCCACGACGCTCAAGGTCAAATTGAATGCCCTCTGACCGGGCCCATCCATACAAATGGTCTCTGGCCGCAATGGCCAAACGCGCGGTGGCGGTCGTGTTGTCGGCATACTGACGGGTGGCCGCAATAAACTCGGCGAACCAGCTGAGCTTATGCCAGGAGGGTTTTGGATTGACCAGCAACGGGGCATCCGCGCGCAGCATCCACTTAAGCCCTTTAAAAATGGTGGGCCAGTGATTCCAGACCTCAGCATTGGAGGCTGACAGCTGCCCGCCGTTGGCGTAGGAGGTCTCCATAGCCGTGTAGCGATGGCGGTCGAAAAGGGTGACTTCAAATCCGCGCTTGGTCAGCGCATAAGCCGTGGTAACGCCTGTAATGCCACCACCAATAACAGCAATGTTTCGCATGATCATCTCCCAGTCAGGTATCAGTACACATCGTGCTTTGCACGATCCATACCCCTTCCGTCCTGGTACCTGAGAGATTCACGACAGCCGCGTAGCGGAACTGGCGTTTGCTCCTTCGGCGAGCCGGCTCCCTAACGGGCCCAACTGCTTTTCGGAATTCGACACAATGACAGCGGTCCGTTTGCCTGAGAGATTCCGGGGTCGTTGCTCCTTCGGCGCCGGCTCTGCACCACGTACAGTCCGAACTCTCCCGCTGTCATTGATCAGCAGTGTCCGACGTTTTTATCCCTTTTTCAAGCTGGCTAGATCTTTGGCGATTTCATCCAGGATGCTCGGGTCATCGATGGTGGCCGGCATATTCCACTCATCACCGTTGGCAATACTGCGCATCGTCCCCCGCAAAGTTTTACCTGAGCGGGTCTTGGGCAGTCGCTTGACGACCACGCACTGGCGAAAGGCTGCGACCGGTCCTACCTCATCGCGCATCCGCTGAATCAACTCAGCCACCAGCGCCGAAGGGTCGCCCGAGAAGGCGGTACTGGGGACAACCAAGCCGAGCGGCACCTGCCCCTTGGTGGCATCCCGGACACCAAAGACAGCGGCCTCCACCACATCAGGGTGATTGCTGAGCACCTCCTCCATCCGCCCGGTGGACAACCGATGACCGGCCACATTAATGACATCATCAATGCGGCTCATAATGTGGACATAGCCATCTTCATCAACAATGCCGGAGTCCCCGGTTAGGTAGTAGCCTGGATAGCGGGCCAAATACCCATCGCGATGGCGCTCGCGATTACCCCAAAGCGTTGTCAGTGTCCCGGGCGGCATGGGAAGGCGGATCACGATATTGCCCAGCTCTCCGGCTGGCATATCCTGGCCTTGTTCATCCAAGGCACGCACGTCATAACCCGGCATCGGCTTGCCGGCTGCGCCAATTTTGACCGGAAACTGCTCTAAGCCAAATGGATAACCGGCAATCGCCCATCCGGTCTCGGTCTGCCACCAGTGGTCCAGCACCGGAATCTTTAAATGCCGCTCGGCCCAGCGCACGCTGTCCGGATCGGATCGCTCACCGGCTAAGAAAAACGCGCGCAGCGTTGAAAGGTCATGTCGGGCGATGAACTCCCCGTCCGGATCGTCTTTTTTAATGGCTCTTAGCGCGGTGGGTGCGGTAAAAAGCGCGCGCGCACCGTACTCTTCGACCAGCCGCCAGAAAGTGCCGGCATCCGGAGTACCCACCGGCTTGCCTTCGAGCATTAACGTGGTGGCGCCGGCCAGCAATGGCCCGTAGACAATATAGGAATGACCCACGACCCAGCCGACGTCTGAGGCAGTAAACATTACCTCACCGGGCTGAATGCCGTAGATATTGCGCATCGACCAGTAGAGCGCGACGGCATGCCCACCATGATCCCTGACAATCCCTTTGGGCAGCCCGGTGGTACCCGAGGTATACAAAATATACAGCGGATGCTGGGCATCCAATGACACACAGGCAGCAGGGCTGGCTTGTGCCTCGGCTGTCTCCCAGTCGATATCACGCCCTCCAATCAGGGCGCAGCGACTGAGGTCGCGCTGCAGAATCAAGCACTGTGTGACCGGATGCTCGGCCAAATCGATCGCTTCATCCAGCAGTTTTTTGTAATCGACCACCCCGCTCGGCTCTACGCCGCAGGAGGCAGAGAGAATGACATCGGGTGTCGCATCATCAATGCGTTTGGCAAGCTCTGGCGCGGCAAATCCGCCAAATACCACCGAATGGATGGCACCGATGCGCGCACAGGCAAGCATTGCCATGGCCGCTTCGGGGATCATCGGCATGTAGATAATGACCCGATCGCCTGACGCCACCCCCATCTGCTGAAGGACTCCGGCAATGGCTGAAACCCGCTCTAGCATTTGCGAATAGGTATACCGAGCCTTCTGGCCGGTAATGGGACTGTCCCAAATCAATGCATCCTGATCGCCACGGCCTGCAGCCACATGCCGGTCAAGCGCGTTATGACAGGTGTTAAAGCGCGCCCCGGCAAACCAACGAAAAAACGGGGCATCGGAGTCATCGAGAACCCGGTCGGCCGGTTTGTCCCACTCAAGCCCCTCAGCTGCTGTCGCCCAAAACTGCTCGGGCTGAGTCAGCGACTGCTGGTATTCCGTCTGATAGCGTTGGCTCATCACAGGCTACCTCTCCTCATCATTGCGGCCGCTCTATGCGTTGGCGGCCTTTTTCTTCCTTTGTTTCTCACGCCAGAGCCATAAGCCCTCGGCCGTAAGCCAGATATCCATTCCGAAATCGCTGTTAAATTGCGCCTGATCACTATCGCCTGGCAACCAACGCGACCATTCACTGACCAGATCACGCTCCAGCGTTTTGACATCATCGGCGGTCTCAGCCAATTGCATGGCGGCAGTTAGCATCGCATCAAGCTGTTTGGCCACGCCCTGCACATCGTGGATTAGAGGAAAATGCGCGGGTGCCACGGCGTTGGGAGCCACATCACAGATTCGCTGAAGCGTTGCGCGATAGGCCTGGGGATTAAACTGCGGCGGCGGCACGACCGGAACCACAAACGTGTGGCGATCATTGATATAGCCAGGATAGCTAGCACCGAATGCATCGCCGGCCACCAAAATGCCGCTTGCGGTATCCAACAGGCTAAGGTGATGCCAGGCATGCCCGGGCGTGTGCAAAACCTCGATGATTCGGGCACCCACCCGCACCGAGGCTCCATCTTCCAGAATATCGATTCGATCCGCTGGAACCGGCGTCAACGGTGCGTACTCGCGATCAAAAAAAGCATCGCCATACAGTGCACGGACACCCGATTCCAAGCGAGCCGGATCGATCATATGCTCAGCGCCGGAGGGGTGAACGCCCAGTCTTGCGTTAGGTAGCGCCTGCATCAGCGCCCCAGCACCGCCGGCATGGTCTAAATGAACATGGGTGGGAATCACCCAGTCCACATTTTCAAGGGCAATGCCCAGATCAGCGATGGCACTGAGCAACCCCGGCACACTAGCACCCACACCAGTATCCAGAATGGCGGCTCGACCATGGTCATAGACGATGTAGCAGGCGGTATGCCCTTGGCGGAGATAGCCGGTATCAAAGCGCACCAGACCCGGCGCAAGCGTTTGGGCGTGATTGTCACCCGACGGATCCAGCATAGACCAACCCCTCCCTGAGGCTTTTCACGCTAACAGAACCCGATGCTAACGTCAGCCATCCTCAACTGACTACGAAAAAATGCCCGCTTTTGGTGCGCAGCCATCAGACACTTGTCTGAAACGGTGCATTCGTGACATAAAGTTCGGGCGAGCGTTCGTAAGCGATCCGCTAGGAGGGGGAGAGACCTCAAGTTGGCATGCCGCTTGCTTTAATAACGCTAGCCATAGGGCTTAAACAGCAACCTCGATAAAATTAAGAGGAAGAAGCGATGAAAAAAACCATCATGACGGTGAGCCTTGCTGCCACTGGTTTGTTGATGCTAGGCGCGCAGGCACAGGCCTCCACGCTGGACGATGTGATGTCCGCCGGAGAGCTGCGTTGCGGCGTCAGCACCGGTCTGCCGGGATTTTCGCAGCCTGACAGCGCAGGCAACTGGGCAGGTCTGGATGTAGATACCTGCCGGGCAGTGGCCGCTGCAGTGCTGGGTGACTCCGATGCCGTTGAGTTTGTCCCGCTGACGGCCGCTGAGCGGTTTACCGCTCTGCAGTCCGGCGAGATCGACATGCTCTCACGCAACACCACCTGGACAACCACGCGTGATGCGTCGCTGGGTTTGAACTTTGCCGGCGTCAATTACTATGACGGCCAGGGCTTTTTGGTAAAAACCGAGCTGGGTGTTGATAGCGCTTACGATCTGGATGGTGCGGCGGTTTGCACACAGGCCGGCACCACCACCGAGTTGAATTTGGCCGACTTCTTCCGTGCCAACGGCATGGACTTCGAAGCGGTGGTGTTTGATACCTCAGAGGGTACCGTTCAGGGCTTCGACAGCAACCGTTGCGACGTGCTGACCTCGGACACCTCCCAGCTGGCCGCACTGCGCACCCAGCTCAGTGACCCCGGCTCGGCCGGCATCCTGCCTGAGATCATCTCCAAAGAGCCACTCGGCCCCGTTGTCCGTCAGGGCGATGATGCCTGGTTTAATGTGGTTAAGTGGGTACTCAACGGCCAGATCAATGCCGAGGAGTATGGTGTCAGCTCAGCGAACCTTGATGACATGCTGCAGTCCACCGACCCGAACGTTCAGCGTATCGTAGGTACGGACGGCAACATGGGCGAGATCCTGGGCCTGGACGGCGACTTCATGGTCAACGTCATCAGCCAGGTCGGTAACTACGGCGAGATGTTCGAGCGCAATGTTGGGGTCAATACCCCACTCGGCCTCTCCCGCGGCGCCAATGCGCTGTGGACCGACGGCGGTATCCTGTATGCACCGCCCTTCCGGTAATCGGAGCGCGTAGTAACGCCTAAACGGGTAACGGGACACACGTGGGTGTGTCCCGTTATTACGCCGATCAACTTAACGCAGGAAGCCACGCCGCCATGCACAGCGACGAGCTACCGACCCAACCTGGGCGACCGAAACCGTGGAACGATCCGCGGGTACGCTCAATCGTCTTCCAAGTACTGGCCATAGCCACTGTCGCTTGGATTGGTTATTCGCTGTTCCAGAACACGGTTAACAACATGGCAAGCCGTGGTATCACCACCGGCTTCGGATTCCTCGATCAAAGTGCCGGTTTCGGCATCATTATGAGTCTCATCGAATACGACGAGACCATGAGTTATGGACGAACATTCTTTGTGGGACTGGCGAACACGATGCTGGTCTCAGGCCTCGGCATACTGTTGGCCACCATTGTCGGGTTTATCGTTGGCATTGCCCGTTTGTCGAGCAACTGGCTAGTCGCCAAAGTCTCACTAGCCTATATAGAAATATTCCGTAACATTCCGTTATTACTACAAATTTTCTTTTGGTATTTTGCAGTACTGGGCGCTCTTCCCGGCCCCAGACAAGCCGTGAACCTGGGCGATATCGCGTTTATGAGCAACCGCGGTATCGTGATCCCTAAACCGGTCTTTGAGCCTGGCGCGTGGGTCATCGGTGCTGGCATTTTATTGGCGCTTGTTGTGACGTTTGTCCTGGCGCGCTGGTCGCGCAAACGCCAGGCTGCGACCGGACAGATCTTTCCCGTACTACCCGTTAGTCTTGCCTTAATCTTTGGCCTGCCGGTACTGGGTTATTTCGCTATGGGCGGGCCAATTAGCTGGGACATCCCTGAATTGGGCGGGTTTAATTTCCGCGGGGGCATCACGGCCATTCCAGAGCTGGGTGCATTGCTGTTGGCACTCACCCTCTACACCGCCTCGTTTATAGCGGAGATCGTGCGCTCGGGCATCGTCGCGGTCAGCAAAGGCCAGACCGAAGCAGCCTCAGCGTTGGGACTGCCACCGCGGCGGGTTCTGCGCCTTGTGGTGATCCCTCAGGCGCTGCGCGTCATCATTCCGCCTTTAACCAGCCAGTATTTGAATCTGACCAAGAACTCTTCCCTGGCGGTAGCCATTGGCTACCCCGACCTGGTCAACGTCTTTATGGGCACTACCCTCAACCAAACGGGCCAGGCGGTTGAAATTGTTGCAATGACCATGGCGGTCTATCTGCTGCTGAGCTTGGTGATCTCGGTACTGATGAATCTTTATAACCGCGCAGTGGCGCTCAAGGAGCGATAGGCGCATGAGCAAAACACATCAGGCACTCCCCGATCTTCCCCCTCCGGTTAGCGAGCGTGGCGTCGTCGGCTGGCTGCGCGAGAACCTTTTCTCGACTTGGTACAACAGCGTTTTAACCCTGGTGGTCGGTTACTGGTTGTTGACCACGTTGGTTCCGCTGATTGATTGGGCATTCATTAGCGCGGTCTTCACCGGTGATGGCCCGGAATCCTGTGCTCCGGGTGCTGCCTGCTGGATCTTTGTGCATGAACGGCTTGGGTTCTTTATCTATGGCTTTTATCCCGCCGAGCTGCGCTGGCGAGCGGACATTGCCTTTTTGCTCTTTGCCATCACCGTGGTACCGCAGTTCTTCCCAACACCAGCAGTCATTAAAAAATGGCTGGCCATCTTTGGCATCACCGGCCTGCCGGTTGCGGCGTTTTTCCTGATTGCTGGTGGATCATTTGGATTAGAGCCTGTGGCCACCTCGCGCTGGGGCGGGCTGATGCTCACGCTGATCTTGGCCTACGTCGGGATCCTGGCGGCATTACCGATCGGCATTTTACTGGCATTGGGTCGGCGCTCAGAGATGCCGGTCATTCGCGGGATCTGCGTGATCTTTATCGAATTTTGGCGTGCCGTCCCGCTGATCACGATTTTGTTCATGGCCTCGGTCATGCTGCCGCTCTTTCTGCCCGATGGCGTGACTTTCGACAAGCTTTTGCGCGCACTGGTAGGGATTACGTTGTTCCAGTCGGCTTACATGGCAGAAGTTGTTCGCGGTGGCCTGCAGGCGATCCCAAAAGGCCAATATGAGGCGGCCGAAGCGCTGGGGTTGGGTTACTGGCGACGCATGCGGCTGATTATCCTGCCACAGGCTCTGAAGATCGTTATTCCCGGCATTGCCAACACGGTGATTTCGCTATTTAAAGACACCACGCTGGTATTGATTATTGGGCTATTTGACATCCTTGGCGCGGTGAAGTCGACGCTCAGCGATCCGGCTTGGGATAACGTCATGGCAGAGGGTTATCTATTTGTAGCCTTTTGCTTCTGGGTGTTTTGTTTTGGCATGTCACGCTACAGCCATCGGCTTGAGAAAAAACTCGAGACCGGCCACAAAAACTAAGGGATAGACAATGAGCACGCAGCACAACGACGTAACCGTGGCCTCAGCGGCAGGCGATGAGGACATCATTGCCGTCCGTGATCTCAATAAGTGGTATGGCGAGTTTCACGTCCTAAAATCGATCAATTTAAACGTGCGCAAAGGCGAGCGGATAGTCATCTGCGGGCCCTCTGGATCCGGTAAATCCACCTTTATTCGCTGTATTAACCGACTCGAGGCTCATCAGCGCGGCAGCATCACTGTCGATGGCGTCGAGCTCAACGAAGACATTAAAAATATCGAAGCCATCCGTCGCGAAGTCGGCATGGTCTTTCAGCACTTCAACCTTTTCCCGCATTTGAGCGTGTTGGAGAACTGCCTATTGGCCCCCATTTGGGTTCGAAAAACCCCGCGTGAGCAGGCCATTGAGACAGCCATGCAGTACCTAGAGCGGGTCAAGATCCCCGAGCAGGCGAACAAATACCCGGGCCAACTCTCTGGCGGTCAGCAGCAGCGTGTCGCCATTGCCCGGGCGCTATGTATGCAGCCCAAGATCATGCTGTTTGATGAGCCTACATCAGCGCTTGACCCGGAAATGATCAAAGAAGTACTGGACGTCATGATTGAGCTGGCTGGCAGCGGTATGACTATGCTGTGTGTCACTCATGAAATGGGTTTTGCTAAAACGGTGGCCGACCGGGTCATCTTTATGGATGGCGGAGAGATTGTGGAAGAGGCGCCACCGCAGGATTTCTTTAACCATCCGCAACAACCACGCACCCAAGAATTCCTCGAACAAATTCTTCAACACTAGCGGTTTTCACGGCTGTCTACCCCCCAAATGGGGGGCTATAAACCCCTTCAGCTTCCTGTTATATCTTTACCCATCAATCCCCAATCCTATGGGGTAAATGGAGCGTTGACAGACCGGTCGGCGTGTCAATTGACCAGCAAGGATTGCCCAATGAAGAGCGCGTTAGTTGTTGAGCCCGATTTGTCTGAACAACATCGCATCACCCAGGTCCTCCACAGTCTCTGGCCCGACATTCAGTCTGGCTTTGCCAGATCGGTCGAAGAAGCCCATGCCCTGCTGGATAATTTTATGCCCGGGCTACTGATCACCGAGTTCCATCTGCCCGATGGTTGTGGTCTTGAGCTGCTGGAAAAGGCTAGAAGCTGCTACCCCGATTCCCATCGGATTATCTTTACTCAACATGACGACGACACGCATATCTTGGCCGCCATCCGTCGCGGCATCGACGGCTATATCCTTAAAGACCATGGTGACAGCACCATATCGCGGCTGATCGCTGGCGTCGCTCAAGGGCACCCGGGTATATCGCCTGAGGTGATGCGTCAGGTGCTGCGCCAATTTGAGCGACAGCATCATCGCAGCACCGAGACTGCCGGCAAAAACCGGGAGATGGCTGAAGCCATCGGGCTGACGCCACGGGAAATTGAGGTATTGTCCCTGTTATCGCAGGGCAGTGATCGTCATCAGGTCAGCAATGCATTGGATATTAAAGCCTCGACCGTCGCCGGGCATATCAAATCCATTTACCTAAAGCTCAACGTATCCACTCGGGCTGAGGCCACTTTGGCCGCGGTCCGACTCGGCCTGGTCGGCATCGATGAGTGAGCGCAGCGATATCCCGCCTAAAAATTCTTGAATCTGTCCGGATAATTCTGACCACAGATCATGGGTCAGGCAACGATCACCCGCCTGACAATCTTCATCACCGCGGCAGGCTGTGGTATCCACAGGATCTTCCACCGCCAAAATAACATCGGCAACACTAATCGACGCCGGTGGCTCGGCCAGACGATATCCGCCGCCTGGACCGCGCACGCCCACCACCAACTCGGCCTTGCGCAGATGAGAGAAAAGCTGCTCGACATAGGACAAGGAGAGCCCCTGGCGTTTGGCCACAGAGGCCAGGGCAACTGCGCCCCGGCCCTCGTTTACGGCAACATCCATAATGCAGGTCACCGCATAGCGGCCTTTGGCAGACAGTCGCATCGCAGATGTTATACCGACCAGCGCCGGGCCTCGGGTCTGAGGACAACGGCCATGGCTTCGGCCGTTGCAAAGGCATGCCCCTCACCCAGACAGTATTTCAGCCACCGATTCAAAAAGCGGTTAGCCGCCCAGCGCCAGGCAAGGCTTGCCCGAGTCCCCGGTTGCGGTATGACCTCCGCCACTCGCGCATCGTGATAAATACGCACCGGCAGATCAGGCAATGACTCTTTGATCCCGCCAAGACCAAAGCGGTGGGTCAGCGACAAGCTCGTGGTGTAGGCGCAACGCTCAGTCACCGTCAGATGCAGATCAGGTGCGCGATCTAGGCTGGAAACCCGATCATCATGCGCGCCATCCAGATCCGGGGCCAACCGACGCAGATAAATGTAATTGGATTCATACAACTCCATCAGGCCAGCAAAGCTTGGGCCTGACGATTGGATCTGCGGGGGCTGGCGTAGATGAGTCAACATGACTGAAATCCTAGCACAGCCGTCCCGGACCCGACTGCGATGGCAATTATGACTGGCAATCCCGGGCTATTTTTAATACAGTCTGCGCGGCAATTGGCGAGTCTGAATTATGGTGGCGGCGATTTCTTCGATTGATCGCGTAGTCGTATCCGAGCAGGGTAATTTCTCTTGTTGAAACAGCCCCTCAGCGCGTGCCGTCTCGTACTGACACTGCCGCAGGGATGCATAACGGGTATTGGGCCGGCGTTCGGCTCGGATCTGCGCCAACCGCTCCGGGCGAATCGTGAGGGCATAGAGATGTTGACGATGGGGCCGCAACACCTCGGGCAGGCGACCACTGAGCAGGTCGTCATCCGTCAGCGGATAATTGGCGGCAAAAATTCCGTAGTGCAGCGCCATGTAAATACACGTCGGTGTCTTACCGCAGCGCGACACGCCCACCAAAATAACATCGGCCTGCTCGTAGTGACGCACCACAGCCCCGTCATCGGCGGACAGTGCATAGTTCATCGCATCAATTCGCAGCTTGTAGGCACTCGGGTCTGCGATACCATGGCTCTGACCAATCGTGTGGCTCGACTTCATGTCAAGCTCCCGCTCAAGGGGGGCGATGAAGGTGTCAAAGAAATCCAGCACGACGGCGTTAATTCCGCGCAAGCGCTCGCGCAGGCCGGCGTCAATAATCGTGCTAAAGACAATCGGTCGCTCGCCGCTTTGAACACCCGCCGCCTCAATACGGGCAATGGCGGCATCGACCGCCTCGGGTGTATCGGTAAACGGCAGGCTGACGGTTGTACATTGAATCGGGAACTGGGTCAGCAGACTGTGCCCCAGCGTCTCGGCCGTCACACCGGTGCGATCGGAGATAAAGAAAACACTGCGCGCATGGGTCATTTAAAATTTACCTTTTGGGGTACCCGTCCTGGTTACAGTGTACCGGGACCAGGGCAATGTTGAACGGGAGAGGTTGCAAGTGAGCGAGTACGTAGTCTGGTTCGAGTCACTCGGCATGAATGATGTCGAACGGGTGGGCGGCAAAAACGCCTCTCTGGGCGAAATGATCAGTAATCTGGCCGATGCCGGCGTTCAGGTACCCGGGGGCTTTGCAACAACCGCCGATGCGTACTGGGACTTCCTTGATGAGAGCGGACTACGGCCTCGCATCGAAGCCGAGCTCCAAGGCCTAGACGTTGATGATGTCCAGAAATTGGCCAGCACCGGTGCGGCCATCCGACAGATGGTCATCGACACGCCCTTCCCGCCAAAGCTTCATGAAGCCATCGTCTCGGCTTGGGATCAGCTGAAACAGCGCACTGGCAAATCCGATGACGAACTCGCGGTGGCCGTTCGCTCATCCGCTACCGCAGAGGACCTGCCGGACGCCTCGTTTGCTGGCCAGCAGGAAACCTTCTTGAATGTGCGCGGGCTGGACAATGTTCTGCACTACATTCGGGATGTTTTTGCCTCGCTGTTTAACGACCGCGCCATTTCCTATCGTGTGCATCACGGCTTTGCTCATGAGCAGGTAGCCTTATCCGCCGGCGTGCAGGAGATGGTGCGCTCGGATACCGGGGCATCGGGCGTCATGTTTACCATGGATACCGAATCAGGCTTTCGCGATGTGGTCTTTGTCACCGCCTCCTACGGCCTGGGTGAGACCGTGGTTCAGGGCTCTGTGAACCCCGATGAATTCTATGTCCACAAATCCACGCTTGAAGCGGGGCGTCCCGCCGTTCTGCGACGCACCCTTGGGGAGAAGGCCATCAAGATGGTCTACAACACCAACCCCGATTCCAAAGAATTGGTTGAGGTGGTGGAGACCGATGAGACCGAGCGCATGCGGTTCTGCCTCAACGATGAAGAGGTCCAGTCCCTGGCCCGTCAGGCCATGATTATCGAGCGCCACTATGGCCGCCCGATGGATATTGAATGGGGCAAGGACGGACAAACCGGTCGGCTGTTCATCCTTCAGGCTCGGCCTGAAACGGTCAAAAGCCGAGATGGTGGCCAGAGCATGCAGCGCTATCACTTAAGTGAGCGCGGCCAGGTACTGGTTGAGGGACGCGCTATCGGTCAGCGTATTGGCGCCGGCTGCGCCCGGGTAATCGATGATCTGGCTGATATGCACACCGTCAAAGCCGGCGATGTGCTGGTCACCGATATGACCGATCCCGATTGGGAACCCATCATGAAGCGGGCCGCTGCCATTGTGACCAACCGCGGTGGTCGGACCTGTCATGCCGCCATCATTGCCCGCGAGTTGGGCATCCCCGCAGTGGTTGGCACCGGTAACGGCAGCGATCGGATTAAAGATGGCGAAGAGGTAACCGTCTCTTGTGCCGAGGGGGATACCGGCTATCTTTACCGCGGCATCAAAGACTTCGAGATCCGTGAGATTGCCTTGGGTGCCATGCCTGAGCTGCCCTTTAAAATCATGATGAATGTCGGCAATCCCGACCGGGCTTTTGACTTTGCCCAGCTGCCCAATGCCGGGGTGGGATTGGCGCGGCTTGAGTTCATCATCAACCGGATGATCGGCATCCATCCGAAGGCCCTGCTGGAGTTTGATCAGCAAACGCCCGAACTGCAGTCGATCATCCGCAATCAGATCGCCGGCTACGATGACCCGGTGAGCTTTTATGTTGAAAAACTGGCCGAAGGCATCAGCACACTGGCCGCCAGCTTCCCCGATCAGCCAGTCATCGTTCGCATGTCTGACTTCAAATCCAATGAATATGCCAACCTGATTGGCGGTAGCGCCTACGAGCCGACTGAAGAGAACCC
>CBFIIM010000010.1:0-24122 GCA_965662395.1 Spiribacter sp. | reverse complement strand
TCGGATCCGGGAACTGCCAGACCTCACAACGGGCCTTGGCATTACCGAACGGCGCACAACCGTGATCAATCACCACCCGCTGGATACCGCCGGAAAGATCGGTCTTCCAGTTAATGCCATCCAGACGCTCCAACAGCGCGGTGCTGGCGGTGCGAATGTTGCGTGGCAATTCAGATGCGCTGATACCCGCGACACCGGCAATCACCTCCAGCTCGTCACGAGTCAGGTCGGTATGCCAACCCAACTGGCGCAGGATGCCGAAAGTGAACTCCGGGTAGCCATCGGTCAGCTCGGAGTCGACCGAGTAGGAACCATCGGCCAACAGACTCTCGCCTTCGCGCTCGACACCGAAGCGGGCACGGAAGGTGAGGCCACCGTCTTTAACCGGCTGGCTCGGATCGTAGAGCACATGCGTGCCCGGATGATTCATCTCAGGCGTACCCCAGCAAGGCCACGGCAGACCGTAGTAGTCACCGTCACACGGCCCGCCCACGGCGCGCAGCGTCGTGGTGTCAAAGGTGTGCTTGTTCTCGAGATGCAGTTTCAGACGCTCCGGGCTCTGACCGGTGTAACCGATTGTCCAGGTGCCACGGTTGATCTCACGCAGCGTGTCCTCAGGGCTTGGCAGCCCATCGCCCTCGATGGCGATATTCTTGAACATCTGATCAGCAAAACCGAACTTGGTCGCAAGCGCATAGAGGATCTGAGAATCAGTCTTCGACTCGAAAAGCGGGTCAATGATCTGCTCTCGCCACTGAATGGAGCGGTTCGATGCAGTAATGGATCCACGCTGCTCGAACTGGGTGCAGGTTGGGAGCAAATACACACCGTCCGTGCGCTCGCTCATAACCGCCAGATGCGTTGGATACGGATCAGAAACGACCACCATCTCAAGCTTCTCGATGGCTTCTTTCATGTCCGGACCGCGGCTCTGTGAGTTAACCGCATGACCCTGGAAGAACACCGCACGCGTGCGATCACGCTGACTCTGATTGGCTGGATCCTCAAGAACCCCGTCAATCCAGCGTGAAACCGGAATACCGGCAATGTTCATCGGATGGGACATCTTGCCGCCGCCGGCGTCGTACTGGCCATCATCGAAGCGGCCTTTAATGTACTCAAAGTCCACATCCCAAACCCGGCTCCAATGGCGCCAGGCACCCTCGGAAAGACCATAGTAGGCGGGCAACGTATGGCAGTTCGGACCGACATCGGTGGCACCCTGCACGTTGCAGTGACCACGGAAGATATTGGCACCTCCACCGGAGACACCGATGTTACCGAGCGCCAGCTGCAGGATGCAGTAGGCACGCGTGTTGTTGTTGCCGATGTGATGCTGGGTACCACCCATGCACCAGACAATGGTGCCGGGGCGGTTTTCCGCCATGGTCTTGGCCGCCTGGTAGACCTGTTCTTCAGGCACGCCAACGACGTCTTCTACGACGTCCGGTGTCCAGCGAGCGACTTCTTCGCGAACCTTATCAAGACCGTAAACGCGCTGACGGATGTACTCATCGTCCTGCCAGCCGTTCTCGAAGATGTGCCAGAGCATGCCCCAGATAAACGGCACGTCCGTGCCGGCACGGATGCTGATGTGCTGATCAGCATGGGCAGCGGTACGGGTGAAGCGCGGATCGACCACGATCATCTTCGCGCCGTTTTCCTTGGCCCGCAGGATATGCTGCATGGAGACCGGGTGGGCCTCTGCCGCGTTACTGCCAATAAAGAACATGCACTTGGCGTTGTGCATGTCGTTGTAGCTGTTGGTCATCGCCCCGTAGCCCCAGGTGTTTGCAACACCGGCCACTGTGGTCGAATGACAGATACGCGCCTGATGGTCGATATTGTTCGTCCCCCAGAAGGCCACGAACTTGCGCTGCAGATAAGCACCCTCGTTGTTGGCCTTGGAAGAACCACACCACCAAATGCTGTCAGGACCGCTTTCCTCGCGGATCTGCATGAACTTATCGCCAATCTCGTTGATCGCGTCGTCCCAGCTAATCCGGCGCCAGCGGCCGCCTTCCAGCTTCATCGGGTATTTGACGCGCTTCTCTCCTATACCGTGATCGCGCAGAGAGGCACCCTTGGCGCAATGCGCACCTAGGTTGAACGGCGAATCAAAATCCGGTTCCTGACCGGTCCAAACGCCGTTTTGCACCTCGGCAACGACACCACAGCCTACTGAGCAGTGGCTGCAGACGGAGCGGCGGATCTCGACCGGAACACCCTGCTTGCGCGAATGCGTACCCTCGGCGGCCTCGGCGCGACGCATCATCGCCGGCGGCAGGGCCGCACCGACGGCAGCTACGCCGGCAGTCAGACCGGTACGACGCAAGAATGTGCGTCGATCCATGGATGTGTAGAAAACGCTGGGGAAGGAGGAAGCTGAACTGCTTCCCTTCTCAGCGCCTGTATTCTTTTTAATGAGCTTCATGACGCCCTCTCCCCTTAGCTGCGAGCGAGATCATAGAAGCGACGCACATGCGCCGTTTCCTGATAGCCCTTGCTGCTGGTCAAGTCGTCACCCTCTGCCTTGATAGGCGCGGGTGAATGAGTTGCCGCCAACACCGAGCTTCCGCCCGCCACTGACGCCACGCTGCCACCAATCACCATTCCCTTAAGGAACCGGCGACGGCTTGCATCCTGTTGAGGATTTTTGGCACTCACGGCTTTCTCCTCCGTCCGTTGAAGGTCGCTAGACCATTTCCAGATACTGCTTTTCAGTCACCATGAAGCGCTCTGCAAAAGCACCCACGGCACGGTAAAAATCAGCAGACTTCGCCTGCTGAAGATCCTGCATGAAACGTTCTATCCACGGCGCCAAATGAGCACTAAAAAATGCCCGCTGCCCCGCCAAATGAACGCCATCGGGTCCACTTAGGAGTGCCATTGAGTCATACAGCGCTCCAATATGATCTTCCGGCTCATGCACACCGGATTCACGTTCAAGCCCAAACTCGCGCAGATCTTCGCGAAGCTGCACAAGCGGACGCCCCATCAAAAAGCCTGTCTGGTACCAGCTGCCGAAAGGCATCACTTCGCCCCGACCCAGCCCAATGAAAAGAGCGTGATATTCGATATCCAGCGACTCAGGATCGCTGGCTGATGCGGCCGCCGCCAGGTCACGCCAGGCAATGGCCAACGGAGACGTATCTTCGCCCACATCCACCGTGGCGAGTGAGTCAATTACCTCCTGCGGCGGGATGTCGGCAAACAGACGCGCTAGCAGGCTATACACGCGCGAGCGCAGCCAATCCTCGGTGTCAGGCACCATGGAATCGGCTCGCTCTTGACCGGGGTCAACTCGCGTTATGCTGTTTTCCTGCATAGATCTGTTTCTCCTCCGAGGTTCCTTATAACTTGGAATCGTGCCAATGCCAAAAAGTTTTTGTTGTGCGGCGCAGCATTCCTCCGACGCCGCCAGCACTAATGCAGCAGGCTGTTGTTCTCTTCTTCAAAAAGATCTTTGACCCGGCAGTCCTCACACATTTCCAACCGCTGACGGGCCCGCTCATCCTGAAACATCCAATGCCCTGCAAGCTGCTCGGCGACCCGGCCGATCATCTTTTCGGTGGCAAAGGCCTTGCCACAGCTCACACAGTGAAACGGGACTTCTTCGTTGAGCACTCGAGCCTCTGGCTTGGCAAACGCCGGCAGGTGCAGGCGCGCCTCCAGACTGATCGCATCCTCCGGGCAGGCCTTTTCGCAAAGACCGCACTGCAGGCAGGCCGATTCATCAAATAGCAGCCGTGGCTCACCGCCACCACTGGTCACTGCCTCTGCCGGGCAAACGGCCGCGCAGGCCATACACAGCGTGCAGGCTTCACGATTGACAATGATCTGGCCAAACGGCGCGCCCTTAGCCAGTGGCGTTGTCGCCTCATCCCGGCTGGGACGGTAGAGGGCATTAAAGGCCACCTGCAAACGCTCTCTTTTGCCACCGGCAATGCTGAAATTACCGGCGCGACGGCCATGATCCTCATGCAAAACAGCAGCGGCAGCAAAATCTGCCAAGGCCGACTGACCCCGAAGCAGGTTGATCCGATCCGCGCCCAACTGCAGCGCCTCCAGCACAGGCGTGAAGAGTGAATGCTGCGTCTCGCTGGCAGCGACTAATGAGGCCTCAGCATTGTCCGGCAACAGAACCAGCACATCCGACACCCCCATGGCCAGCGCCGTTAGCCAGATATCCGGACCAATCGACCCGACATCCTCAACAGACACGGGCAAGAGTCGCTCGGGGAGTGCCTCGGCAAAACCCTGAATGGCCTCCATCCCCCATTCGTCATCATGAAAGAGCAATGCCGGGGGAGTATTGGGAGCAGATTCATTAAACGCGCGCAGGGCTCGACGCAGTCCGCCGAGCAAATCACGCGGCTCGGGGAAGGCATAACTGATTGCCCCACTGGGACAGGTGGTCGCACAGCTACCACAGCCCTGGCAAAGATAGGGGTCGACTTCGATACCCTCCCCGCGGGATAGGATTGCACCTGTCGCGCAGGCATCCAGGCAGCGTGTGCAACCGGTAATGCCCCGGGCGCCATGGGCGCAAATATGCTCGTCGTAGGCAAAAAACTTAGGTTTTTGGAACTCGCCCACCATCTGCGGCAGCAGTTCAAACGCGGCACTCAGCGCTTCCTGATCATCGCCAACACGCTGATACCCCAGCGGCGGCTTTTCTACATTAATCAGCGGTTGATCGGAGAGATCTAGCACCAGCGCAAAGTGCTCAAGCTTGCCGCCTGCCATGCTGGCCAGATTGACTGGGCCCTGGTCGCTATCCAGCATCGCCATAAAGGCGCCCAAATGCCCCGTCAGTGAAGGCCGGCCGCGCGCCAGCAAATACTGCCGCAAGTCGGCATCCCCCTCATCATCGTCCTCGGCCACCAGCAGACAGTTCAGCGAATCCGCCAAAGTCCGTGCCGCTGGCAGGGCGCGCTCAACAGGGCCAAAGATCAGCACACTGGCATCGGCTCGATATTCAACGAAGCCGGCTGTTCCCATATTCGCACCGGCCAAAGCGGCAAGGGCTGCGGCCCGGGCTGCCCCTTCAGGGGTCGAAGCCGGCAAGTCTTGAAGGGGAGGATGTTGGATATCAAGCACGATCGTCTGACTCCTCAGCGTCTTGGGCCTCATTCAGGGCCGTATCGTCCATCGGCTCTTGCGCCGATTGATCCGTCAGGGTTTCCGGGGTGTCGGGTGCAATCTCAGGATCGGTATCGGGGGTGATCTCCGAATCGCCCGGTGCGGCCTCATCCATCGTCTCATCATTAGCCGCTTCAGCAGCCAAGCGTCGACGCTCTTCAAGCCGCTCCTGCTGGCGTTTCATATCCCAGGGCACAATGTCGCCCATGGGCTGCAGCAGCGTGTAGTCGTCATCATAGTCATCGAGACCGTCTTTAATGTTGAAACGGTCTGTGTGGAAAAGCTTGCGCAGTGCCTTTTTGCGCAGCGCCTCACTCACACCGGGTGAGAAGAACCCACTGACATCACTGTCCGGAGTGAGCGTCTCGATATCAGGCATGTCCTCGTCGGTCAGAATCCGCTCCGGCTGGGCCGTATCCTCTGCGGCATCGGCGGCCACGACCTCTGGCAGACGCTCATCCGCCTCCAATGCCGCTGAATCGATCAGCTCCTCATCTTGTTCGGCCTGCCGTACAGCCTCTTTGCGTCGTGCCCAGCGCGACAGAAACGGTTCGCTCTCTGCTGAATCGACGGAACCGGTCGGGCGCTTGTCATCCGATGTCATCGCTCGACTCCTGTGGCTTGCGGCGGCGTTTGCCGCGCTTGTCCTCGGGCTTAAAATAGGCCAGCACAAAGCGCTCGACTTCGCTGATCAACCAACCGGGAATCGGTGCTGAGAAGATTTCGCACTCGCTCTCTTGCTGGCGCGCCGACTCATCCTGATCCAGGGTAATCATCGAGGGCATCAACCCGAACTGGGGGTCTTCGCGACAAATCACAAAAATCGATGGCTGCTGGCTAGTCAGGTTGTACCAGTAGGTTTCGGCGTCAGAGCGGCGCAGCGAGATGACCAGGCCCTGCCAGCGAAAATCGCGGATGCCGTCATCAAGCCGTTGCTCGTCTACACCATCGCCATCACCGCCTGCTTCAATTAAGGCTAATGACCAGGCCGGGTATTGCCAGCCCTTCATGGTCTTCATCTCGCGTCGCAGGACCACGGTCACTGGCCAGTGCGTCTGCTCGGGCGGCATCACAGAAACTTCAGTCATCCAAGATCACTCCGGCTGTTCGGGTTCAATACGAAACACCGGGGCCGACTCCCAGTCGTTCCGCGGTCGGTGGACGCGAAAGGCTTCCCGAACCTCTCCATCCTCCAACTCGCGTTGTAGTGACAAAACCGTGTTGACGTCAGGAGTGCAGAGCGACTCGCAGAACTCCACCTCACGCCGGGCCTCGACCATCGCCGCCTCTAGATCCGGCGCGCCATAATGCTCGACAAAATGCCGGGCCAGACGTTCCAGAACGCGACGCCGATCAGCAGCTGGCATATCAACCACCACGGCCAGCGTCGTCCAGCCAAAAGAATCTAGGCCTAGAAAACCATGACGAAAGGCGGCCCGCTCACCGGTGTCGAGCTGTGCGGGGTCGCGCTCGCCAAAGGTATAGACGAACGTTCCCGGAATGACCCACTCTCCAGCTTTTGCCGCACGCGGGTACACCGACTCATCACTATCATCCAACCGCAAGGCACGCAGGAATCGCAAGCGATCTCCTCCCCAATCCAGACTGTTCCAGATTCACACTAAGTTATAGTAAGCGCATCCATAACAGAAGCCAGGGAACATTATGGAAGCTTCTGAGCATCTGCCAAGATCCATTGCGGTCCTAGTCGGTACCCGCAAGGGCCTCTTCATTGCGCGCAGTGATGCAGCCCGGACTGCCTGGTCGATGGAAGGGCCCCATATGGCCGGCTACGAAATTCAAGCCGCCTTCTTAGACCCTCGAGTACCCGGGCGCGGGTACGCGGCGGCCCATCACCCGGTCTGGGGCATTCACATCTATCGCACCGAAGATGATGGCCGCCACTGGTCGCCTCTGGCCGAGGTGCCCCGGCATGGGAATGATGACCAAGATCCTCAGAGCCTTCAAATGATTTGGTCCCTTGCTCCCGGGCCGGCCGACGAACCCGATCGCATCTATGCCGGAATTGAGCCCCCCGGCGTTTTTACCAGTCATGATGCAGGCGAAACATGGCAAGCCCTTGAAGCCTTCAACCGCCACCCGGATCGCCCACGTTGGAGCCCAGCCAAGGGTGGTCTCGCCGTGCATTCCGTGCAGGCCGATCCGCGCAACCCCAAGCGGCTCTTTGCCGCGATGTCAGCCGGCGGTATCTATCGATCAGACGATGCAGGGGCGCACTGGCAGGCCTGCAACCAAGGCATCCGCGCCCCGTATCTGCCTGAGCAGGATGCCCACTGCGGACACTGTGTCCACCGGCTGCTGCTGCACCCGCAAAAACCCGGACGGGCCTATCAACAGGCTCACCACGGGCTCTATATCACCGATGATGACGGCGCAAATTGGCGCGAAATTACTGCCGGGCTACCCAGTGACTTTGGTTATGCACTGGCCACCGACCCGCTGGATCCGGATACCGTTTATTGCGTGCCCGAGGAGAGCAGCCAATTCCGGGCCACGGTAGATGGCAAATTGCGGGTTTACCGCAGTCGTGATGCCGGCCAAAGCTGGACCGCACTGACCAGTGGGCTGCCGCAGGAGAATGTCTTTGTCACCATCCTGCGAGATGGCCTTGAATCTGATGGCCTCGACCCGCTGGGTTTGTATTTGGGCACCTCCAGCGGCCATCTGTTTGCCAGCCATGACCGGGGCGAGCACTGGTCACTGATTGCGGGCTTCCTGCCAGGTATTTTGTGTATCCGGGCACAAACTCGGAATGATCAATAATGGAATTACTGGATGCACTCGAGGCACGCTCTGGCATCGTCTGTGCAGTCGGTGCCGGCGGCAAGAAAAGCACGCTCTATCGTCTGCTCGCCGCCCATCCAGGCCGTGTCGGCATCACCGCATCGGTGATGACGGCACCACCCTCGGCACGTCGTGTCGATATCCGTTTATTCGATACGCCCGAGGCATTGGATCAATCCGTACCTGCCGCTGCCTGCACACATCGACGCGTGGCCTTTGCTAGAGCAAGCGAGAAATCAGGGCGAGTGGCGGGACTGCCTGTGGCCACCATTGCCGATTTACATCAGCGCGCGGGGTTTGATGTCACGCTAGTTAAGGCCGATGGCGCGCGTATGCGAGGCATTAAAGCACCGCGCCCCGATGAACCGGTTCTGGTACCGGGCACCACAACGTGTCTGTACGTTATCTCTGCCGGAGTCATTGGTCAGCCACTCAATGAAGACACGGCCCATCGGCTGCCAGAACTCTGTGCGTTACTGGACGCCCAACCCGGCGAAACGTTAACACCCACGCATATCGGTCGACTGATCAGTCACCCTGAAGGCGGGGCAAAAACCCTCTCTGGCGCTCGGCGCATTGCGCTCATCAACCAAGTGGATAACCCCGACCGTGCCCGCCTGGCAAAGGCGGCAGCAATAATCGCCATGCAGGGCGAAGCCCCCCCTGACCGGGTGGTATTGGGATGCATGATGGCTGACAACCCCATTGTGGATATTGTCGATCACCCGCTGTCAGAGGCAGACTAACGGGGTATGCCAAATATCGTTGTGGAATTACCGGCCGCCCTGCAGCCACTCGCTGGCGGTGTGAGCGAAGTCACGCTAAGCGGTGAGAAAGTGGGCGACATTCTCCAGAGCCTGATGGATACCCACCAGGCCGTGGGTCAGCGTGTGCTCAGCCGAGGTGGCGAGCTGCGGGCGCATGTCCATGTCTTTATCGATGAGGATGATGTGCGCCATCTCGACGGCCTGGACACCGCCATTGACGGTTATCGGCGGTTGGTGATTGTCCCCTCGGTTGCCGGAGGCTAAGGGTCAATGCCTGCAAGCATCAGCGCCATTATCCTCGCCGGCGGCCGTGCTCAACGCATGGGCGGTCAGGACAAGGGTCTGGTCGAGGTGGCCGGTGAACCCATGATCTGCCATGTGCTACGCGCCATCGAACCTCAAGTGGGTGCTATTGCGATTAATGCCAATCGTAATCTGGCCCGCTACGAGGCGCTGGGCTATCCGGTTATCAGCGATGAGCTGGCTGATTTTCAGGGCCCTTTGGCCGGCATGGCGGCTGGCCTGAACTGGTGCCCCACTGATCATCTACTTACCCTGCCCTGCGATGGTCCACTGGTGCCTGGCGATCTTGCCACGGCGCTATCTATTGCACTGGGGGATGGCGATGTCGCGGTCGCCCATGACGGCCAGCGGCTTCAGCCTGTTCATGCCCTGCTCACCAAACGCTGCCTGCCAAGCCTTCAGGCTTTTTTAGCAGAGGGCGGGCGCAAAATTGATCGCTGGTACGCCCAGCTGGATATGCGAACGGCTAACCTGACCGACCATGCTGAGCTTTTTATTAACGTCAACACCCCAGATGAACAGTCCGCCATGACCGCGCGGCTGCAATCACAGGCATGAGAGCACAACCATGAATACGCCCAACCCCGCAGCCGGCTGCGGCCATGATGGCCCATCACTACCGTTGGAGCAGGTGCTCAAACAGTTAGCGGCTGTCCTGCAGCCCATTACCGGGCGTCAACGCTTAGCACTGCGCAGTGCGCTTGGCCATGTGCTGGCCGAACCGATCATTGCACCCGAGCCCGTACCCGCCCATGACAACTCCGCCATGGATGGTTATGCGCTGCGTCATGCGGATATGGGTGAAGTGCCCCTCAAGCGAATTGGCTCGGCCTTTGCTGGGCATCCCTTTGATGGCGAAATCGGCCCGGGCGAGTGCGTGCGCATTATGACCGGGGGTGTCGTGCCTGCTGGCGCGGATACGGTCGTGATGCAAGAGCATACGGAAACCAGCGCAGAGCACGTCACTGTGACCCAAGCACCCGAGCTCGGCGACAATATCCGTCGCGCGGGCGAAGACCTGAAAGCAGGTGACGTCATTCTTGCCGCCGGCCGGCGCATTACCGCCGCAGACCTGGGCGTCATTGCCTCCATGGGGCGGGCTGAGGTCAACGTCATTCGTCCGCTTCGCGTGGCGTTTTTCTCTACCGGTGATGAACTGCGCAGTCTGGGTGAGGTGCTCGGCCCGGGTGAGATCTATGACAGCAATCGCTACACGATTTACGGAATGCTGACGCGCCTGGGTGTGGATGTCATGGATTTGGGTGTGGTCGGGGATGACGAAGACGCGCTGCGACAGGCGCTTGATGAGGCGGCTGCCGAGGCCGATGTCATCCTGACCTCAGGAGGGGTGTCGGTGGGTGAGGCCGATTTCATGGGTGCACTGCTACAGACACACGGCGAGGCCCATTTCTGGAATATCGCCATGAAACCCGGCCGGCCGCTGACCTTCGGCCGCTACGCAGATGCCTGGTTTTTTGGTCTGCCGGGCAACCCTGTCTCAGTCATGGCCACCTTTATTCAGGTGGTCACACCAGCACTCCGCCAACTAGCCGGAGAAATCGCTCGACCGGTGCCGCGGTTTACGCTGCCAACTTTGACCAAACTGCGCAAAAGGCCTGGCCGCCAGGAGTTTCAGCGCGCCCGACTGGTTCGGCAGGCTGACGGGGCACTGGCGGTCGAAAGTGTTGGAAAACAGGGATCGGGGATTTTGCGCTCAATGAGCGAAGCCGACTGTTTTATTGTCCTGCCAGCCGACAGCCAGGATGTGGCGGCTGGGGATTGGGTCGAAGTCGAACCATTCCGCACGCCGCTCGACTGAGCGGCGGCGAAGCAGCCGGTCATTGGTCAGCTCAGGTCAAGCTGGCCGTCGATTTCCGTGGCAAGATCCACGCCGTCCACTTTCAGCGTCACGACAGCGTTAAGGGTTTCATTGCCTTTGAGCTTGCCGCTCTCGATTGCCTCACGCACCGCAGCCTCGATTTCACGCTGCGAGGTCACACCCACTTTTTTTAAAAATTTCCGCACGCTGATATTCAATGTTTCTTCATTCACGGGATTACCCTCCGATATAAGACATTTCAATTTTGCGCGTATCCACAACCTTGGTTTCATGGGTACGCAGCTCTGAATACTGATCCGCTCGCCGTTGCCAAATACCAGAGATAAACTCGAGCAGCTCCTCATCAGTGGCGCCCTCTCGCAGCCGGTCACGCATATTATGGCCAGCCCCCGCAAACAGACAGGTGTAGAGTTTGCCCTCAGCGGATAGTCGCGCCCGACTGCAGTCGCCGCAAAATGGTTGTGATACCGAACTGATCATGCCCACTTCACCTGCGCCGTCGACGTAGCGATAGCGCTCAGCCACCTCGCCCCGATAATTGGCCTCCAGCGGCTCAAGTGGCCATTGGTCATGGATTTTCTCCACCACCTCACGCGAGGGCATCACCTGGTCCAATCGCCAACCGTTGGTATTGCCGACATCCATGTATTCGATAAACCGCACAATATGCGGTGTTCCGCGAAAATGCCCAGCCATCGCCACGATGTCATGGTCGTTGACGCCGCGCTGGACCACCATGTTGATTTTAATCGGCGATAGCCCAGCCGCCTCAGCATGATCAATGCCCTCCAGAACCCTGGCCACTGGAAAGCCGACATCATTCATCGCCTTGAAGGTTTCATCATCAATGCCATCCAAGCTGACCGTAATCCGATTAAGCCCGGCGGCTTTCAGCGCATCGGCCTTCTCCCGGGTCAGCAACGAGGCGTTGGTGGTCAGGCTGATGTCCTCCACCCCATCAATGGCGGCAAGCATGCCAATCAGCTGATCCAAATCACGCCGAATCAACGGCTCTCCACCGGTCAAGCGCAGCTTGCGCACACCGAGCGAGACAAATAACCGAGCCAGGCGCTCGATCTCCTCAAAACTGAGCAACTCGCGCCGGGGCATAAATGCATGATTGGCGCCAAACAGCGCCTTAGGCATGCAGTAGGCGCAACGGAAGTTACAGCGGTCGGTCAACGAAATCCGCAGATCCCGCAACGGCCGGTCCATCTGATCGGTCAACGGCGCAGCGGCCATGGCCTCAGCTCCCCGCCTCTGGCAGCGTCTCGCCTTGCAGATACACCTCTGTGCCATCGCTATAGGCTTCACGCTTCCAAACCGGGGCGGTTTTCTTGAGCGTATCAATGGCAAACCGCCCAGCCTCAAAGGCTTCGGCACGATGTGCAGCACGCACGACCACCACCACGCTCAGCTCGCCGACCTCGAGTTTGCCGGTCCGGTGGCGAATCGCGCACGAGAGAATATCGAACTGCGCCATGGCCTGCGCCTCTACCTCAGCCAGCGCTTTTTCGGCCAGTGGCTCATAGGCTGAATATTCGATGGCGGTCACCGACTTGCCATCGTGGTGTCGTCTGACGGTCCCGCCAAACACCACCAGCGCCCCGGCATCGGGAGAATCTGTCTCCTCCAGCAGGCGGTCAATGTCTATTGCCAGGCTATCGACACGCTCGGTCATTAATTCGATCCTCACTACATCTTGGCGACTCGCGCCATTAATCGCACACTATGATGCTGATAGTCAGTAACAACGAGTGCAACAAGATGCCGGTCTCAGACCTCTCCTGTCCAGCGTTCAAATGGGGTAATGACTCAATCCCACCGGCCGACAATGTCGTGGAGCATTTGCGCAGAAGCGCGCAACCCGGGCGCCGCATCCTGCTGACAGGCCCGATGGCCAGCGGCCGAAGCCCGACTTTGGCCACTTGGATTGACACGCTTGATGCCAGTATTTTTTGTCATGTGCATGCAGCTGGGCTTGTGCCCGAGGATGACCGCCCGGCCGCGGTGCTGCATCGGCTACTGGATGCTATCCGCCAATGGGTCGGTGCTGCGGATGCACTGCCCATGGACGAGGCCGGGCTGCGCGAGGCCTTGTCAGGCTGGTTGGCACGACTGGCCGGACAGACAGCCATTATTGTGATCGACAATATTGATCGCATTACCGGCAGCGACCTGACCGGTGAGCCCGACTGGCTACCGGACTACCTGCCGCCGGGCCTGACCCTGGTAGCCTCGACCGAACGAGGACTTCTCGCCGAGCGACTGCGCTCACTGGGCTGGGAGGTGATCGATATGAACCGCCCGGCCGATCTCGACCCAGCACAAATCGCTGAAACCATTGATGCGGTTGCCGCCAAGCCTGCCCGCGCAACGCTGCGTCATCTTGCCGTTGCGCCCGAAGGGCTGCATACCAAGACCCTCAACGAACTAGGCCTAAGCACGGATGCTTTGCCGGACGACATGACCCTGACCGATGGAGACTGTCTACGCTTTGTCCATCCATGGGTTCGCGAGGTCGCTAAAAGCCGGCTGATCGAAGGCAGTATGGATGAGCGAAGCCTATGCGCCGGCATCGCTGCCATCAGCAACAATGCGGCCGACCAATGCCGCTGGCTGGCCCGGGCTGGTGAATGGGCAGCACTGCTGGAGACATTATCCGAGCCTGAGACCCTAACGCTATGGCATGAATCGCCTTTTGACTGGCAAAGCCTGTGGAGTGAACTGCCCGCCCGCGACACCGCAGTCAGTCATCTCATGGCGCGCCTGCAGACGCTGCGCGAAAACGCCACTTGCCCGCCTGACAAAATGGCCCGTTGCCATATCAACGCGGGGCGAATCCTTGATCAACTTGAAGCGCATGATGCGGCACTGGCTGTCCGACGGGCCGGTCACCAACACCTAATGCAAACAGCACCCGGCAGTCTTGCGGCCGCTAGCCTGTTACATCACCACGCGGTCAGCGACCTGATGGACGATGACCCAGGCACGGCTGCAGAGCTTTTGCAAAGCGCGCTGAACGTACGTGAGGCGCAACTGGGGGCAGATGCCACCGACACCCGATCAACCCGCCATGCCCATTCCGCCGCCCTAGAGGCCGCGGGCGATTTGGATGCCGCCATTGCAGGGTATTCTCAGGTGGTCGCAGAGCGGGAGAAAACGCTGGGCCGCGATGAGCCAGCATTGATTCCGCTGCTCTCCAACTTAGGGGCGGCACTGCGGGCCGCCAACCAGTTAGAGCGCGCCCGCGGGCCATTTGAGCGTTGCGTCAAACTGGCTCGAGCAGCACAAAAAGCCCCTACCCCGGCGCTTGCTGCCGCATTGGATAATCTGGCCGGCCTGCTGTACTCAGGCCACGATTATGAAGGGGCAGCCAGCCGTTATCGCGAGGCGGTGGACATCACCCAGCAGCTATTTGGCCCGGGCCATGCCGCCAGTGCGGCGGCCATTCACAATCTGGGTACGGCATTGGATGCCCTCGAGCAATTCAGTGAAGCGCAGCGATGTTTCCGCAAAGCAGTTGAAATCCGCACCGCAGCGCTGGGACGGGAACATGCCGAGACAGCGACCAGCCTGCACAACCTAGCGGGCGTGCTCGATGTCACCGGCCAACGCGAGGAGGCCGAGAACCTCTACCGTGAAGCCATCGACATCTGGCGAGCAGTGGTCGGTAACGATCACCCGGCCACCGCAACTAGTATCAATAACTTAGCCGACCTGCTGCGCGAATCAGGCCGCTTGGAAGAGGCCGAGCCGCTCTATCAGGAAAACCTGACGCTGTGGCGCACGCTGTATGGCGAAGATCATCCCAATACGGCTATGACGGCCGCGGAGCTTGGCGGCCTCTATGCCGATGACAGTCGCCCGGAACTGGCCGAACCGCTGCTACGGGATGCCGTCTCACGTCTTGAGCGCATGCTGGGTATCGACAATAGCCTGCATGTGGACAGCCTCTGTCGACTGGCCATGGTGCTGCGACGCCAAGGCCGCCTTGATGAGGGCATTAGCCTGTTACAAGACACCTATGAGCGCGCCGCGGGCACAACCCGTGTGCTCTCGCCGGCCATGCAGAAACTGCGTCGCCACCTCGATGGACTGCGCAAGGCCGCGCAAGGAGATCTCAAATGAACCAACCCCCCAACGACCCAAGACTCCAAGCCGAATTACCGCCTGTTTACGAGGCTGTCTTTATTAACGAACTCGACAGCGTCACTGCTGAAATTGCCCGCCGCGCCGAGGCCGGTGCAGAGGAGGGACTCCTGATCTGGACGGAGACCCAATCCGACGGCAAAGGACAACATGGCCAATGGGAGTCACCCCCCGGCGGGTTGTACTGCGGGGTGCTACTGCAACCCGATTTTGACCGCGCACAATGGCCAGAAATTGGTTTGGTGGCGGTGCTGGCGCTGGGGACGACCGTGGCCGAACTCCTGCCACCACTGACCGGGCTTGACTACCGCTGGCCGAATGACGTGCTGGTCAACGGCCACAAAGTCGGTGGTATTGCGCTGCACCCGGCACCATCGGATGGGCTAATCATCATGGCGCACTTGAATATCGCGCCCCCGATCGAAGGCTGGGAATATGCCTCGCTAATCGCCGACGGTGCGGCTGAAACCACCCCCGGCGAGGCGCTGGAGCGCTACGCACGCTATTTGGTTGATGGACTGCAACGTTGGGCTGACCAGGGGCTGCCGGCTATTTGTCAGTCGTTACGCGCCCGCGGCCTGGCCGCCATTGATGAATCAGGCAATATGCGTAATCACCCAGAACAAACCCTGCATGATTTTTTCTCGGATATCACTCAATGACCATTGATGCCCAGCCTGTACGCGATTACCTCTTAGGACTGCAGGATCGAATTTGTTCTGCACTGACCGCCATCGATGGCACCGCCTTTCAGGAAGATACCTGGGAGCGGGAGGCGGGTGGCGGCGGGCGCAGCCGGGTATTGGCCGACGGCCCAGTGTTTGAACAGGCGGGGGTCAATTTCTCGCATGTCTTTGGCAGCGAACTGCCTCCCAGTGCAACGGCACGCCGGCCGGAGCTGGCCGGGCGCGGCTTTCAAGCATTGGGGGTGTCATTGGTTATCCACCCGCGCAATCCCTATGTGCCGACATCACATGCCAACGTGCGCTTTTTTCTAGCCGAAGCCGAAGGCAAGGAGCCGGTTTGGTGGTTTGGCGGAGGTTTTGATCTGACCCCGTTCTACCCCTTTGCAGAAGACTGCCGGCACTGGCACCAAACCGCCCATGATGCCGTTGCTCCCTTTGGCCCGGATCACTACACGCGGTTTAAACAATGGTGTGACGAATACTTCTATCTACCGCATCGCGAGGAGGCTCGAGGCATCGGCGGGCTTTTCTTTGACGACTATGATGAAGGGGGATTTGAATCGGCTTTTGCACTGACCCGTGCGGTGGGCGATGCCTACAACAAGGCCTATGTTCCTATTGTGGAGCGGCGCAAAGACACCGCTTACGGCGAGCGGGAGCGGCAGTTTCAACTCTACCGCCGCGGGCGCTATGTCGAATTCAACCTATTACATGACCGTGGCACCAAATTCGGCATCCAGTCCGGTGGGCGGACCGAATCAATCCTCATGTCGATGCCACCGCTAGCGCGCTGGGAGTACGGTTTTCAGCCGGAGCCAGAGTCTGCGGAAGCGGCCCTGGCCCGCGATTTCCTCAAACCCCGTGACTGGATTTGAGCCTGCTCAGTTCATATTACTTATTCCTATAATTCAATAATCATGGGGCGACATCGCGCCTCAGGTAGCGTAGGTTGAGCGCGCTAACGCTTTCAGGAAAAACAATTTTTCCGCAGCGCAACAATAACCTACGCTGCTTTACGGTCTAGCCAATGGGCATTTGCCCCGCTAGTCTGACAGGCAGACGATAACGGAGAGGTGAGCGATGGCAGCAAGAATGAAGCCCATGCCGACCCCCGGTGATCCGGATCCCCAAGAGACCCAAGAGTGGATTGAGGCGATTGCCTCTGTTCTGCAGTACGAGGGGCCCGAACGGGCGCAGTTCCTGCTCGAGCGCTTGGTGGACGAGACCCGTCGCAGCGGCGGACAGCTGCCCTTCAAGGCCACCACGGCCTACCAGAACACCATTCCAACCTCACACGAGGCGCCTTTCCCGGGCGATCGCGCACTAGAGGCACGGATTCGCTCAATCATCCGCTGGAATGCGATGGCGATGGTGGTACAGGCCAACCGCGACCGTGACGGCATCGGCGGGCATATTGCCTCGTTTGCCTCCTCAGCGACTTTATACGAGGTCGGCTTTAACCACTTCTGGCATGCCCCGGGCGAAGATCACGGTGGCGATCTGGTCTTCATTCAAGGGCACTCAGCGCCTGGCATTTACGCCCGCGCTTTCGTCGAGGGCCGACTGACTGAAGAAGATCTCAATAACTTCCGCGCCGATTTAGCCAAAAAAGGCAAACCCCTTTCCTCGTATCCGCATCCTTGGCTCATGCCGGACTTCTGGCAGCTGCCGACCGTCTCGATGGGCCTTGGGCCGATTATGGGCGTTTACCAGGCGCGCTTTTTGAAGTATCTGCACAACCGCGGCATCGCCGACACTGCCAACCGCAAGGTCTGGGTGTTCTGTGGCGACGGTGAGATGGATGAGCCAGAGAGCCTCGGCGCTATCGGCGTGGCTGCCCGCGAAGGCCTTGATAATTTGATCTTTGTGGTCAACTGCAACCTGCAGCGCCTCGACGGCCCCGTGCGCGGCAACGGCAAGATCATCCAAGAGCTTGAGGGTGAGTTCCGCGGCGCCGGCTGGAATGTCATTAAAGTCATCTGGGGTGCAGCCTGGGATCGCCTGCTGGCCAAAGACCATGACGGACTGTTGCGCCAGCGCATGGAAGAAGCGGTCGATGGCGAATATCAAAACTTCAAAGCCAAAGGCGGCGCCTACACCCGCGAGCATTTCTTTGGTAAATACCCCGAATTAAAGGCCATGGTTGCCAATATGTCGGATGAAGACATCTGGCGGTTAAAGCGTGGCGGCCACGACACAGCCAAAGTCTACAACGCCTATAAAGCGGCGACTGAACACCAGGGTCAGCCCACCGTTATCTTGGCCAAAACCGTTAAAGGCTATGGCATGGGTGAGGCCGGCGAAGGCCAGAACATTACCCATCAGCAAAAGAAAATGGCGGAAAACGCGCTGAAGGAATTCCGCGATCGTTTCCACATTCCAGTGCCTGATGAGCAGGTCGCTGATGCGCCGTTCTACAAGCCGGCGGAGGATTCGCCAGAGATTAAGTATCTGCACGAGCGCCGCAAAGCGCTAGGCGGCTATCTGCCCTCACGCAAAATCACCGCGGCCCCGATAAAGGTGCCAAATCTGGCGGCCTTTGATGTGCTGCTCAAAGACAGTGGCGAGCGCGAGATGTCGACCACCATGGCCTACGTCCGTGCGCTATCCATTATCGCCCGTGATAAGGCCCTGGCTCCACGACTGGTGCCGATCGTGCCTGATGAGGCGCGCACCTTTGGTATGGAAGGGCTATTCCGCCAGATTGGTATCTACTCGCCCAAGGGCCAGCTCTACGAGCCGCAGGATGCCGATCAGCTCATGTACTACCGTGAGGACAAGAAAGGCCAGATCTTGCAGGAGGGCATTAACGAGGCTGGCGCCATGTCCAGCTGGATTGCCGCGGCCACGGCTTATGCCAACCACGGCGTGGAAATGATCCCCTTCTATGCCTATTACTCGATGTTTGGGTTCCAGCGCATCGGTGATCTGGCCTGGGCTGCCGGCGACATGCAGGCCAAGGGCTTTTTGATGGGCGGCACCGCCGGGCGCACCACCCTGAACGGTGAAGGCCTGCAGCACGAGGATGGCCACAGCCATTTAATGAGCGCGACCATCCCCAACTGCATCTCCTACGACCCAACTTTTGCCTACGAGATGGCAGTCATCATCCAAGATGGCATGAAGCGGATGTACGAAGATCAGGAATCGGTCTTCTACTACATCACCATGATGAACGAAAACTACCGCCAGCCAGCTATGCCCAAAGGTGCCGAAGACGGCATCCGCCGCGGCATGTACCTGCTGCAAAAAGGCGGCCGCGGCAAGAAACGGGTTCAGCTGATGGGCTCGGGCACAATCCTGATGGAAGTCCTGGCTGCCGCCGAGCTATTGAAGCAAGACTGGGGTGTAGACAGTGATATCTGGAGCTGCACCTCATTCACCGAGCTGCGGCGCGATGGTATCGACTGTGAGCGCTGGAATCTGCTGCACCCTGAGGAAAAACCCCGGGTGCCGTATGTGCGCCAGTGCCTGGAGGGCTACGAAGGCCCGGCCGTTGCATCGACCGACTATATGCGCAGCTTCCCCGATCAGATCCGGCCGTATATCGACCGTCACTTTATTACGCTCGGCACGGATGGCTACGGCCGCTCGGATACCCGAGAGAATCTACGCCGCTTCTTTGAGGTGGATCGTTACTACGTCACGGTCGCTGCACTGAAGGCACTAGCGGATGAAGGCGTGATCAAGGCTGATCAGGTCAGCAAGGCCATCAAACAGTACGGCATCGATACCGAAGCCCCCAACCCGAGCACGGTCTAAGACCGGCCCAAGGCGCAGGAGGAATTTGCGTGGCAGAGGTCAAGGAAATTACCGTCCCTGACATCGGCGACTTCGATGCAGTGGACGTCATTGAGGTTCTCGTCGGCCCGGGTGATACCGTCGCCGCCGAAGATTCGCTGATCACTCTCGAGAGCGACAAGGCAACCATGGAGGTGCCCTGCCCAGTCAGCGGCACCGTCAAGGAAATATTGATTAACGTCGGCGACAAAGTGGCCGAAGGCACCTTGGTGGCAAAGGTCGAAGTCACCGATGAGGCGGCCGACACTGCAGCGCCTGAGGCGGCTGAACCGGCCACCGAACCGGCAGCCGAGCCAGATGCTAACGCCCAGCCGTCAGCACCAGAGCCAAAGCCCGCACCAGCCGGTGAAGCCTCCGCGCCCACCCCGGCGGCACCTGCCCCGGCACCGGAGCCAGCAGCTACTGCAGAGACACCGATCAGTGCCGAGAATCAGCGACTGGCCCATGCCGGCCCGTCGGTACGCCGCTTTGCCCGTGAGTTGGGCGTTGACCTCAGCCAGGTCACCGGCACAGGCCCCAAGAGCCGAATCACCCGAGAGGATGTTCAGGCCTTTGTGAAGTCCATGCTGAAAGGGGGTGGTGCCGCAGCGGCATCCACTACCAGCGGCGCCGGCATTCCACCCATTCCCGCGGTTGATTTCAGTAAGTTCGGTGATATTGAAGAAATCGAACTGCCGCGCATTAAAAAACTCTCCGGGCCGCATCTGCATCGTAGCTGGCTGAATATTCCCCATGTCACGCAGTTTGACGAGGCGGATATCACCGAGCTTGAGGCCTTCCGTAAGGCCGAAAAACAGGCGGCGGAACAGGCTGGCGTCAAACTGACACCATTGGCCTTCCTGGTCAAAGCCTCAGCCCGTGCGCTGGCTGAGTTCCCCGATTTCAACAGCTCTTTGCGCAGCGACGGGGCGGCACTCATCCGCAAGCACTACATCAATATCGGTGTGGCAGTGGACACCCCCAACGGACTGGTCGTGCCGGTCATTAAGGATGCCGATCAAAAAGGCATCTATGCGATCGCCAGCGATTTGGCCGAGCTCTCTGGCAAGGCGCGTGATGGCAAGCTAGGCCCTAGCGATATGCAGGGCGGCACTTTCAGCATTTCCAGCCTGGGCGGTATTGGCGGGACAGCGTTCACCCCCATTGTGAACGCCCCCGAAGTGGCCATCCTAGGTGTATCCAAATCCGCTATGAAGCCGGTGTGGAACGGCAGTGAGTTTGAGCCGCGGCTCATGCTGCCACTTAGCCTCTCCTATGATCATCGGGTCATTGATGGTGCAGCTGCGGCCCGCTTTACTACCTATCTGGCCGGCGTATTAGGCGATTTGCGCCGCCTCATTCTCTAAGGTCATAAGGATCGCGAGTTATGTCACAAGCCAAGGAAATTCGCGTCCCGGATATTGGTGATTTCGATGCCGTTGAAATCATTGAAATCCTGATCGCCCCGGGAGATACCATCGAGGCCGAGGCATCGCTGATCACGCTAGAGAGCGACAAAGCGACCATGGAGGTCCCGGCGCCCTTTAACGGCACGATCGAATCTATTTCGGTCAACGTCGGTGACAAGGTAGCAGAGGGTGACCTTATTGCCATGGCCGTACCGGCTGCCGGTGGTGATGCGGCCGCAGACCAGCCTGAGGCGACCACCGAATCCGAGGCCGCTGAAGAAACCGCCGCCACCGAAACCCAAGCTGAGGCCACCGCTGATGCCGTGGCCGCGGCCCCTGCCACCGTCGCCGCCAATACCGACGCCCCTGCTGAAACCGACTGCGATCTAGTGGTCATCGGTGCCGGCCCGGGGGGCTATAGTGCGGCATTCCGCGCCGCTGACTTGGGGCTGAAGGTCATGCTGATCGAGCGCTATTCAAGCCTTGGGGGCGTGTGCCTGAATGTGGGCTGTATTCCCTCGAAAGCACTGCTGCATGCCGCAAAGATCATTGATGAGGCCGAGTTCTTTGCCGACCACGGCATCAAATTCGGCAAGCCGAAAATTGATCTTAAAAAGCTCGAAGCCTGGAAATCGGATGTGGTGGGCAAACTGACCGGCGGACTAACGGGACTTGCGAAACAGCGCAAGGTCGAAGTGATCACCGGCAAGGCGCAATTTGTGGATGACTACCACCTGAATGTGGAAACCGCTGACGGCGTGCGGGAGATCAGCTTTGGCAAGGCCATTATTGCCGCTGGCTCACGCCCCGTGGCACCGCCTGGATTTGACCTGGACCACCCGCGCATCATGGACTCCACCGATGCCCTCAAACTTGAGGAGGTGCCCAAGCGATTACTGATTGTCGGTGGCGGCTTCATTGGGCTTGAAATGGCCTCGGTCTACCATGCACTGGGCAGTGAAATCACCGTGGTGGAGCTGGCCGATCGACTGATGACCGGCGCCGATGCCGATATCGTCAAGCCGTTTCGCAAAATCATCGACAAGCGCTATGCCAACATTTATCTAAAAACCAAGGTCAGCGCTTTGGAGCCTGATGACAAGGGCGTCACCGTAAAATTTGAGGGTGACAAGGCCCCTGCCGAAGACCGCTTTGACCGAGTGCTGGTGTCGGTGGGTCGACGCCCGAACACCGATTTACTTAACATCGAAGCTACCGGTGTTGAGTTACTGGAGAATGGCTGTATTGCCGCCGATGAGCAGATGCGCACTCGGGTGCCGCATCTCTTTGCCATTGGCGATGTGATTGGCCAACCGATGCTGGCGCACAAAGCCGTACATGAAGGCAAAGTTGCCGCCGAAGTGGCGGCTGGAGAGAAGAGCGCCTTTGACGCCCGTGTGATCCCATCGGTGGCTTACACCGACCCTGAAGTGGCCTGGGTTGGTGTGACTCAAGAACAGGCCAAGGCGCAAGGCCTTGATGTCGAGGTCGGCGTCTTCCCGTGGGCCGCCAATGGCCGATCGCTATCACTGGGACGGGATGAGGGTGTCACCAAATTAATCTTCGAGCGCGATACCGAGCGGGTGATTGGTGCCGGTATTGTCGGCACCAATGCCGGTGACCTGATTGCCGAAGTCGGATTGGCCATTGAAATGGGAGCGGATATGCACGATATCGGACTGACCGTCCACCCCCATCCCACATTGTCAGAAACCGTGGGCATGGCAGCCGAGGCCGCCGCTGGCACGTTAACGGACCTCTACATACCCAAGAAAAAACGCTGAGGCATTATGACCCGAGCCGCCACCGTCGTTGCTACCGGGCGCTACCTTCCAGAGCGCCTTGTGACCAACGACGAGCTGCGCTCAATGTTCAGTGACAGCGCTCAGGCCGAACAAATCGAGCATTTCGCCGAGCGCTCCCGCATCCGACAGCGCTATTGGGCCGCGCCCGATCAGGCCACCTCGGATCTGGCGGTCGCTGCTGCACAACGTGCGCTGGAGAAGGCCGGCTGCGGACCAGGCGACATTGATCTGATCATCGTAGGTACCGACACCCCGGACCACATCACGCCGGCCACCAGCGTGATCGTCCAAGCTAAGCTGGGGGCAAACCAGGCAGGGACATTTGATGTCAGCTGCGCCTGCGCCTCTTTCCCCACGGCTCTGGCCAATGCCGCAGGGCTCATCGCCACCAACCCCACTATTCGCCGGGTGCTGGTCATTGGTGCCTATTTGATGCATCGATTGGCCGATCCACAAGACCCGATGATCTTTTTCTACGGCGACGGGGCTGGTGCCGCCATCATCGAAGCCGCAGAGGCGCCGGGCATTCTCACCAGCGCCTTTTTGGCTGACGGCCGTTATGCCGGACATTGGGGCATTGCCGCGGGCGGCACAGCTGAACCGGCCAGTCACTCGGCGGTAGATGGCGGGCGCACGAACGTGCGACTCACAGAGCGTTATCCGCCCCAAATCAATGAACAGGGCTGGCCCGAAATCATGCACCGACTGGCCGCCCAGGCCCGTTTCGCCCAAAGCGATATCGACCTGGCTGTCTTTACGCAAGTGAACGCTGAAACCATCGAGACGACCTGCAACACCCTCGGTATTGATCTCGATCGGGCACCTCGGCTGATGGACCGCTACGGTTACACCGGATCAGCTTGTGTACCCATCGTGCTTGATCACGTCATTGAGCAAGGCCATCTCAATGGCGGCGCTCTGGTCACGCTGGTGGGGTCTGGTGTGGGATACAACATGGCAGGCGTTGCCCTGCGGCTGCCCGCGGGAGCAGGCGCATGAATCCAAACCCGGACCGACTGGCCGAACAAGTCATCACCGCGGTGCGGGCGCATGCCGCCCAGCGCTGGCCTGCGGCCGAGCAGCCACTGATCGATAACTACCTAGCGCATTACTTGGCCACGGCAGCACTAGAAGACTTGCTCGAGCGAGATATCGCAACACTCTACGGCGCTGCAGCGTCGCATTTTGACTTAGGTGCTCAGCGAAAAACTGGTTCGCTAGCGCTTCGCATCAACAACCCCGATATCGAACAGGACGGCTGGGAATCCACCCATACCGTTATCCAGATCATCTGTGATGACAAACCCTTTCTGATCGATTCCGTGTCCATGGCCATCAACGAGCTGGGATTGGTCATTCATTTAATCAACCATCCGGTGCTGGTCGTCACCCGCGGCAAAGACGGGCGCATTCAATCGGTGGACGGCGAT
>CBFIIM010000009.1:0-25338 GCA_965662395.1 Spiribacter sp. | reverse complement strand
ATGTCACCCGCTATCAGGACTTCCTGCCCTGGGTAAAGCGCAGCGTGGAGCGTGAGCGCAACGACGATGTGGTGGTCGGCGAGCTGCTCTTTGCTAAGGCAGGCTTTGAGAAATCCTTTACCACCCGTAACTATCGCCAGCCCGGCAAGATGATTGAAATCCGCTTGGTTGAGGGACCGTTCCGCCAGCTCGAGGGATTTTGGCGCTTTGAGGCGCTGGGTGAGGATGCCTGCAAGGTCTCGCTGGATTTGGAGTTTGAGTTCTCTAACAAGCTGCTAGCGATGGCCTTTGGCAAGGTGTTTACACAGGTGGCTGGCACGTTGGTGGAATCTTTCGTCCAGCGGGCGCATCAGTGTTATGGCCGCGGATAGCGCTAACACCCCAGATGGCACGCTGATGCGGGTGGAAGTGGCCTATGCGCTGCCTGAGCAGCAATATCTACTGACGGTGGAGGTGCCCGAGGGCGCCAGCGTTGAGCAGGCGATACAGGCCTCAGGCATTCTCAAAACCTGCCCAGAGATCGATCTGTCCAAGATGTCGGTGGGGGTCTTTAGTGAGCTGGCCACCCTGGAAACCCGCCTCAGCGCCAATGACCGGGTAGAGATCTATCGCCCTTTACAGGTCGACCCCAAGGCGCAACGCCGCGAGAGGGCCAAAGCGCAACAGGCCGGCCGTTAGGTAAGCCCCGGCTCGAGGCTATTGCCCGTTGGCACGATAGAGCGGGTTGTTTTCACTAATGAAATCCCCGCGAGCGCCTGCCAGCGCACCATTTTCAAAAAACACCGCCAAGCGGCGTGATTCGGGCTGAAGATCGGTGCTGCGCGGGTCCACCTCGTAGACATAGTCCCAGCGATCATCGGTAAACGGGTCATCGATGGTGGGTGGGCCGAGTACAAAGCGCACCTGCCGCGGTGTCATTCCCACTTCGAGCTGCTCGACGGTCTCTGCGCTAATTAGCGTGCCCTGGCGAATTTCGGGCTTGTAGAGGATGGGCAGGCTCTCAACGGTACTTGAGCATCCGGTGATCAGGATCAAGGTGGCTGCAACTGCGATCAGGCGTTTGCCAATGTATACTGCGGTCATTCTGTACAAGCCGTCCGAGCGGTGAATGGAGCAGCAATGGTAACCCAGCCTAAGCGTAATGCGCACATCCCCTGGGAGATCAGCCAGGAATCGGATGAACTTCGCCGTGCCGGGCTAAAGGTCACACTGCCGCGGCTAAAGATCTTGCGGATCCTAGCGGGCCGTGAGCGAGCGCATCTATCGGCCGAAGAGGTTTATCAGCGCCTGCACGAAGATGGGGATGATATTGGCCTTGCTACGGTCTATCGGGTCCTGACGCAGTTTGCCGAGGCGGGCATTGTCATTCGGCATAACTTTGATAGTGACCGGGCGGTCTTTGAGCTCAATTCTGGTATTAAGCATGACCATTTGGTCTGTGTGGATTGTGGCCGGGTCGAGGAGTTTAAGGATCGTATGATTGAGCGCCGCCAGGCGGACGTCGCTGCGGTCTCAGGCTACAAGCTGCTCAGTCACTCACTCATCCTTTATGGGCGCTGTCCTGAGTGCGCGCAGACCCCGCGGGTGAATAAACACATCTCCTAGGCGGCTGAGCGCAACCTAAGCGCTGGCGGCAGCCTGCTCAAGCATTTCCCGGGCGTGTTGTCGGGTCTTCTCGGTAATCTCCACACCCCCTAACATGCGGGCAATTTCCGCGGTGCGCTCCTCCGGGGCCAGTACGCGGGTGTGGGTAACCGTGCGCCCGTCATCGCGCTGGGTTTTCTCAACCTGTAGTTGGTGCATGCCCTGTGCTGCCACCTGAGGCAGATGGGTGATGCACAGGACCTGATGATGCCCAGCCAGCGCGCGCAATTGCCGGCCCACCACCTCCGCAACGGCCCCGCCAATGCCGGCATCGGCCTCGTCAAAAATCAGGCACGGCAACTCGGCAATGTCTGCGGTGGCCACCTCAAGGGCTAAACCGATGCGCGATAGCTCACCCCCTGATGCCACGCGGCTTAGAGGGCCTGGGGGTTGATCCGGGTTGGTTTGAACATCAAAGCGGATGTGATCAAGCCCATGGGGAGCAGGTTTGCCCTCAGGCTGATAGTCGACACCGATGTGTAATGCCGCAACTTTTAGTCCCAAAGTGCCGAGCAGGGCATTGACCCGGGCATTCAGGGCCTCAGCGCCTTGGCTGCGCACAGAATGCAGGGCAGCGGCGGCCTGTTGATAATCATCCAGTGTTTTTTGATAGTCCGCCTTCAGCGTCACCAGGCGGCTATCGGCGGATTCCAGGCGCTCTAGCTCTGCTCGCAGTGTTTCAGCATGAGCGGCTAACTGCTCAGGCTGAACCTGATGTTTGCGAGCTAAATCATGCAGTTGGCTTAGTTTTCTCTCAACTTCATCAAGTCGGGCAGGATCCATTTCAAGGCGATCGGCAAAATGCCGCAGGCTCTGGCAGGCCTCTTCAATTTGAACCACCCCGGTGGCAATCAGTGACTGCGCTTCCTCCAGCGCCTGATCGGCCTGCAGATGCGTGCTTAACGAACGCTCTGCGGCTGCCATTAATGACTGAGCGGAGGTTTCGCCATCGTAGAGCATCTCCAGGCTTTGCTGGCAGGCGCTTAAGATCTCGCCGGCGCTGGCCAGTCGGCGTTGCTCGCGCTCAAGCGCGCTGAAGGCTTCCTCGTCTAACGCCTCGGACTCCAGCTCTTCTAACTGATAGCGAAGCAGTGCCATGCGATCGGTGTGATCTTCGCTGCCACCGGCAAGTTCAGTGATTTCCTGATCAATGGCCTGCAGTGTGGCGTAGTGCTGCGCTACGGTCCCGGCGGCATCCTGGGCCTTGGCAAAGTGATCGAGCGTCCGCCGTTGGGTCTCACTGCGCATTAGCGCTTGATGGGCGTGTTGCCCATGAATGCCCACTAAAAGAGCGCCTAGAGACTCCAGCTGCCCGCGGGTAGCGGGGCGGCCGTTAATCCAGGCCTGGGATCGGCCATTGCTTTGTATGACTCGGCGCAGCAGGCACTCACTATCCTCAGTCAGACCCTCTTGATTTAGCCATTCCGACGCCCGCGGGGCGTTGCTGATATCAAACTCGACATGGATTTCGCTGCGCTCAGCGTCTTTGGGCACCATTGAGGTGTCCGCCCGGTCGCCCAAGCACAGGCCGAGGGCATCCAGCAGAATGGATTTACCGGCGCCGGTTTCACCGGTTAGTACAGTCAGCCCGGGCTCAAGGGCAATCTCTAACTCATCGATAATGGCAAAATCGCGAACATGGATGCGCGTTAGCATGGTGGTGCTCCGTCTCCCCAATGCAGTTTCGCGCGCAGAATATCGAAGTATCGGTGCCCGGGTGGGTGCACAAGTCGCAAACGGTGATGGGCAGGGACAATTTCCACCCGCCCGTCACGGGCAAGGCCAAAGTCGGTCTGGCTATCGCAGCTGACTTGAACATGCTCAATTGAATCCGGATGGACACGCACTTCAATTCGGCTATCGGCGCTAATCACCAACGGCCGGTTGCTTAAGGTATGTGGGCAGATGGGCACTAGGGCCAGGGCATGAATGCCGGGGTGCATAATCGGGCCGCCACCGGATAGGGCATAGGCGGTAGACCCAGTGGGGGTGCTAATAATCAGCCCATCGGAGCGATGACGGTTGCAGGCTTCACCGTTAATCCAGGTCTCGAATTCGATCATTCGTGAGGTATTCCATTTCTGCAGGACCACCTCATTCAGGGCCAGTGCACGGTGCACAACGGCATCGCCATCCAGGATGCGCAGTTCAAGCAGCAACCGCTCCTCGACTGTCATTTGTCCGTCAATCACTGCTTCAATTTCATCAAAGCGATCGGGTGAGACATCCACCAAAAAACCAAGTCGGCCGCGGTTGATGCCGAGCACGGGGACATCATGCGGGGCGACGATCTTCCCGCCATGCATTAGCGTGCCATCACCGCCGACAGCAATCAGCAGATCAATGCCGCTAGCCAGCGACTGAAGCTCGGCCATGTGGACGCGGCTATCGGCGGATTTCAGCCGCGCAAGCGCGTCCTTGCCAAGTGCGGTGTCAATGGAGACATCGCAACCGCGGGCAGTCAGCATGGCCACCAGATTGCCGATCGTTTCACTGACGGCTGAGTCATTGGGTTTGCCGGTAATGGCAATATGTTGAAATGGCTGCATGCGCCCCTCACAAACAACGTGGCATCACGTTATCACGGCGGTTGCAAATTGACAGCTTCGGGGGGCATTGGTAGCGTCACTCTGGCACTCGAGTCCCCAGAGTGCCAATCATGAACGGACGGAGGTTTGCGAATGGTTCAGCCGCAGGCTGGTGAACCGCTTAACGAGCGCGCGCAGCATCTGCTGAAGGTGTTGGTGCATCGTTATATTCGTGATGGGCAACCGGTCGGCTCACGCGCGCTGACGCGCGATTCTGGGCTGGATCTCAGTGCCGCCTCTATTCGCAATGTCATGGCCGATCTTGAAGAGGCCGGATATATCCAGTCACCGCATACTTCGGCAGGACGTATTCCCACCGACCGTGGCTACCGATTTTTTGTCGATTCGCTATTAAAGGTGCGCGATGAACAAGGCTTAGACGCCGATTCATTGCGTATCCGGCTGGATGGCGGCAGTGATACCGACTCGTTGGTGGACTCCGCCTCTAATCTGCTCTCAGGCCTCACACACCTGGCCGGGGTGGTGACGTTGCCAAAGCGCGATTTTGGCGCCATCCGGCATATTGAGTTTTTGCCCCTGAGTGAGAAACGCATCTTGGCCATTTTGGTGCTGAATGATCACGAGGTGCAGAACAGAGTCATTGAGACCGATCGCCATTACACGGCCGCGGAATTGCAGCAGGTCTCCAACTACCTCTCAGCGGAGTGCACCGGCAAAAGTGTGGCGCAAGTGCGTCGCTCGATCTTAGATGCCATGCAGGCAGACCAGCGTGACATGAACAGCCTGATGACCTCGGCGATCGCTGTGGCGCAGGCGTTTTTTGGCGACAGCACGGGCGCTGATGAAGATTTCGTCATGGCCGGCGAGACCAATTTAATGACCTTTGCCGAGCTCTCCAGCGTGGAGAAGCTCAAAGAGCTATTTGATGCCTTTGGCCGCAAGCGTGACATCCTGCACCTGCTTGATCGCTGCTTAACCGCCGATGGCGTGCAAATCTTTATCGGCCAGGAATCGGGCTATCGCGCCTTTGACGGCGTTAGTCTGGTGACATCGGCCTATCAAACTGATGACCAGGTCTTGGGGGTATTAGGTGTTATCGGCCCAACCCGTATGGCCTATGACCGCATCATCCCCATTGTTGATGTCACCGCTCAATTGCTGGGACGGGCCTTGAAATCAGGAAATTGACCCCCATCTCTACTGCCCTGGGGCAAACCGCAAGCGGAGTGATTTGATGAGCGAGAACGAAAAGCGCGACGAGCGCCCGGCGGATGGCGTCGTTGATACGGAGTCCGTTGTCGGTACCGAGGCAGAGCAGCCGACAGACGCGGCAGCGGCCGCGGGTATGGACGGGGATGACGGTGGTGTTGATCTGTCGGCGGAGCTGGCCGCGGCAGAGGCGCGCGCTGAGGAGAATTGGAATCAGTTTTTGCGCGCCCGTGCTGAGATGGAAAACCTTCGACGCCGCGCTGAAAAAGATATCGCCGCGGCCCGCCAGCAGTCTTTAGAGCGCCTGGCTGGTGAGCTTTTAGCGGTCAAGGATAGCCTGGAGATGGGGCTGGCTGCGGCCAATGACGATGGAGCGGATATCAGCAAGCTGGCCGAAGGCTCTGAGCTGACTTTACGGATGTTCAACCAGGCGCTTGAGAAATTCAGCATTGAGGAGCTCAACCCTGAGGGGGAGCGCTTTGACCCGGCCTGCCACGAGGCCATGGCCGCGCAGGAATCCGGCGATGTTGACCCAAATACGGTGCTGACCGTGGTGCAAAAGGGCTATCGCATTGGCGAGCGGCTCTTACGCCCGGCCATGGTGATTGTGGCCAAAGCACCGACATCGGGGGCTTGAAAAAGCCGCCGGTCACCCAAACTTATTTGAATACACTGAATTTAGAGATCTGAGGAGCTTTCAGGAATGGGCAAGATCATTGGAATCGACCTGGGAACGACCAACTCCTGCGTCGCAGTGATGGAGGGAGGTTCATCCCGCGTCATTGAAAACGCCGAGGGTGATCGCACCACACCATCAACCGTCGCTTTTGCCGAAGAGGGCGAAGTGCTGGTCGGTGCATCGGCCAAGCGCCAAGCGGTTACCAACCCCGAGAACACATTGCATGCGATCAAGCGGTTGATCGGGCGCAAGTTTGAAGAAGACGTGGTACAGCGCGACGTCAAAGAGATGCCCTACAGCATCGTCAAGGCCGACAACGGCGATGCTTGGGTCGAGGTGCGCGGCAAAAAGATGGCCCCGCCGGAAATCTCAGCGCGTGTGCTGCAGAAGATGAAGAAAACCGCTGAGGATTATCTGGGTGAGGAAGTGACCGAGGCGGTGATTACCGTGCCGGCCTACTTCAATGACTCACAGCGTCAGGCCACTAAAGACGCCGGCCGTATTGCTGGCCTTGAGGTCAAGCGCATTATCAACGAGCCCACCGCAGCGGCGCTGGCCTATGGTTTGGATAAAAAGGGCGGCGATCGCAAGATTGCAGTCTACGATCTGGGCGGCGGCACCTTTGACGTGTCAATTATCGAGATTGCCGAGGTTGAAGGCGAGCATCAGTTCGAGGTGCTCTCCACCAATGGCGATACCTTCTTAGGTGGTGAGGATTTTGACCGCGCGATCATCGATTATTTGATTGCAGAGTTTAAAAAGGATCAGGGCATTGATCTGGCCGGCGACCGGCTGGCACTGCAGCGCCTGAAAGAGGCCGCCGAGAAGGCCAAGATTGAGCTGTCATCGTCGCAGCAGACCGAAGTTAATCTGCCGTATATCACGGCCGATCAGACCGGGCCCAAGCACTTAAACCTGAAGCTGACCCGGGCCAAGCTCGAGAGCCTGGTCGATGAGCTGGTCAAGCGCACGATTAAGCCTTGCGAAGTGGCCTTAAAGGACGCGGGGCTGAAGGCCGCCGAGGTCGATGAGGTTATTTTGGTCGGTGGCCAGACGCGGATGCCGAAGGTTGCCGAGGCGGTGAAGGAGTTCTTTGGCAAAGAGCCCCGGCGCGATGTCAACCCGGATGAGGCCGTGGCTATCGGTGCCTCCATTCAGGGTGGTGTGTTGGGCGGTGACGTCAAAGACGTTCTCCTGCTGGATGTGACTCCGCTGTCGCTCGGCATTGAAACCCTGGGTGGGGTGATGACCAAGCTGATTGAGAAGAACACCACGATTCCGACCAAGGCCAATCAGGTGTTCTCCACGGCTGAGGATAATCAGAGCGCTGTCACCGTGCATGTGCTGCAGGGTGAGCGTGAGATGGCCAGTGCCAATAAGTCGCTGGGTAAATTTGATCTCTCGGATATCCCGCCGGCCCCGCGCGGTGTGCCGCAGGTCGAGGTGACCTTTGATATCGATGCCAACGGCATTTTGCATGTCACGGCCAAAGACAAGGGCACTGGCAAGGAGCAGTCCATCCAGATCCGCGCCTCAAGCGGACTGTCGGATGATGAGATCGAGCGCATGGTCCAGGATGCCGAGGCGCATGCTGATGAGGACCGCAAGGCTCGTGAACTGGTCGAGGCCCGCAACCAAGCCGACAACTTGGTTCATGCTGCGCGCAAGAGCCTGGATGAGGTGGGTGATAAAGCCAGCGAGGATGAGAAAAAGGCCGTCACTGATGCCATTGCCGAGGTCGAAGAGGCCATGAAGGGCAGCGACAAGGAGGCCATCGAGGCCAAAACGCAGTCACTGGCTGAGGCCTCGGGTAAACTGGCCGAAAAGCTCTACCAGGATGCGGGTGCCCAGACCGGCGAAGCGGATGGAGCCAAGGCGGCTGAGGACGATGTCGTCGATGCCGAGTTTGAGGAAGTCAAAGACGACGAGAAGAAATAAAAAAGCGCGCTAGATAGGGCACCATGGCTAAACGCGATTACTACGAGATCCTTGGGGTCTCACAAAACGCTTCTGAGGCGGACATTAAAAAGGCCTACAGGCGCCTTGCGATGAAGTATCACCCGGATCGCAATCCGGATGATGCCGAGGCCGAGGCCCGCTTTAAAGAAGCCAAAGAGGCCTATGAGATCTTAAGTGATGCGCAAAAGCGCTCGGCTTATGATCAGTTTGGCCATGCCGGGGTTGACCCCAGCGCCGGTGGCGGTGCTGGGGGCTTCGGCCGTGGTGGCGCAGACTTCTCCGATATCTTCTCCGATGTCTTTGGCGATATCTTTGGGGGTGGGCGTGGTGGTGGCTCTCGAGCCTATCGCGGCGCGGATCTTCGCTACCGCATGGAGGTCACCCTGGAGGAGGCCGTCCAAGGGGTTGAGCGTGAGATTCGCATTCCCACCCAAGTCAAATGCGAGGCCTGTGACGGCAGCGGGGCGGCACCGGGTAGCACGCCTGAGACCTGTCCTACCTGTCAGGGGCATGGTGATGTTCGTGTTCAGCAGGGGTTTTTCTCTATCCAGCAGACCTGCCCACGCTGTAGCGGATCTGGGCAGATCATTAGCGATCCCTGCCGCAGTTGCGGTGGGCGCGGTACGGTAGCGGATCAGAAAACACTGAATGTCCGCATTCCTGCAGGTGTCGATACCGGTGATCGTATTCGGTTAAGCGGCGAGGGTGAGCCGGGAGAACAGGGCGGCCCGGCCGGTGATCTCTATGTCGAGATTATGGTCAAGCCGCATTCGATCTTTACCCGTGATGGGGCTGATTTGCGCTGCGAAATACCGCTGAGCATGACCACCGCTGCACTCGGTGGTGAGCTGGAGGTGCCCACCCTGCAGGGACGGGTATCATTACGTATCCCCGCAGGCACGCAGTCAGGAAAGGTCTTTCGGGTGCGCGGAAAGGGGGTAAAGCCGGTCCGTGGAGGGACCGCCGGTGACCTGCTTTGCCGCGTGGCCGTTGAGACACCGGTGAATCTGACTCGTGAGCAAAAGCGCTTGCTAGAGCAGTTGGCCGATACGCTGGAGAAAGGCGGTGAGCAGCACACACCTCGTGGCAGCTCTTGGCTGGACTCTGTGAAATCGTTCTTTGAAGGGATGAAGTTCTAGTCATGACGCGTGTGGGCATACTTGGGGCGAAAGGGCGCATGGGGCAGGTGCTGATGCACCTGGTCGGTGAGGCAGGTGATCTTGAGCTGGGCGGTGCCAGTGATCGGCCCGGTGGCGATAACACCGACGGGCGCATCGGTGATAACCCGCTTGCGGTCGCAGAGCGCAGTGATGTGTTGATCGACTTTTCGCTGCCGCAGGCACTGGATGCGCATCTGGGTGCGGCGGTGGATACCGCAACGCCGTTGGTCATTGGTACAACCGGTTTTGACGCTGCTGGCCTTGAGAAAATCGCCGCGGCCGCCAAGACAATCCCTCTCGTGCATGCCGCTAACTACAGTAGCGGTGTGACACTGCTGCGGCGCCTGGCTCAGTTGACCGCCGCGGCACTTGATGATGACTATGATGTCGAAATACTTGAGGCGCATCACCGCCACAAACAGGATGCGCCCTCAGGGACCGCGCTGGCTTTGGGCCAATCGGTCGCACAAGGCCGCGGCATTGATTTGGCGCAACAGGCTATTTATGCCCGCGAAGGGATTACCGGCGCCAGGGCCCCCGGCGGTATCGGGTTTCAGGTCATTCGGGCCGGCGATATTGTGGGTGAACACACGGTGATGTTTGCCGCCGATGGCGAGCGTCTTGAGTTGACCCACCGGGCCTCTAGCCGCGAGACATTTGCTCGCGGTGCCCTCAGGGCAGCACGCTGGGTCTGTGCACAGCCCGTTGGGCATTACGATATGAATGATGTGCTTGGGCTGAACGCCTAAGCGGTTGCTCGGCGCAGAAGGGGCGTTATGCGGATTGCCATTATCGGAGCCGGTATTGCGGGTTTAAGTGCCGCTCAGACGCTGTCGGATGCAGGCATTCAGGCGGTGGTCTTTGATAAAGGCCGCGGCCCGGGTGGCCGAACGGTCTCCAAGCGCACAGAACATGGCTCCATTGATCTGGGCGCCCAGTATTTTACGGCCCGCTCACCGGAGTTTCGCGCCTGTGTTGAGCGCTGGATTGGCGCTGGTGTGGTGGCGCGATGGGAGGTTGAACCCTGGGTGCTGCCCGAGCGTCAACCGGCACGCCCGCAGGCCCGCTTGGTGGCCTCGCCACGAATGTCGGCCCTGGCCCGGCATATGGCCGACGGCTTAGATGTCCGCTGTGGCGTACAGGTTAGTGAAGTCACCCGCGAACTGACCGGTTGGGTCTTGCGTGAGCGCCACGGCGAAATGCTGGGTGAGTACGATGCACTGATTGTCACCGCCCCGGCACCGCAGACCCAGTCGCTGCTGGCCGAACCTTGTCCCAGTCTGGCGGCCGAGGCTGCAGGATCGCGTATGCAGCCGTGCTGGGCGGTTGGGTTAGTACTTGAGCAGGCGCTGGATGTGGATTTTGATGCCGGTTTCCCCAGTAGCGGGCCATTGGGATGGATTACCCGATCAGGCTCACGACCGGAGCGCGCTCACTGGCCGGAGATTTGGATTCTGCATGCCACCGCCGCCTGGAGTGAGGCCAATATCGAGTGGTCGCCAGAGGCTGCCGGTGAGGCGCTGACCAGCGCCTTTGAGGATATTGTTCATCGTAAAGTGTCGGTATCTGAGCGGATTGCCCATCGCTGGCGCTTTGCCCGTGCGCGCAATGCACTGGGCCTTGAAGCCGGTTATCTGGAATATGACGATGTGTTGTGCGCCGGTGACTGGCTGACCGACGGGCGGGTTGAGGGGGCATGGACTTCGGGGCAGGCTGCCGCTCGGGCATTGATCAGTCGGGCCGGGCAGCAACCAGCCGGCGAATAATCGCCTCATAGATCGTGCTCAGCTGGCTGAGTGCAGCCACCTCCACGTACTCATCGATTTGATGAATGGTGGCGTTAATCGGACCAAACTCCACCACTTCTGCACCCAACGGTGCGATAAACCGCCCATCACTGGTACCACCTGCGGTGTTGGCTAGCGGTGTAATGCCTGTGGCCTCAACAATACTGTCACTCACCGCCTGTCGCAGCGCCCCGGCTGGGCTGGTAAACGGATTAGCGGAGTGGTTCCACTCGATAGTGGCATCGGGTGCATGCCGAGCGGTCAACGCTTCAATCCGCTGGACAATGGCTTCCGCGCTAAGCGCCGGAGAGTAGCGCAGGTTAAAGCGTGCAATCGCCATGCCGGGAATAACATTGACCGCCTGGGTATCGGTCTCAATGGCGCTGACCTGAAGTCCGGTGGGCGGGAAATCCGCCGTCCCCTCATCCCAGATCATGCTGACCAATTCACTCAGTAAAGGCGCCAGCTTATGCACTGGGTTATCCGCTAACTGCGGATAGGCTACATGTCCCTGACGCCCGGGAACGCGCAATACCCCGCTGAGTGAGCCTCGGCGCCCGATGCGTAGGGTATCGCCGAGTTGACGCTCGCTGCTGGGCTCGCCCACCAGGCACCAGTCGATATCACCGACAATGGCCTTAAGGTGTGCAGCGGCCGCCCGAATGCCGTGCTGAGCTGGACCCTCTTCATCGCTCGTCAGAAGGATGCCGATACGGATTGCTTCTGGTACTTGGTCCAACGCGCCATAGACCCGTTCACAGGCGGTCGTGAATGCCGCAACGCTGCCCTTCATATCGGCTGCCCCGCGGCCATAGAGCTTGCCTTCACGGACCGCTGGTTCAAACGGGGGAGAGGACCAGACGGATTCCGGCTCGGCCGGTACCACATCGGTATGGCCTAAAAACAGCAGCAATGGGCCCTGATCGCCGCGAACAAACAGATGATTAGTGACATCACCGCTGGATAGATCATGACTGACAAAGCCCAAAGCCCGCAGCCGCTCAGCCAATAGCGCCTGACAGCCGGCATCCTCGGGGGTCACCGATCGCCGACCGATCAGGGCCTGAGCCAGTGCCAGCGTGCTGTCAGCGGTTTGATTCATAATCTTAAGGCCTGAGCAGCTCGTTAATGCCGACCTTGGCCCGGGTTTTGGCATCGACCTGCTTAATGATGACCGCGCAATACAGGCTGTGGCTGCCATCCTGTGCCGGCAGACTGCCGGGTACGACCACGGCACCGGCCGGCACCCGACCGTAGCTGATCTCGCCGGTTTCGCGGTTGTAGATTTTGGTGCTCTGGCCGATGTAGACACCCATTGAGATCACCGCTCCCTGCTCAACGATGACGCCCTCGACAATCTCTGAGCGGGCACCGATAAAGCAATCATCCTCAATAATCGTGGGGCTGGCTTGCAGCGGCTCGAGAACACCACCGATTCCGACACCGCCAGACAGATGCACGTTGCGCCCGATTTGCGCACACGAGCCAACGGTCGCCCAGGTATCCACCATGGTGCCGCTATCAACATAGGCGCCGATATTGACGTAGGAGGGCATTAGGACCACACCCGATGCAATGTAGGCGCCACGGCGGGCGGCAGCTGGTGGTACGACGCGGACACCATCAGCGGCAAAGTCCTGGCTGTTGTAGTCGGCGTATTTCAGCGGCACTTTGTCGAAATAATCAGTCGCCCCGCCACGCATGCGCTGATTGGGGGTTAAGCGAAATGACAGCAATACCGCTTTTTTCAGCCATTCATTGACCTGCCACCCACTGGCGGTTTTCTCAGCGACACGCGCTTCACCGCGATCAAGCTGGCCTAAGGCGGTATCCACCGCTTCGCGCACCTCAGCCGGGGCGTTGTCAGGGGTCAGGGTGTCTCGGGCGTCAAAAGCGCGCTCAATGATCGCTTGGATCGATGACATTCGGCATCTCCGTTTCGATAAATTGACAAAGTCGGTACAAGGCATCCTCGCAAATGCTGCGCTCAGCGACCAGCGCCATGCGCACATAACCCTGACCGGGGTCTCCGGCAGGGGTCGGTCGCGATAAATAGCGCCCCGGTAACACAATGATACCCGTGTGGGCATAAAGCGTTTGGGTGAATGCCTCATCATCGCCACCCGGGACGGGCAACCAGATGTAAAAGCCAGCCTCAGGTTCGGTGTAGTCCATCAGCGGTTTCAGATGCTTGCTGGCCACCGCGAATTTTGCCCGATAGGCCGCGCGATTAGCGCTGACATGCGCCTCATCAGACCAGGCGGCCAGGCTCGCCTGCTGGACATGCAGAGGTAGGGCGCAGCCCTGATAGGTGCGATAGGCGGCAAAGGCCTCGATGAGTTCGGCGTCACCGGCAATAAAGCCTGAGCGCAAACCGGGGGCATTGGAGCGCTTTGATAGGCTATGAAAGACTAGACAGCCCTTGAATTCGTGATTACCGGCCTGCTGACAGGCGCTGAGCAGCCCCAGCGGGGGTGCGCCCTCATCGCGGTAGAGCTCGCTGTAGCACTCATCGGCGGCGATGATAAAGCCATACCGGGACTGCAGCGCAAAGACCTGATCCCAAAAGCTTTGCGGTAGTACCCGACCATTGGGGTTGCCCGGTGTGCACAGATAGATGATGCCGCAGCGTGCCCATTGCTCCGCGGTGATCGCGGCTAAGTCCGGCAGTCCGTCGCTAGCCGCTGTGGTATTGATGAACACCGGCTCTCCGCCGGCCAATAGCGCCGCGCCCTCATAGATTTGATAGAACGGGTTGGGCATCAATACCCCAGGCCGTTCAGTCGGATCAAGCAGTGCTTGGGTGACGGCAAAAAGGGCCTCGCGCGTACCCGCTGCGGGAAGCACTTGTCGGGCAGGATCAATCGCAGCGGCTGTCAAATCGAAGCGTCGGGTTAACCATCGGGCAATGCCCTCGCGCAGGGCTTCGGTGCCCCGTGTGGCCGGATAGCGGCCCAAGCCCTCCGGTGCCGCCTGACATAGGGCATGGGTCAGACATTCAGGCACCGGGTGTTGCGGCTCACCAATGGAGAGTGCGACCGGCTCGATGCCCGGCGGCGGTGTAATGCCATTCAGCAGCCTTCGCAGCCGCTCAAACGGATAGGGATTCAGCCGGCTAAGGCCTGGATTGTGGTGATTCATTGGGCGCTAGACTCCGTCACCACGGCGAAGGATATCCGCCTGTTCATCGAAGGCCTCAAGAATATCGCCGCGCAGTGCCTGCCGATGTTCGGCATCAAGTGGCTCGTTAACGTCATTGGTAATAAAAAACACATCCTCGGCACGCTCGCCGATCGTAGCGATCTTGGCGTTCTGTACCCGCACGCCATGGACGGCAAATAGATAACCGACTTGAGCCAGCAGCCCCGGTTGGTCACCGGTGATCAATTCCATCACGGTGCGGGCGTTGCGCTCATCGTCGCTAAACTCCACCTCGGTTGGCGTACTGAAATGTCGCAGGCGGCGTGGTAGTACTCGTGTGGAGGGTTCCGGCAATGCGCTGGGGTTTTTTAGCTGAGACTCCAGCCGATCGCGCAGTGTCTCAATCATTTGCGGATCTAATGCCGCGGCATTCTGACCGGTGCCACTGTCGCTGGTGCCAATTAAAAAGCTATCCAGCGTATACCCGTTGGTCGTGGTGATAATGCGGGCATCCAGGATATCCAGCCCCGACTGATCAAGCGCCGAGACGGCCAGCGAGAAGACATTGTCCCGATCACGGGTGTAGATAAAGACCTCGATACCGCCGCGGGCGCTGTCGGGACGGATCAGCACCAAGGGTTTGTGGGCGGCGTTGCCGGCCCCATGGATGGCCTCGGTGTGCCAGGCGACCTCTTCGGCGCTGTAGCGCAGAAAGTAATCAGGCGTGAATGCACGCCAGATAGAGCGCACGGTCATGTGATGCAGGCCGCGGGTGCGCAATAGCTCACGGGCACGTTGTTTAGCGGTCTCTACCAGCTCATCCTCATCCATGGGCTTACCCAGACCCCGGCGCAGGGCGCGGGCAGTGCGCTGATACAACTCAAGCAGCAGTGAGGCCCGCCAGCTATTCCATAGTTTGGGGTCGGTTGCCCGAATATCGGCCACGGTCAGCAGATACAAATAGTGCAGGTGGTCCAGATCCCCCATTTGCGCGGCAAATTCGTTAATCACGGCCGGGTCACTAATGTCCCGGCGTTGTGCCGTCATCGACATCAACAAATGATTACGCACAATCCAGGCCACAAAGCGTGCGTCATAGCGCGACATGCCGTGGGCCAGGCAAAAGGCATAGGCATCCTCTGCCCCTAGCTCGGAGTGATCACCGCCTCGTCCTTTGGCAATGTCGTGAAAAAGCCCCGCTAGATAGAGCAGCTCGGGTTTGGGCAGCCGCAACAGAATGCGGCTTAACAGCGGAAATTCATGTTGATGTTCCGGTACGGCCAGCCGGCGCAGGTTGCGCACCACCATCAGCGTGTGGGTATCGACTGTGTAGACGTGGAACAGGTCGTACTGCATCCGCCCGGTGATGTTGGAAAACGCCGGAATATAGCGGCTGAGAATGCCCAGTCCGTGCATGCGCCTCAGGGCATGGGTAATGCCTGATGGCTGGCGGAAGATCTCCATAAATAGGCTTTTAGCCCGTAGATCGCGGCGGAACCGGGCATCGATAAGATCACGGTTCTCACGGAGCAGGCGTACGGTCGCTGCCCGGACTCCACGAATCTCCGGGTGCTGCTGCATCAGCAAAAAAAGCTCAAGCATTGCAAAGGGATAGCGGCGAAACACGTTGCGGTGTGTTACCTCGATAAAGCCGCGTTTGACCTGAAAACGTTTGTTGAGTAACTGCGGCTTTTCATCCATATCCGCCAGCAAGATGGTCTCTTGGTAGAGCTGCAGCAGCATCTCATTGAGCCGATTTAACCGCATGATGGTGCGGTAGTAGCGCTGCATGAACTGCTCAACGGCTAGGGTGTGTTCAGCGTCTTTATAGCCAAATTGCCGGGCTAGCTCGGTCTGGTATTCAAACAGCAGGCGGTCTTCGCGGCGCCCGGCCAGCAGATGCAGCGCAAAGCGGACATCCCAGAGAAAGTGCTGGCCCTGAATCAATGACTCGTATTCCGATTGGGTCAGAAAGCCCAAACCCACCAGATCACCAAGATCATTGGCATTAAAATGCCGCTTGGCCACCCAACCCACCATGTGAATATCGCGAAGCCCGCCGGGGCTTTCTTTTAGATTGGGCTCTAAGTTGTAGGCGGTGTCGTCATAGCGCTCATGGCGCTTTTGCTGCTCGGCCCATTTGGCTTGAAAAAATTCCGGCCCCGGCCAGACATGCAGCGGACTGGTGGCCTGCTGCATGGCATTAAACAGTTCGGTATCGCCGGTCAGCGGTCGCGATTCCATCAGATTGGTGGCAATCGTGATATCCCGCTCGGACTCGCTAACGCACTCGGCCACGCTACGTACGCTGTGGCCGACTTCTACGCCGATATCCCAGAGTTGGGTGACAAAATCGCTAATCCCTTGCTCAAGGCGGGCGTCCAATGCCTCCGGCACAATAATCATCAGATCGGTATCTGAGGCCGGGTGCAATTCCCCACGGCCGTAGCCGCCCACTGCGGTCAAACAAGCACGGTTTGCCTGATCACCCAGGCAAGACTGCCAGAGACGGATGACAATCGCGTCCATCACTGCAGCCCGCAGTGGGACTAACTCGGCGGCCGAGGCACCATCCAGAAAGCGCGCAGCCAAGCCCTGATTGGCCTCTTTTAGGGCATCAGCCAGCAGCCGTTGTGGGCCATCGGCACTGGCGATTGCTTGGTCCAAGCGCTCTAGGTCGAGTAGTTGGCGATCAATAACGGGTTGGGCTCCTTCCTGGAGCGATGCATCAGCGTGCATCAGTGGCTGCATCGCTGAGTGTCAGGATGTCCACGCCATTGGCGGTGACGGCTATTGTGTGCTCCCATTGGGCAGACAGGCTGTGGTCTTTGGTCACGACCGTCCATTGATCCCCCAGCAGTCGAGTTTCGGCGCGCCCGGCGTTAATCATCGGTTCGATGGTAAAGGTCATCCCTTCGCGCAGGACCTCGCCGGTGCCGGCATTGCCATAGTGCAAAACCTGCGGTTCTTCATGAAAGCCCTGACCGATGCCATGGCCGCAGTACTCGCGCACCACCGAGCAGCCCTTGCCCTCGGCAAGGCGCTGAATGGCATAGCCAATATCACCTAATCGCGCACCGGGGCGGACCACTGCGATCCCGGCGTTCAGTGCCTCCAGAGCAATATCGCTGACGCGTTTGGCCTGAATACCCGGCTCACCGGCAAAGTACATCCGCGAGGTATCGCCGTGCCAGCCGTTGTAAATCACGGTGACATCGATATTCAGCATATCGCCGCGTTTGAGCTTTTTCTCACCGGGTATGCCGTGACAAATGACGTGGTTGACCGAGATGCAAGTCGCTTTAGGAAACCCCCGGTAGTTCAGTGGAGCGGGGATGCAGTCAAGCGCCAAGATCTTCTCGTGACACAGCCGATCAAGTTCCGCGGTCGTGATCCCGGGGGTGACGTGTTCGGTGATCATATCGAGCACCGCGGCCGCGCGCCGGCCTGCTTCACGCATTTTCTCGATCTGCTCGGCAGATTTAATAATGATGGACATGAGGTCTTTCAAATTGTCGAAACAAGCCGTCTATGGTATAAACGGCGCGCCCTTTGGGCAATGCGATAAAACTTCACACATGCACCGACACGGCTGGCGGGGTGCCCGAGAGGGTTGTCAGTCGGGGTGCATGGAGGACTAACCCGTACAATAGGAGCTTAAGACATGGCCAAAGTGACCATGCGTCAGATGTTGGAGGCCGGTGTTCATTTCGGCCACCAGACCCGTTACTGGGATCCCAAGATGGCCCCGTACATCTTTGGTGAGCGTAACAAGATTCATATCGTCAACCTTGAGAAGAGCCTTCCGCTTTATCAGGATGCCGTGAACTTCGCCGGCAAACTGGCGGCCAATGGCGGTCGCATTATGTTTGTGGGCACCAAGCGTGCAGCACGCGACCCGATCCGTGAAGAGGCCGAGCGTTGTGGCATGCCGTATGTCAACCACCGTTGGCTGGGTGGCATGCTGACCAACTTCCGCACCGTCAAGCGCTCGATTCGTCGGTTTAAAGAACTGCAAGAGCAGAAGACCGACGGCACCTTTGACAAGCTGGGCAAGCGCGAAGTGCTCTCGCTGCAGCGTGAGATGGACAAGCTCGAGCGTGCCTTTGGCGGCATCGTCAACATGGAAGCGTTGCCGGATGCGCTGTTTGTCGTGGATGTCGGTTACGAAAACATTGCTGTTCAGGAAGCCCGCAAACTGGGCATCCCAGTCATGGCCGTTGTTGATACCAATAACAGCCCGCGTGAGATCGACTACGTGATCCCCGGCAATGATGATGCGATTCGCTCGATCCGCCTGTACCTGCGCGGTATTGCCGATGCCATCATTGATGCACGCATGGCTTCCGCTCAAGCGGCTGTCTCAGGTAGTGATGAGTTTGTTGAGCTACCTGCCGGGGCGGCCGAGCAAGCCGCTGCCGCTGAGGCACCGGCTGCTGAGACTGCTGCCGAACCCGCTGCGGACGCTGCTGCCGCCGAACCAGTCGCTGAGGCGCCCGCCGAACCAGCCGCTGCCGAGCCTGCTGCCGCTGAGCCGGCCGCTGAGGACGAGCAGGGCGCGAGCAAGGAATAAGGATTTAGGGGATTTTTAATGGCGATTACCGCACAAATGGTCAAAGACCTGCGCGAGCGTACTGGCGCAGGCATGATGGAGTGCAAAAAAGCACTGGTTGAGACTGATGGCGACATGGACGCTGCCATCGAACAGATGCGCAAGCGTGGCCTTGCTAAGGCCGATAAAAAGGCCGATCGCGTGGCCGCGGAGGGAGCCGTCGTGGCTGCACTGGGCGCGGACGGCAAGACCGGTGCATTGGTGGAAATCAACAGTGAGACCGACTTTGTCGCCAACGGTGATGACTTCCAAGGCTTTGCGGCTAAAGTGATCGCGCGCGTTCTTGGCGATGATCCAGCCGATCTGGAGGCCCTGCTGGCGATGCCATTGGCCGATGGTGGGCAGGATGTTGCCACGGCGCAGAAAGAGCTCATCGCCAAAATCGGTGAAAATATTCAGGTGCGTCGTTTCCAGCGCTATGCCGCTGGAGCCGGTCAGATTCAGTACTACCTGCATGGTAGCCGCATCGGTGTATTGCTCGAGCTTGAGGGTGGGGATGAGGCGCTTGGCCGCGATCTGTGCATGCACATTGCCGCCAGCCGCCCTGTTTGCGTTAGCAGTGATGAAGTCCCTGCCGAGCAGATCGATAAGGAGCGGGAGATTCTGATCGCCCAGGCGCAGGATTCCGGCAAGCCTCAGGAGATCATCGAGAAGATGGTCGAGGGTCGGTTGCGCAAATGGCTCGGCGAGATCACGTTGCTTGGCCAGCCGTTTGTCAAAGACCCCGATCAGACGGTCGAGGCTTTGTTAAAGGCAAACGGTGCGAAGGTAGTTCGCTTTACCCGCCTGGAGGTGGGTGAGGGCATCGAAAAGCGCGAGGAGAACTTCGCCGAGGAAGTTGCCGCCACCATTAAGGGCGCTTAGGAGCAAGCCATGGCAGAAGTCGCCTACCAACGGATTCTGCTCAAGCTCAGTGGCGAGGCGCTGCTGGGTGATGCCGATTACGGTATCGACCCGGCGGTGCTTCGACGCCTTGCCGCCGAAGTGCATGCGTTGGTGGACCGGGGTGTTCAAGTGGCCCTGGTGATTGGCGGGGGTAACATTTTCCGCGGTGCCGGGCTGGCGGCCGCGGGGATGGATCGGGTCAGCGCCGATCATATGGGCATGCTGGCAACGGTCATGAATGGTCTGGCAATGCAGGATGCCCTGGAGCATGAAGGGGTCTTCACCCGGGTGATGTCGGCCATTAAGATCAATCAGGTCTGCGAGGACTACATCCGCCGCCGGGCGATTCGTCATCTTGAGAAAGGCCGGGTCGTTATTTTGGCGGCCGGCACCGGCAACCCGTTTTTCACAACCGACTCCGCAGCCAGCCTGCGAGCGGTGGAAATCGGGGCGGATTTGATGCTCAAGGCCACCAAGGTGGATGGCGTGTATACCGCTGACCCGATGACCGATCCAACGGCTACCCGATATGAATACCTGACCTATGATCAGGTGCTGGATCAGCGCCTGTCGGTGATGGATGCCACCGCCATCGTTATGTGCCGTGATCAGAATATGCCGATTGTGGTCTTTGATATTAATCGCCCCGGCGCCCTGGCCCGTATCATAGAGGGTGAGAATGTGGGCACACGGGGTGAGCGAGGGTAGCGGAATGATCGATGAAATCACCCGGGATGCGGACATCCGCATGGGTAAAAGCGTTGAGAATCTCAATCAGGATTTGCATAAAATCCGAACGGGCCGGGCGCATACCAGCCTGCTGGATCAAGTGTCAGTCAGCTATTACGGCAGCGATGTGCCACTGAATCAGGCCGCCTCGGTGGCGGTGTCCGATTCGCGCACTCTGACTGTCACGCCCTTTGATAAAAGCATGATCGCCACGGTTGAAAAGGCAATCATGGAATCTAATCTTGGGTTGACCCCCAATACCTCTGGGCCAACCATTCGCATTCCGCTACCGCCGCTGACCGAAGAACGTCGCAAAGACCTGGTCAAAGTGGTGCGCGGCGAAGGCGAGCAGGCCAAGGTCGCTGTGCGCAATATCCGTCGAGATGCCAATGGCGATGTCAAACAACTCCTCAAAGAAAAGGAAATCACCGAGGATGAACTCAAACAGGCCGAAGATCGTATTCAGAAGCTGACGGATCAGCATATTCAGGCCATTGATGCGTTACTGGCCGCCAAGGAAGAAGAACTGATGTCCGTATAAGGGCATTGGTATAGCGCGCACAGGCAATGAGCGAGGCACCCCGGGCGATCCCGCGGCATGTAGCCATCATTATGGATGGTAACGGGCGCTGGGCGGCACGTCATGGCGAGCCTCGCCACCACGGTCATCGCGCCGGTGCCGATTCAGTGCGGGCGGCGGTCGAGACCACAGCTCGCGCCGGGGTCGAGGCGCTAACGCTTTTCGCCTTCTCCAGTGAGAACTGGCAACGTCCCGCCACCGAAGTCAGCATGCTGATGGAGCTATTCATGCGTGTACTCGATCGGGAGACCGAGCGTTTGCATGAAAACGGAATTCGACTTCGCATTATTGGTGATCGCACGCGTCTGGCACCGCGGCTCCAAGCCCGTTGTGAGGCAGCCGAAGCGCTGACTGCTAATAACACCCGCATGTCACTGAATATCGCGGCCAGCTATGGCGGGCGTTGGGATATTGCCATGGCTGCTCGTAGACTGGCTCAAGCGGTGGCCAATGGTGAGCGCAGCGCTGAGTCTATTGATGAGGCCGCACTGGCTGAAACCATTTGCTTGGGCGATTTGCCCGAGCCCGATCTTTTTGTGCGCACCGGTGGCGAGCAGCGCATTAGTAACTTTCTGCTCTGGCAGCTGGCCTATACCGAATTGTATTTCACCCCAGTGCTGTGGCCGGACTTCAATGCCGATCAGATGCAAGAAGCACTGGATTGGTTTTCCACGCGTGAGCGGCGGTTTGGCACGGTCGCGGACAATATCGCGGTGGATGGGCTTGACTAAACAGCGCGTTTTCACCGCTATCCCTCTCGCCATGCTGGCACTGGTCGCTGTATGGATGGCCCCACAGCCCCTGTTACTGATGTTATTTGCTGTGCTGAGCCTGCTTTGTGCGTGGGAGCTCGGCGGGCTCGTTCAATTTGATCGGTGGCAGGGTACGGCGTTCGTGGCGCTGCTGCTGGCAGCCATCGTGTTGCTTTGGCGCTACCCGCTCCCTACTGACAGCTGGGCAATTCCCGGGTTTTTGTGGTGGTTAATGCTGGCCCTGTGGGTGATCGCTCAAGCCCGGCGATCGGTGCTGTTTGCACCACGCCGCTGGGTCAGGGCGCTCGCGGGTTGGCTGACCTTGGTGCTGGCCTGGGTGTCATTGTCTTATCTGCTGGCGGCCGGGCCTAGTGGTGCCTTCTGGCTGACGCTGTTATTTGCTTTAGTTTGGGGTGCCGATATTGGCGGGTATTTTGCTGGCCGTCGATTTGGCCGTCATCTGTTGGCACCCGGAATTAGTCCGGGTAAGACTTGGGAAGGTCTCGTGGGCGGATTGGTTTTGGGCTCACTGGCGGCCACCGGCGTTCATCTCAGTGCCATGATGTTGGGCCTCATACTCCCCTCGCTGCTCTGGCTTCTGCCGGTTTCAGTGATGGTCATTTTATTCTCAGTGGCCGGGGATCTGACTGAGAGTCTGCTCAAGCGCCAGGTCAACGCTAAAGATAGTGGCCGATTGCTACCTGGGCATGGCGGTCTGCTTGATCGAGTTGATGCGCTGCTGGCGGCTGCGCCAGTCCTCGCGTTGGCGGTAGCGAGGTTGCCATGACCGAGAACCGTCCGATTCGCCTGTGTGTCCTGGGGGCCACTGGATCCATTGGTGGCAGCACTTTGGATGTGGTGGCACGGCATCCCGAGCGATTTGAAGTCACCACCGTTAGCGCCAATGATAACGTTGAGGCAATGCTCGCTATTTGCCGGCAATTTCAACCTGCCTATGCGGTGATGGCCGATCCGGTGGCGGCCAAAGCACTGGCAAACCAGCTTGGCGCCTCGCACCCCAGCGAAATCTTGGCGGGTGAGGACGCCATTATCGGTATTGCCGGTGATGATGACTGCGATACCGTCGTCGCCGGGATTGTGGGCGCTGCTGGATTAGCGCCGTGCCTGGCGGCAGCCCGTGCGGGCAAGCGGGTGCTTCTGGCCAATAAAGAGCCTTTGGTGGTTGCCGGTGATCTGATGATGGCGGCCGCGCGGGAGCATGGCGCTCTGATGTTGCCCATCGATAGTGAGCACAACGCGCTTTTCCAATGCCTGCCGCCCATGGCCGAGGGGCAATGGGAGAGCGCCGGTGTCGAGCGGCTGATTCTCACCGCCTCTGGCGGGCCGTTTCGTGACCGTGACCCGGCAACCCTGTCGGCGGTGACCGTGGATCAAGCCTGCGCGCATCCCAACTGGTCAATGGGCCGAAAAATCTCGGTGGACTCGGCCACAATGATGAACAAAGGCTTGGAAGTTATTGAAGCCTGTCGTTTTTTTGCCATTGCCAGTCAGCACGTCGATGTGATCGTGCATCCTCAAAGCTTAGTCCATGCGCTGGTGCAGTACCGCGACGGCTCGACATTGGCACAGCTCGGATTGCCGGATATGCGCACGCCAATCGCCCATGCGCTGGCTTGGCCGGAGCGGATATCAGCCGGTGTGCCGGCCCTTGATTTAATCCAGGCGGGGCGGCTTGATTTTGCGGCTCCCGATCCGCAGCGCTTCCCGTGCCTTGCATTGGCGCGCGCGGCGTTGGAAAGTGGTGCCGGTGCCACTGCAGCACTTAATGGCGCTAATGAAATTGCCGTAGCGGCATTTTTGCAGGGCAAACTACGGTTTGACCGTATTGCTGCGGTGATTGAATCAACGCTTGAGGTGATGGACGCAACACCGGATGACTCGCTTGAAGCGTTAATTGCTCATGAACAAATGGCCCGCGACGTGGCAGCGAAACAGGTCTCGGGTCGAGGATAACAATGGATTGGCTGATTAATATTGTTGGGTTTCTGCTGGTTATCGGCGTGTTGGTGACTGTGCATGAGTTTGGCCATTTTTGGGTGGCCCGCCGGGTTGGCGTCAAGGTGTTGCGCTTTTCCGTGGGGTTCGGCCGTCCTCTGTTCACGCGAGTGGGTCGCGATGGCACCGAGTACGTTCTGGCAGCCATTCCCCTGGGTGGCTACGTCAAAATGCTGGATGAGCGTGAAGCCCCGGTAGCGGCCTCAGAGCAGTCAGGTGCGTTTAATCGCAAGCCATTGTGGGCACGCAATGCCGTGATCGCCGCCGGGCCAGCCTTTAACTTTGCGCTGGCCATCATTGCCTACTGGTTGGTCTTTGTGATTGGCGCGACCGAGCTCAGACCGGTCATCGGCCCTGTTATTCCAGAATCACCCGCGGCGCAGGCAGGTTTCCTCGAAGGCGATGAATTAGTCAGGGTTGATGGCAGCGATGTCAGTGCCTGGGACCAGGCCATTATGGCTATCCTCGACGCCGCCGGTGAAGAGCCGGTAATGATTCAGGTGAACCGGGGTGGTGGTGGTCAGGCGGGGCTCGCCCTTGATTTGTCTGGGGTGCGGTTGTTTGACGAGCAGGGTGAAGCGCTGGAGCGCATGGGCTTTACCCCTTGGCGCCCCGTCATTGAGCCGGTCATCGAGCAGGTGGTGGATGGCGGTGCTGCCGCAGCGGCTGGTTTTGAGCCCGGGGATCGGATTGTGCGCATTGCCGATGAGACGGTCGATGACTGGAGTGCACTGGTCGCCGCTGTGCGCCCTCGAGCCGATCAAACGGTGAGCGTTGTCGTTCAGCGTAATGGGCGTACCCTCGAGCAAACGGTTCGCTTGGGTGGTCGCGGTGAAGGGGCCGGCCGTAGCGGCGTCTTAGGGGTGACTCCCCGCATTCCAGAAGGGCTTTTTGAGTCCATGCGCCATGAAGTGCGCTACGGCGTTATCGAAGCAGTGCCAAAGGCTTTTGACTCCAGTTGGCGGGCAGTGACATTAACCATTGATGTTTTGACCAAGATGGTAGTCGGTGAGGCATCGGTCAAAAATTTAAGCGGCCCGATTAATATTGCCCAATATGCCGGTGATTCAGTATCGCTGGGTATTATTCCTTTTTTAAAGTTTCTCGCGATCGTCAGCATTAGTCTTGGTATCCTTAACCTAATGCCGGTGCCCATCCTGGATGGCGGGCACCTTTTGTACAACACAATCGAATGGGTACGGGGACGTCCATTATCCGAGGCTGCGCAGGGACTGGGGCAGCAGATTGGCATGGCGCTCCTCTTCATGCTGATGGCGTTGGCGTTTTATAACGACCTGCACCGTCTGTTTGCCGTTGGGGGCTGAGCAAAGGGCCGATGATGCAAAAAAGACTCGCTATCCTGCTGCTGATATTGCTGGCTGTCGCGGGAACCGCGCAGGCGTTTACCATCGAGCAGATTCGAATTCGTGGGCTTGATCGGATTGCCGAAGGTACCGTCCTGAATTACCTGCCCTTGAATGTCGGGGATCAGCTGACGCAAGCGACCAGCGCTGATGCACTTGAAGCGCTGTTTGACACCGGTTTTTTTGAAGACGTCCGGCTTTTGCAGGACGGCTCAAGTCTCATTATCGAAGTCATCGAAAGGCCCTCTATCGCCCGCATTGAATTTGTGGGG
>CBFIIM010000008.1:0-25644 GCA_965662395.1 Spiribacter sp. | reverse complement strand
CTGTCAGCTCCGACTCCAAGTGCTCTAGGAAAGCAGCTTTGGCGTCGGTTAGTGCAATACGGTCCTGTGGGCGTTTCGGGCCTGCGATGCTGGGCACCACGCTGCCCATATCGAGTTCGACGACGTCGGTGTAATCGGCGTCACGATCCCCGGTGTCACGCCACATGCCCTGGGCACGGGCATAGGTCTCGACTAAGTCAATGGTCTCTTGGTCGCGGCCAGAGACACGCAGGTATTCAATCGTCTCAGCATCGATCGGGAAGATGCCGCAGGTGGCGCCGTACTCAGGCGCCATGTTGCCGATGGTAGCCCGGTCAGCCAGCGGCAGGTTGTCGAGGCCATCGCCAAAGAACTCGACGAATTTGCCCACCACGCCCTTCTTGCGAAGCATCTCGACAACCGTCAGCACCAAGTCAGTGGCTGTCGCCCCTTCCGGCAGCTGGCCAGTCAATTTAAAGCCGATAACTTCCGGGATCAGCATGGTGACCGGCTGACCCAGCATGGCGGCCTCGGCCTCGATGCCACCGACACCCCAGCCCAGTACGCCCAAGCCATTGACCATCGTGGTGTGCGAATCGGTGCCAACCAGCGTGTCGGGATAGGCCATCGTCCCGCTCTCGGTCTCTTTGGTGAAGACCGTTTTGGACAGGAACTCCAGGTTGACCTGATGGACAATGCCCGTGCCGGGTGGGACCACGCGGAAGTTAGAGAATGCTTTTTGTCCCCAACGCAGGAAGCGATAACGCTCCTCGTTGCGCTGGAATTCAATTTTGGTGTTCAGATCGAGCGCGTTGTTGCTGCCGGCATGGTCCACCATGACAGAGTGGTCGATGACCAGATCAGCAGGCTCTAGCGGATTGATCAGGTTGGGATCACCGCCGAGGCGCTTCATGGCATCGCGCATGGCGGCCAGATCGACCACCGCGGGAACGCCGGTGAAGTCCTGCAGGACCACGCGGGCGGGCATAAATGAGATCTGTTCGCCCGGGCCGCCTTTGGCATCCCAGTTGCAGAGCGCCTCAATCTGGTCGGTGGTCACATTGACCCCGTCTTCTTTGCGCAGGAGGTTTTCAAGCAGAATCTTTAGCGAGAAGGGCAGGCGGTCGATATCGAATCGATCCTTGAGCGCTTCTAGGCGGTAGATTTCGTATTGTTTCCCTTTAACATCAAGGGTTCCGCGGGCATTGTAGCTGTTGGTCATGACTTCCTCCCGAATCAGCGTGCGCGCAAGGCATCTGGGTTGTAATCACCGATTTTTCATCAGTATCAGCCGGCGTATTCTACATGATGCGGCGCGGTAACGGCAGAGGTAGGGTTGAGTCGGATCAACGAAGTTATGCTGATACGCGCTCTGATAGGGCCTGTGAGGTGGCAATAATCCGCCGCCGACCAAAAACCAGTTTAATGCGTCCGCCGCCATTGAGTTGCCAGAGCCCTGCGGCGCGGATAGCGGCCAGCAGTAGGCAACGAATCATAGCGGCGTTGCGTTCATCCTGCAGATATTGAGCATGGCCCTGAACCAGGATGCGCGGGCGCAGCGGGCTGACCGACTGGGCATAAATCTCGGCCAGGCCATAAAGCACATTGTCATGGGTGAGGCTGCCGAAGTAATCGGCCTGGCGGCGTGATTTCTCTAGGCCCTCAATCAAAGCCGACAGGGCTTGTTTGTTTTGCCGCAGCCGTCTTTCAAGCTGCATGACTCCCACCAGATAGCGGGTCAGGTGCATGTTCTGGGGCTGTCCCAGATGGTCGGCCAGCAGGCGCAGGCCCGAGTGCAACGACGCTGCACCCCCATACAACGCTGCCACATCGCCATCATACTGACCCAGCAAACCGGATAGGCAGGTGCGCAGTCGTTCGTTGTCGTGTTGCCCCTTCTCGGCAATACTTCTGACTTCGCCCAGCGCCTCAAACACAGCGCCCAGCGCAAGGACGCTTGCCTCATCCCGATGCATGCGATGACTCCGCGCCCAAGGGCAGTCGCTGGTCGATAATGCCGCCACCCAGGCATCGCTCGCCGTCATAAATCACCACGGACTGACCGGGTGCGACGCCGCGCTCGGGTTGGTCAAACCGCAACCGCCAGCGTTGATTGTCCAGCGGAGTCAGCGTGCAGGGCTGATCCTCATGACCATGCCGCAGGCGTGCTGTGCATCGCAGCACTCCTGTTGGCCCGTGGCCATCGATCCAATGCCAGTCAATGGCTTCCAGGCCGTCGTTCATCAGCGCAGGATGGTTGTGCCCTTGTGCCACAATCAGGCGATTGCCGGTGCGGTCTTTATCCGCGACATACCAAGGCAGATTCGGCCGGTTGGCAATGCCGCCTAAATGCAGTCCCCGGCGCTGGCCGATGGTGTAGAAGGCTAGGCCGATATGCTCGCCGAGTTGATGGCCGTCGGTATCAACGATCGGCCCGGGGGCTGAGTCGATGTAGCGACGCAGAAACGCCTGAAAGTCCCGCTCGCCGATAAAGCAGATGCCGGTGCTGTCAGGCTTGGCATAGTTGCCAAAGCCGGCCTGATCGGCGCGTTGGCGAACCTGCGGCTTGGTAAGGCCGGCCAGTGGAAAGATGGCGGCTTCAAGCTGCGCCTGATTGAGTGCGTAGAGAAAGTAGGTTTGATCTTTGTGTCGGTCGGTCGCCCGCAGCAGCGTCCGGGCCCCCGGGGTCCCGCCGATACCGGCGTAATGCCCTGTGGCCACACGATCAGCGCCCAGCCGCCGCGCGTGATCAAGAAACGCCCGAAATTTAATGCGTTGATTACACAGGATGTCGGGGTTGGGGGTACGGCCTGCACGAAACTCTCTTAGGCAGTGCTCAAAGACCTCTTCGCGATAGTCGGCTGCAAAATTGGCTCGATGCAGAGGGATACCCAGGGTGTCGGCCACCTGCCGGGCATCGGCGAAGTCGGCCTCGGCGCTGCAGTGCGTCTCGGTGTCATCGTCTTCCCAGTTTTTCATAAACAGGGCTTCGACACGGTAGCCCTGCTCCAGCAGCAGTAAAGCACTGACTGCAGAGTCCACACCGCCCGATAGGCCTACGATTACGCGTTCTGTCCGATCCATTGTCATCAGGATAACATTGGCGAAATGGCTTTGAGCTCTTAAGATTGTGGGTCATGACTGAACACAACGATCCACAGCACGACGACGACCTGTCGCTTGAGACGGCCAAGCCCGAGCTCAAGCAGCCGCCGCTCTATCGAGTCGTGCTGCTGAATGACGACTACACGCCGATGGAATTTGTGGTCGAGGTGCTACAAAGCTTCTTTGCCATGAATCAGGAGCAGGCCACACAGGTTATGCTGCATGTGCATACTCGCGGCAAAGGCGTGTGTGGGGTATTCAGCCGGGATATTGCTGAAACCAAAGTCGAGCAGGTTAACGACTATGCCCGTGAGCATCATCACCCGCTGATGTGCACGATGGAACCAGCGTGAGCAGGAACCGCGCCCCGGTAACGGGGTCCAACGGACAGGATTTCAGGTGAGAGGCCAATGCTAAGCAAAGAGCTAGAATTTACGTTGAACCTCGCGTTCAAGGAAGCTCGCGAAAAGCGCCATGAGTTCCTGACGGTGGAGCACTTGTTGCTTGCGCTGACGGACAATCCGGCAGCGCTCGAGGTGCTGCGCGCCTGTGGTGCCGATCTGGAGGCGCTGCGCAAGGACCTTGAAGCGTTTTTGGATGAGACCACACCGTTGCTGCCAGTCAATGACAATCGCGAGACGCAGCCAACGCTGGGGTTTCAGCGGGTACTGCAGCGCGCGATCCTGCATGTTCAGTCCTCGGGTAAAAAAGAGGTCAGCGGCGCCAATGTGGTGGTGGCCATCTTTAGCGAGCAGGAATCCCAAGCGGTTTATTTTCTGCACAAGCAAAACATCTCGCGCTTGGATGCCATTAACTTCATCTCACACGGTATTTCCAAAGTACCGGGCGAGGAAGCTGCCGGAGAGCCCGGCGGTGCCCAAGCGGGTGGCGAAGTTGATGAAGATACGGCCAACGCCAAGCCCCTTGAGAGCTACGCCACCAATCTGAATACGCGCGCCCGGGAAGGGCGTACCGATCCGCTGATCGGCCGCAAGCACGAGGTGGAGCGCACCGTGCAGGTGCTCTGTCGTCGGCGTAAAAACAACCCGCTGTATGTGGGTGAGGCGGGCGTGGGCAAAACCGCCATCGCCGAAGGGCTGGCCAAACTGATTGTCGATGGTGAAGTGCCTGAGGTGCTGGCCGATGCGACGATCTACTCACTCGATTTGGGCGCTTTGGTGGCGGGCACCAAGTACCGCGGTGATTTTGAAAAGCGGCTCAAGGCACTGCTCGGGCAGATTCGTGAACAAGAAAACGCGGTGCTGTTTATCGATGAGATCCATACGATCATCGGCGCGGGCTCGGCCTCCGGTGGCGTGATGGATGCCTCTAACCTGTTAAAGCCGATGCTGGCTAACGGTGAGCTGAAATGCATCGGCTCGACGACTTATCAGGAGTACCGCGGCATCTTCGAAAAAGATCGTGCGCTGGCCCGACGCTTTCAGAAGATCGATGTCCCGGAGCCGACAGTGGCCGAGACCATTCAGATCCTGCGTGGGCTGAAAGACCGGTTCGAGGCCCATCATGGGGTGCGCTATACCTATCCGGCGCTGGAGTCGGCCGCGGAGCTGTCCGCTAAATACATCACCGACCGCTTTCTGCCGGACAAGGCCATTGATGTGATCGATGAAGCCGGCGCAAGCCTGCGACTGCTGCCGCCGTCACGCAAGAAAAAAAGTGTTGGTGTCAGCGATATTGAGACCATCATCGCCAAGATTGCCCGGATTCCACCAAAGCGTGTATCCACCTCGGATATGCGACTGCTTGAGAATATGGAAAAAGATCTCAAGCGTGTGATCTATGGGCAGGATGAGGCCATCGATACGCTGGCGGCTACGATTAAGATGTCGCGTGCCGGGTTGCGGGATACCGAAAAGCCGGTGGGAAGCTTCCTATTTGCCGGGCCAACGGGTGTGGGTAAAACCGAGGTCACCCGTCAGCTGGCCGAAATTATGGGAATCCACCTGATCCGTTTTGATATGTCGGAGTACATGGAGCGGCATACCGTATCCCGGTTAATCGGTGCGCCACCCGGGTATGTCGGGTTTGATCAGGGCGGATTATTGACCGATGAGGTGCTCAAGCATCCGCATTCAGTCGTGTTGCTCGATGAGATTGAAAAGGCCCATCCAGACGTCTTTAACCTGCTGCTGCAGGTCATGGACCATGGTTCGTTGACCGATAACAATGGCCGCCATGCCGATTTCCGTAATGTGATCCTGGTGATGACCACTAACGCCGGTGCCGAGGTGCAGAGTCGCCGCAGCATGGGCTTTACGCCACAGGATCAAAGCTCGGATGGCATGGAGGCTATTCGCAAGCAGTTTACACCGGAGTTCCGTAACCGACTGGATGCCATCATTCAGTTCAACGGGCTGGCCGCGGAGGTTATTGAACGGGTGGCCGATAAGTTTATCCGTGATCTGCGCCATCAGTTGGCCGAGAAACGCGTCACCATCGAAGTCAGCGATGGCGCGCGTGCGTGGCTGGCTGAGCAGGGCTATGACCCCAAGATGGGGGCCAGGCCGATGGCACGACTGATTCAGGATAAGATCAAGCGCCCGTTGGCCGATGAGCTGCTATTTGGTCGCTTGGCCAACGGCGGGCACGTACAGGTCAACCTGGATAAAAAGGGCGAGGGGCTCGCGTTTAAGATTGATGCCCTTGAGGCGGTAGATTAACGAGCGCGGTAGACGATTCGCCCTTTGTTGAGATCATAGGGCGTTAATTCAACCGTGACGCTGTCGCCGCGCAGGATACGAATGTAGTGCTTGCGCATCTTCCCGGAGATATGGGCAGTGACCGTGTGGCCATTTTCCAGCTCGACGCGGAACATGGTGTTGGGCATCACTTCGGTGATCGTCCCATTCATGCGGATATTTTCTTCTTTCGCCATTCAGCGGTTTCTCTCTTTGTAAAAGCGCTTGATTCTACCCAAGCTTGGCAGGTTCACCAACAACTGCTCGGTTCTATTTCTAATTGCCAGGGCCCCAGACGGGTCGGATGGCGTTGACTGGCTGCTAGCGCCAGTAGAAATCGCTTCCTCGGTAGGCATTCTGCGCCAAGGCTCAACAGATGGGGCGTCGGCAGCTGGCAGTCCAGAAAATCAAACCCCCAGGCCTTTAGCTGACGCATCAGCCAAGCGATGGCGATTTTGCTGCCGTTAGCGGCCCGACTGAACATCGACTCGCCAAAAAACGCATGCCCTAGGGATACCCCATAGAGTCCGCCAATCAGGTCATTGTCCCGCCAGACTTCAATGGAATGGGCAATGCCCGCTTCATGCAGCTGACAATAGGCGGTGTGCATTTCCGGCGTAATCCAGGTGCCCGGCTGATCGGCGCGGAGTGCCGCACAAGCGGTAATGACCTGTGCAAAAGCAGTATCCAGAGTGATTTGATAGTCCTGGCGGCGCAGGGCTTTGCGCAGTGAGCGGCTGATATGTAGCCCAGCCGGTGTGATTACGGTGCGCGGATCCGGACTCCACCAGAGAATCGGTTCTCCAGGTGAGAACCAGGGGAAGATGCCGGCACGGTAGGCCGCCTCAAGTCGCCGTGGCGAGAGCGAAGCGCCAATAGCCAGCAGCCCGTTGGGCTCGACCAGCGCGGTTTCAGGGTCAGGTAGCGGGGTCGTCTCATCATCGGCCGCCAGCCAAGGGATGGGCAGACGATAGTCAGTCACGTGGCAGTTGCTCCAGGACTTCAGCGCGATAAGGCCCCTCTGCAGTGAGGGACTGGGCGTAGGCGCGCACCGCCGGTCGCTCGCGTGCCAGGAAATCATCCACTGCGCTGGCAAAGCGCGGGTCCGCCAGGTGATGCGCCGAATAGGTGAGGGTGGGCAGAAAGCCTCGGGCCACCTTGTGCTCGCCCTGAGCGCCGGGTTCAAAGCGATCCAGCCCGTGTTGAATGCAGTACTCAATGCCCTGGTAGTAGCAGGCCTCAAAGTGCAGCCCATCAAACTCCTCGGCGGCTCCCCAGTAGCGGCCATACAGGGTGTTGCTGCTACGCAGACAAATTGCACCGGCAACGGGTTGGCCCGCCCGCTCGGCCACAAACAGCACCATGCGATCGCGCAGTTTCATACCCAGCTCCACAAAGCAGGTGCGACTAATCACCGGCAGATTGCCGTGGGCATGAAAGGTGTCCTCGTAGAAAGCATGGAGTGCTGCCCACAAATCAACGTCTGCCTCATGCCCATGCACGGTGCGCACAGTAATGCCTTGATCGCGGACAATGCGGCGCTCACGGCGGATGTTCTTGCGCTTTTTGGAAGAAAACCCGGCCAAATAGTGATCAAAATCGCGATAGCCCGCATTACGCCAATGGTACTGGCAGCCCTCGCGGGTGGAGTAACCGGCGGCCTCCAGCACTTTGAGATCATCGGTCTGGGTGAATAGCCAGTGGACCGAGCTCAAGCCCATATCATCGCCCATCTGCCGGGCACCATCGGCTAAGGCGCGGCGTAGCCCATCTGCCGGATAGTCTGGATGCAACAGCATGCGCGGCCCGTTTACCGGACTGTAGGGTGCGGCGATGACCAGTTTGGGGTAGTACTCTAGCCCATGGCGGGCGTAGGCCTGGGCCCAAGCAAAATCAAAAACAAACTCCCCCCAGGAATTGGTCTTTAGATACGCCGGGGCCGCAGCGATTAATGCCTGGCCGTCAGTCAGCAACAGATGGTGCGGGATCCAGCCGTTATCCGGGCCAACCGCACCGTAGCGCTCAAGGGCCTGCAGAAATTCATGGCGCAGAAACGGGTGGTCGACGCCCAGCAGCGCATTCCACTGATCCTTTGCGATATCGTTAATTGAGCCGATCGCCTTGAGCTGCATGCCAGTGGCTACTTCATTCCATCCGCTGCTAAACATTGTGTGGCTACTGTACACTTCGATGCATGGCAGGCAAGACAACCGCAAAAGAGCCTATGGCACCCATTAGTCAGCATCTTGGACGCATGCTGCGTGAGGCTGCACTGCTGTTGCTGATGGCAGTGGCCGGATTCCTGTTGCTGGCTATGGTGACCTATGACCCCAGCGATCCGGGATGGAGTCAGTCGGGCCCCAGCGACGGGGTGCAGAATGCCGGCGGTGTCGTGGGCGCCTATTGGGCCGATTTAAGCCTATATCTGTTTGGTTATCTGAGTTTTCTTTTCCCGCTTTTGATCATCATTTTGGCCACGCTGGTCTATCGTTGGCAGCGCCGCGGCCGCGAAGTTCACTGGGGCATTATCGGTGTTCGCGTGCTGGGGTTTGTGCTGACGCTGTTGTCTGGGACAGCACTAGCACGACTGCACATCGAGCCGGTTGTCGGTACCGTGCCGCTTAGCTCGGGGGGTGTGCTGGGCAACCTGGTAGGAGCGGCCATCGAGCATGCCTTTAGTTTTGGTGGCGCGACTCTGCTGGCGCTGGCGGTATTTCTGGCTGGTGTCACTCTACTGACGGGGCTGTCCTGGTTTGCGCTGATGGACCAGTTGGGGCAGTTGATGCTGGGCCAGATTAGGCATCTTGAGGGGCTGAAGGGCTGGTGGGACGACCGTCAGTCAGCACAACGCGCCCTGCGCGAGCGTGAGGCGGCCAGGCGGGAGGAGAAGAAGCGCGCCAGTCAGCGCCAGAAACTTGCCATTGCGCCGCCAGCCGCGGAGGCCAAACCCAGCGAGCGTGCGCGCGAAGAGCAGCAAATCAAGCTTTTTGAAACACCGCCCGCGCCGGGTGAGCGCCCGCCGGTGTCGTTGCTGGATCCGGCCAAGGCTGAGCAGCCCGGCTATACCACCGAGGCACTTGAGGCGATGTCCCGGCTGGTTGAACACAAGCTCCGAGATTTTGGCATTGAGGTTGAAGTGGTGGCCGTCCAGCCTGGTCCGGTCATTACACGCTTTGAGCTCAAGCCAGCGGCCGGCGTTAAAGTCAGTCAAATTACCAATCTGTCCAAGGATTTGGCCCGGGCATTGTCGGTGACAGCGGTGCGCGTCGTGGAAGTCATACCGGGTAAATCAGTGATTGGTCTCGAGATCCCGAATGAACATCGCCAGATTATCGCGCTCTCGGAGATCATCCGCTCAGAGGCCTTTGAAAAGTCAGCCTCACCCCTGACGCTGGCAATTGGTAAGGATATCGGCGGGTTTACCCAGGTGGTGGATCTGGCCAAGATGCCTCACCTGTTGGTGGCTGGCACCACGGGCTCGGGCAAAAGTGTGGGCATTAACGCCATGATCCTAAGCCTGCTCTATAAAAACGGTCCGGATCAGGTTCGGACGATTATGATCGACCCGAAAATGCTGGAGTTGTCAGTCTATGACGGCATCCCGCATCTGCTTGCCCCGGTTGTTACTGATATGAAAGAGGCGGCCAATGCGCTGCGTTGGTGTGTCGCGGAAATGGAGCGGCGTTATCGGCTGATGGCGACCCTCGGGGTGCGCAATATTGCCGGGGCGAATCGTAAGATTGCTGAGGCCAAGGAGCGCGGCGAGCCGTTAACCGATCCCCTGTGGAAGCCGCCGGAGGGCCGGCTTGAACCCAGCCTTGACGGTGATGCGGTAGCACCCGAGCCTCCGGTGCTCGAGACGATGCCTTACATTGTCGTCGTGGTGGATGAGTTTGCCGATATGATGATGATGGTCGGTAAAAAGGTTGAGGAGCTGATTGCTCGCCTAGCCCAAAAAGCCCGTGCCTCGGGTATTCATTTAATTCTGGCCACTCAGCGCCCATCGGTGGATGTCATCACCGGTTTAATCAAAGCCAATATTCCCACCCGAATGGCTTTTCAGGTGTCCTCGCGTGTGGACTCCCGCACCATTCTTGATCAAATGGGGGCGGAGTCGCTGCTGGGGCACGGCGATATGCTCTATATGGGGCCTAGCAGCCGGGGCATTCCCGAGCGGGTGCATGGTGCATTTGTCTCAGACGCCGAAGTCCATCGCGTGGCAGAGCATCTGAAGCGCAGTGGCGAGCCGGAATACGTGGATGGCATTCTTGATGAGGGTAGCGCCGGTGACGCGCCACTGCCGGGATTGCCTGGTGAGATGAACGCTGGCGGTGAGGCCGATCCGCTCTACGATCAGGCCGTGCGCATTGTCACTGAGACGCGCAAGGCGTCCATTTCGGGGGTGCAGCGCCGATTAAAGATCGGCTATAACCGCGCCGCCCGTTTGGTCGAAGAAATGGAAGCCGCCGGGATCGTTGGCCCCTTGCAATCCAATGGTGCGCGTGAGGTGATTGCCCCGCCGCCACCGGGAGATTAAATCATGGGCCAGCGGCTGTATCGCTTGGCACAGACGGGGTGGATGGCGTTGCTGGCGCTAAGCGCTTTGATGATTCTGCCCGCGGCTGCAGCCTCTGGGCCAATCGCCGATCTTGAGCGTTATTTCGCTGAGGTGGATACGCTGAGCGGGCAGTTCACGCAGATTACCCGCGATGAAACGGGCGCAGCGATTGAGACCTCTGTCGGGCAGTTTGTCATGGCACGCTCGCAGCGCTTTGACTGGCACTATGAAACCCCGTGGGAGCAGCGCATCGTCAGTGATGGTCAGCAGCTTTGGGTGTATGACGTTGACCTTCAACAGGTCGTTGTCCGCCCGCTGGATGAAGCGCTTGGTGTGGGGCCGGCGCAACTGTTAAGCGGCGATATGGCTGGCCTTCGGGCCAACTTTAGCCTCAGTGCTGCGCGTGAGGGTGAAGCGATTTTGTTAACGCCGCTCGACCCGGCCTGGGATTTTCAGCGCGTGCGGCTTGAGCTAGAAGATGGTGTGCCCGCGCGAATCTTTTTGCGTGATGGTCTAGGCCAGACCATCGAAGTGGTCTTTGAGGCGCTTGAGTTCAATCCGTCATTGCCGGCCGAGCGTTTTGAATTTACCCCGCCGGCCGATGTTGATGTGCTGCGTGGGTCATGAGGGATGCCGGCCGTCCGTTAGCGGATCGGATGCGCCCGCAGCGCATTGAAGAGTTTGCTGGGCAATCCCATCTGCTCGGTCCCGGCCGCCCTCTAGGTGAGGCTCTGGCTGCGGGCAAACCCCACTCCATGGTGCTATGGGGTCCGCCCGGCACTGGTAAAACCACCCTGGCCCGGCTAGCGGCCGGCACGGCCGATGCGGAGTTTTTAACCCTCTCAGCCGTGATGTCTGGGGTGAAAGAAATCCGTGAGGCCGCCGCTCAGGGTCGGGCCAATCGCGAAATCGGCCGACAGACATTGCTGTTTGTTGACGAGGTCCATCGCTTTAACAAATCACAACAGGATGCCTTCCTACCCTACATTGAGGATGGCACGCTGCTGTTCATCGGTGCGACGACCGAAAATCCGTCTTTCGAGCTGAATAACGCCTTGCTCTCCCGGGTCAGGGTGTATGTGCTGCGCGCGCTGGAGCCTGATGATATTGCCGCGCTGATTGATCGGGCCATGGAGGATGCAGAGCGGGGCTTAGGCGCTCGCGGGCTTGTGCTCGAAGCCGAGGCGCGGGCGGCCATTACCCGCTATGCCGATGGTGATGCGCGCACGGCGCTGGGTTTGCTAGAGGTCGCCTCTGATCTCGCCCCAGCGGATGGGGTGATCGGGGTGGATCGGGTGCGGGAGGCCGCAGCCGGAGGGCGCGCGCGATTTGATAAAGGCGGCGATGCCTTCTATGACTTGATCTCGGCGTTGCATAAGTCGGTCCGTGGCTCCGCGCCGGATGCCGCACTCTATTGGTTTGCCCGCATGCTCGAGGGGGGATGTGATCCGCTATATATCGCCCGTCGGGTGGTGCGGATGGCCTCAGAGGATATCGGTAATGCCGATCCGCGCGCGCTGCAGATCGCGCTGGATGCCTGGCAGGCGCAGGAGCGTCTGGGCTCGCCCGAAGGTGAGTTGGCCATCGCGCAGGCCATTACCTATTTGGCTTCGGTACCAAAGAGCAATGCGGTTTATACCGCCTACAAGGCCGCTCTGGCCGATGCGCGTGATAACGGTACGCTGGAAGTGCCGGTTCATCTGCGCAATGCCCCTACGCGACTGATGAAAGAGCTGGGTCATGGGCATGATTACCGCTACTCCCATGATGAGCCGCATGCCTACTCCGCTGGCGAGCAGTATCTGCCTGATGCCATTAAGGGCAGGCGCTACTATCAGCCCACCGAACAGGGCCTTGAGCGCCGAATTGCCGAGCGTCTGCGCTGGCTGGCCGAGCTGGATGCCGCTGCGACCAAGCGCTGACCCGCGTCGAATCTTGCCGGTGTTTGGCGTACACTTGTGGGCTGATTTTTGGGTGGTGATATCGCTGTCATGCTGGATGCCAAAGCACTGAGAAACGATCCGGGTACCGTCGCTAGCTTGCTGGCAAAGCGCGGCTATGACTTTGACGCCGATGCCTATACGCAGCTTGAGTCCAGGCGGCGCGAATTGCAGTCTCATACCGAAGCCCTGCAGCAGCAGCGCAACCAGAGCGCAAAGTCGATCGGCCAGGCCAAACAGGCGGGCGAGGATATCCAGCCATTGCTGGATGCGGTGGCCAGCCTGGGTGATCAGCTGAAATCGGCAGAAGGACAACTCGAGCAGGTTCAGGCGCAGTTACACGCCATTCACCTTGAGCTACCCAACCTGCCGCATGACTCGGTCCCGATCGGCAAGGATGAAAACGACAACCTCGAGGTTCGCCGCTGGGGGCAACCGCCGGTTTTTGATTTCAAACCCCGCGATCATGTGGATTTGGGTGAACAGCTGGGCGGGCTTGATTTTGCCGCGGGAGCAAACCTCTCCGGTTCACGTTTTGTGGTGATGCGCGATGACATTGCCCGGCTGCATCGGGCGTTGGCCCAGTTTATGTTGGATATTCATACCGCCGAGCATGGCTATCGCGAGACCTATGTTCCGTATCTGGTGGGTGAAGAAGCGCTGACGGGTACGGGGCAGCTGCCTAAGTTTGCCGATGACCTGTTTGCCATTAAAAACTTTGACCGGTCACTGCATCTAATCCCGACGGCCGAGGTGCCGCTGACCAATCTGGCGGCCGGTGAGATTATTGAAGCCGAACAGTTGCCAATCGGTTATGTCAGCCACAGTCCGTGTTTTCGCTCGGAGGCCGGTTCCTACGGGCGTGATACCCGCGGAATGATTCGGCAGCATCAGTTTGACAAGGTTGAGCTGGTGCAGCTGACACGCCCCGATGACTCCTACGCGGCACTCGAGCGCCTGACCGGGCATGCCGAGGCTATTTTGCAGCGACTGGAGTTGCCCTACCGGGTGGTCACGCTGTGCACCGGTGATATGGGGTTTGCCGCGGCTAAAACTTATGACATTGAGGTCTGGTTGCCGGGGCAGGACACCTATCGCGAGATCTCCTCATGCAGCAACACCGAGGGCTTTCAGGCCCGCCGCATGCAGGCCCGCTGGCGAAACCCTGATACGGGTAAGCCGGAGCTGCTACACACGCTGAACGGATCAGCACTGGCGGTTGGCCGATGCCTGGTGGCGGTGATGGAGAACTATCAGCAGGCGGATGGGCGCATTTCGATTCCCATCGCGTTGCAACCCTACATGGCAGGCCGTGAGTGGATTGCGCCATGATGATGGGGGATGTCCATGCCGCCATGCAGGCTTGGCTGGATCACACTACACCCGTGGAAGACGCTTCCGACAGCCCGCTGCAATACCGCTGGTTTGGGCACGTGCGCGCGGTATTGGAGGCGGAGTCCGCCTATTTGGTGTTGATGCGCATCGAGACGGATCCCGACTGGCGCAGGCAGGGCGAAGGTAGCGCGGTGCTGGAGTGGCTGACGGCCCTGTGCGATCAGCACGGCGTCACGTTGTTAGGCCAGGCCAATGTCGATGATAAGACGGGTTTAGGCCAGGATGATTTGCTCCGGTGGTATGCCCGCCACGGTTTTCAGATCGATGATACCCACCAAGGCGAGCCCCTGGTGTGGTATCCGGCCCGCCCTGGCGGGCTTGGCTGACCCGATTAACGCTCGGCAGTTGCCAGGTGGATACGCCCGTCCGGGCCCAACACATGGCGCTGAAGCCAGCCCAGCAGGATTCCGTAGGCCGGAATAAACAGCAGCAGCGAGATGATGATTTTCAAGGCATAGTCCACCGCTGCAATTTCCGGCCAATTGGCGGCCATAAACGGATCGGGGCTTTGATAGAAAGCGATACCGAAAAACGCCACGGTGTCTGCCAGATTGCCAAAGACCGTCGAGACAGCCGGAGCAATCCACCAGCGCGACAGCGCCCGCAGCCGATCAAAAATATGGATGTCCAGCAACTGACCCAAGGCGTAGGCCATAAAGCTGGCCGCAGCGATTCGCCCGACAAACGTGTTCATTGCCAGCAGCGCGTCAGCCCCTTGGAAACTGCCCTGCTGAAAGAGTACACCTACCAGATAAGACAGAATCAAGGCCGGGCCCATCGCAAAAAAGATAATGCGCCGGGCAGTATCCTTGCCAAAGGTTCTGACGGTCAGGTCGGTGGCCAGAAAGATAAACGGAAACGAAAACGCGCCCCAGGTGGTATGTACGCCCAACAGTGTAATCGGCAGCTGCACCAAATAATTGCTGGCGGCAATAATGGCGATGTGGGCGCCTGCCAACAGCAGCAGTGCGCGGCGGTATTGTTCTGGGGTAATGGTTTTCATGGCCGCAAAGTATAGCAGCGCACCGCGAGAAGTGAAGCCGCGCGCGCCCCGGGCAGAAGTCTGGCAGCTTGCCTGGCCGTTGATTCTCTCCAATATCACCGTGCCTTTGCTGGGGTTGGTCGACACGGCTGTGGTCGGGCATTTGCCAGACAGTCGCTACCTCGGGGGCGTGACCCTGGGAGCTACCATTTTTAGTTTTCTGTTCTGGGGATTTTGTTTTCTGCGAATGGGGACCACCGGGCTCGTGGCCCAGGCCCATGGGCGTGAGGATCGGGATGCCCTACTGCGTTTGCTGGGTCAGGGGCTGGTGTTGGCGATGGTGATTGGGGTGATGATCATTGCCCTGCATCCGGTGCTGGTGCCGCTGGGGCTTGCCTGGCTGGGTGGCAGCGAAGCCGTCAGCGCTGAAGCGGCGATTTATGCCGATATCCGAATCCTCAGCGCCCCTGCGGTGCTAGCCAATTATGTGTTGATTGGCTGGTTTTTGGGGCGTGGGCATGCTCGGGTGACGCTGCTGTTAATGGTGGTTAACAATCTGGCCAACGTCGTGCTGGATTTGGTGTTTGTGGTGGGGCTTGGCATGACAACCGCTGGTGTGGCGCTGGCCAGCGTGATTGCCGACTACTTAACCACCACACTGGGGTTTTTGCTGGTGGCGGGTGTCTGGCATCGCTGGGGTTGGCAGCGGGTGGCTGGTGTGTTTGACGAGTTGGCCAGTTATCGCCAGCTGCTGTCGGTGAATTTGGCGTTATTTGTCCGCACGCTCTGCCTTTTGTTTGCGTTCGCCTTCTTCCATGCCCAGGGGGCACAACTGGGCGATGTCACGCTGGCCGCGAATGCTGTGTTGTTGCAGTTCGTATTGTTGGCCTCCTATGGTCTCGACGGGTTTGCGCATGCCACTGAGTCTTTGGTGGGTCAGCGCATTGGTGCCGCTGATCGGGACGGGTTTCGTCGCGTGGTCAGGGCGGCGGCCGAGTGGTCCATTATCACGTCAGTGCTGGCCAGTGCGGCCTTTATGCTCGGCGGCGGGGTTTTGATCGGTGTACTCACGGACCTGCCAGAGGTGCGCTCGCTGGCTGCTGAGTTTTTGCCCTGGATGGCGGTCATGCCGCTACTGGCCTTCTCCAGCTATTTGCTGGATGGCATTTTTATCGGTGCCACTCGAACACGGGCTATGCGCGACACGATGCTAGCCGCTGTGTTGGCCTTTTATCTGCCGGTTTGGTGGTTAGCGCAACCCATGGGTAACCATGGGCTGTGGCTGGCCTTTGTCAGCTTTACCGTCGCGCGCAGTCTGTTACTGGGCGGGATTTTTTGGCGTGAATGGCGCCTTGGTCGCTGGTTTAGCGCATCGCCTCAAGCGCATTGAGCAATGCGGTGTTCTGCTCCGGTGTGCCAATGGTAATGCGCAGACAGTCACTTAGGCGTTCGGTGGCAAAGTAGCGCACCAAAATACCCTGCTGCTTGAGGCTTTCATACAGCCTTTTGGCATCGGCGCTCGATGATGATGGCACCCGGGCCAGACAGAAATTGGCATGGCTCTCACCCACCTCAAAGCCCATGCTGCGCAGCGACTGCAGCAGGCGGGCGCGCTCTTGGCAAACCGCCTGCCAGCTGGCCCTGGCCGTCGCTTGATCGGCAATGGCGGCTGCGCCGACTGCATCGGCAACGGCATCGACGCTGTAGCTATCGCGGGTCTTCTGGGCAATCGGTGCAATCAGCTCAGGGCTGCCAATGCCATAGCCAAGACGCAGTCCGGCCAGTGAGTAGCCCTTTGACAGTGTCCGCAGGATCAGCAGATTGGGAAGGGTTTTGATGAGAGGCACCACATTGTGGTCGGCCGGCGCAAAATCCACATAGGCCTCATCCACCAGCAGCACTCCATCAAGCTGATCAGCGATCGCCGCGATGGTCTCGGCGCTGATCAATCGCCCGCTTGGGGCATGCGGGTTGACCAGCAGTGTCAGTGGGACACCGGCGGCATTCATTTGTTGAGCAAAATCCTCGGGCAAAGACCAATCAGTATTCAGTTCAACCGCATGGATGGGGCTTTCATGAATGTCTGCCAACACCGGGTAGAGCGAGTAGCTAGGCTCAGCGATGCCGATGGGGCGGCCGGGTGGCACAAATGTGGTGATCGCAAGGCGCAATAGCTCATCACCGCCGTTGGTCGCGACTAAACAGTCAGTGCTGACATCATGCAATTTGGCAGCAGCAGACAGAAAGGCAGCCGCACTGGGTGATGGGTAACGGCGCAGGGCCTGCGGGCTAACCTGCTGAAGGGCGGCCATGGCAGCAGCCGAGGGCGGCCAAGGGTTCTCGTTGGTATTGAGTTTAATGACCTGCGTGCTGTCCGGCTGCTCACCCGGTGCGTAGCCGGACATGCGGGCGATGGTGTCGCGTTCGTACTGCATGCCCCGATGATACCGTTTTTGCGCCGGGAGGCTTAAAAAAAAAGCGGCGCTGGCGTATTATGTGGACCAATTCAGTCCTGATAACCCAATTCTATCGAGGAGCGCTCGGTCTTGGCTGTCTCCACTCGGTCCCTACCATTTTTGAACCGTTTTGCCGTCTCGGCAAAACGAGCGGGTGTGTGGCCCGTGATGATGGCACTGATTGCGCTGCTGGTCTCACTCCCGGTGCTGACGGTGCTGGCGCATGTCTTTGTGCCCGCTCCGGATGTTTGGGGGCATTTAGCCAGTACCGTTTTGCCGCGTTATTTAATCAATACCGTGGGTCTGACGCTGGGTGTAGGTGTTGGCGTGCTGGTCATTGGGGTGGGCACGGCCTGGCTGGTGGTGATGTGTCGGTTCCCCGGGCAGCGTGTCTTTGAATGGGCCTTATTGTTGCCATTGGCGGTGCCGACTTATGTCATTGCCTATGCCTATACCGACTTTCTGCAATTTGCCGGGCCGCTGCAAAGCCTGCTACGTGAGACTTTTGGTTGGGGGGCGGGGGATTACTGGTTTCCGCCGGTGCGCTCTTTGGGCGGGGCCATTGCGCTACTGACCTTGGTGCTTTACCCGTATGTCTATTTGTTAACGCGCGCGGCATTCCTTGAGCAGTCCGTTTGTGTGCTCGAGGTGGGGCGGACGCTCGGTCGGGCGCCCTGGAAGTTGTTTGCCACGGTGGCCGTGCCGCTGGCGCGCCCGGCTATTGCCGGCGGTGCCGCATTGGCGCTTATGGAAACGCTGAATGAATTCGGCGCGGTGCAGTTTTTTGCCGTTGATACGTTTACCACGGGCATTTATCGGACCTGGTTTGGGCTGGGTGAGCGATCTGCAGCGGCCCAGTTGGCTGGGGTGTTGCTGCTTTTTGTCATGGTGCTGCTGGTGCTTGAGCGCCTATCCCGAGGTAAATCACAGTTCTTTCATACCTCCAGTCGCTACCGTGAGTTGCCCCGTTATGAGTTAACCCCGGCAAAACGGGGGCTGGCCTTCGCTGCCTGCGCGCTGCCGGTCGCGTTGGGGTTTATTATCCCGGCGCTTTTGCTGCTGGAGATGACGTTGACCAATGGGGATCAACGCCTTGGCTGGGCCTTTCTGCCCTATGTCTTTAACAGTGTAACGCTGGCTGGTATCGCAGCGGCACTGGCTGTCGGGCTGGCGGTGGTGCTGTCCTATGGCGTGCGCATGGCGCCCTCGCCTATGACACAGGCGGCTGTTCGGGTCTCGGCCATGGGTTATGCGGTGCCCGGTGCTGTCATCGCCGTGGGTGTGCTGATACCGCTGGGCTGGGCGGATCAGCGCCTCTACGGGCTTTTGCATGGCGACTGGGGCTGGGAGGTCGGTTTGCTATTAACCGGCACAGGGGTGGCGCTGGTCTATGCCTATTTGGTGCGTTTTCTGGCGGTGTCCTACAACGCCGTGCAGGCAAGCCTGACTAAGGTCACCCCTAGCATGGATGCCGCTTCACGGACGCTGGGGCGGACCGCCGGTAGCACGCTCAGGCGGGTGCATGCTCCGATTATTCGCGGCAGCCTGTTGGGTGCCGGTATCTTGGTGTTTGTAGACGTGATGAAAGAGCTGCCCGCCACTATCATTCTGCGGCCGTTTGACTTTACAACGCTTGCGGTGCGCTCTTATGAGCTGGCCTCGGATGAGCGGCTCAGTCAGTCATCAACGGCGTCGCTGGCCATCGTTTTGGTGGGGATTATCCCGGTGATCTTGCTCAGTCGTGCCATGCGTCGATCCCGCCCTGGTCATCGTGACAGCGGCGATTAGGCGCTATCAGCAGCCGGTCTAAACGGGAAAGACAAACGCCTGGCTGGGGTCTAGATGGATATGAATGGGATCGTTGCGACCCGGCAGGAATACGCCGGGCATATGCGCATGCATGTGATATTCATCATTGCCCTGATGCACGCACAGATGGATAAAGCTGACGCCGCCCAGTAATCGTGACATCAGCACGTGGCTTGTGCTGTGGTCGCGCGGGCCTGAGCGCATTTCCACCTGCAGAGCCTCGGGCCGAATCAATACCTGAACCGGCGTTCCATCTTTTAGATGATCGGCGTTGACTGGCCCCAGCGGGGTTTCTACCCGGCCGTCGGCGACGATGCCGCGCAGTTCATTAACATCGCCAAAGAAGCGCACCACAAACGGATCAACCGGATTGCAGTAGATGTCGGTGGGGTTGCCCTGTTGAACGATCCGACCATCGCGCATAACAGCAATGCGGTCCGCCATAAACAGCGCTTCTTCCGGGTCATGGGTGACTAGCATGGTCGCGGTGCCGTTGCGCTTGAGTAGATGCAGCGTGTCGTCACGGATGCGGTCGCGCAGCCGTGCATCAAGGCTAGAGAACGGCTCATCAAGCAGCATAATCCGGGGCGCGGGGGCCAGTGCGCGTGCCAGTGCAACGCGCTGCTGTTGGCCACCGGACAGCACATGCGGGAAGCTCTCGGCAAATGGTGCCAGGCCCAGCTGGGCCAGTAGCGCGCGTGAGCGTTGTTCGCGCTCGCGCGCTGAGACCTTGGGCAGGCCAAAAGCGACGTTATCAATGACGCTTAAATGCGGGAAAAGCACAGCATCCTGAAAGACCAGGCCCACCTGGCGCTGCTCGGGTGGGACCCAAATGCTGGAGTCTGAATCGGACATCAGCTGACTGCCGATGCGCACCCGTCCCTGTTGCGGCCGCTCCAGGCCCGCAGCAAATCGCAGTAGTGTTGTCTTGCCGCAGCCGGAAGGCCCGAGCAGGCACAGTAGCTCTTCGGGTTCGACGCTGAGTGAGATGTCATCCGCGGCCCGGACGTTATCAAAGTCGTGGGTGATTCCCTCCAGCTCCAGCGCCTCTCCACTCGGGGTGGGGCAAGGCGCCTGCACAGCAGCCACTCCGCCGGCCGGAAAACGCGATACGAGGGAATCTTGCTGAGCACTCATAAGGTAAAAGTGTCCGCCAAATCGGGTGCTTTTTGCAAGCGATTCTCATTGGCGCTTGACGCCCGATAAAGTTTTAGGTTGAATGCTTCTCAGATGCGAATGATTCGTATCCGCAACAAACAGGCAACAGTGCAAGGAGACAAACATGGGCAAGATGACCCACGGTGCAGCGTTCGTGTTGGGGGTAGGGCTGGTTACCGGTGCTAGCGTGGCCGGTGCGCAGACGCTTAATCTCTACAGTGCGCGTCATTACGATTCCGATGAAGCCATCTATGAGGCGTTCACGGCAGAGACCGGCGTCGAGGTCAACGTGCTCGAGGGTAACTCTGATCAGTTGATCGAGAGGATCCGCCGTGAGGGTGCGGCAAGCCCCGCGGATGTCTTTATGACGGTGGATGCTGCTCGTCTGCGTCGTGCGGAAAACGCTGGCATTCTGGCACCGGTTGAATCGGACTATTTAACCGAGCGCCTGCCGGAGAATCTGCGTCATCCCGATAATCTGTGGTTTGGTTTTAGTGAGCGGGTTCGGGTGATTTACTACGACACCGACGTCTATGATGAGCCGCCGCTGACCACCTATGAAGAACTGGCCGACCCTCAGTTCGAGGGCGAGATCTGCATCCGCTCATCCAGCAATGATTACAACCAGTCCATGGTGGCTGCTCTGATTGCTGAGCACGGCATTGAGGCCACCGAGGAATGGGCCCGTGGTTTGGTGGCCAATATGGCGCGCGCCCCTCAGGGTGGGGATACCGATCAGATTCGCGCGGTTGCCGCCGGTGAATGCAGTCTGGGTGTCGGTAATAGCTATTACTGGACACGCCTGCAGAAATCCGATGATGCAGATGATCGCGCACTGACTGAGCGTGTGGGTTTGATCTTCCCCAATCAGGATAGTCAGGGGACGCATCGCAATATCGGTGGTGCCGCGATGGTGGCTGGTGCACCTAATGCGGATGCCGCCGTCGCCTTCCTCGAATTCCTGGCCACTGATGAAGCCCAAGAGCTGTTTGCCGCCGGTAATAACGAATTCCCCGCAGTCCGCGGTGTTGATCCGGTGCCCGAGGTTCGGGAATTTCTGGACTACCAATATGATGATCTGAACGTCGCAGTATTGGGTGAAAACAATGCCCAGGCGGTGCGATTGATGGATCGGGCCGGCTGGCGCTGATCGTAGTCTCCTCCGGGCCGTGGCCGGGTTCGCCCGCCACGGCCTTTTTTTGTTCTAAACTAAAGGCCGTATGGCCGATCAATACTCCATTGCACAGCAAGAAACCCTGATTGCGGCTTTTATTGACGCGCTTTGGATGGAGCGTGGGCTTGCTGAGAACACCCTCAGTGCTTATCGCAGCGATCTAGTGGGTTTTGCCCGTTGGCTGGAATCGCGTTCGGTTGGCAGTCTGCATGCGGTCAGTCGGGCGGATATTATGGATTATCTGGCCGCCCGCGTGGCCGGCGGGGCTAGCCGCCGCAGCAGTGCCCGTCTGCTTTCAAGTCTTCGCCGCTTTTATCGTCACCAAGTCCGTACCGGCGTGCTAACCGTTGATCCCACAGTGAGAGTTCAGGCGCCAAAGCCTGATCGCCCGCTGCCCGGGGCATTGACCGAATCCCAGGTGGAGGCGCTACTGGAAGCCCCGGATGCAGAAACCGCTATTGGCCAGCGTGACCGATGCATGTTGGAGGTCTTGTATGCCACCGGGCTGCGGGTCTCCGAGCTGGTTGGGTTGCGGCTGGATCAGGTGAACCGCCGTCAGGGCGTGGTGCGGGTAACCGGCAAGGGGGGCAAGGAGCGTCTGGTCCCATTAGGTGAGTCCGCATTACTGGCTCTGGATGACTATTTGGGGAACATGCGGCCTGTACTGGCCAAAGGGCGCATTGCCGATGCGGTCTTTATTACCGCGCGTGGCGAGGGGATGACCCGGCAGGCTTTTTGGTATCGCATTCGGGCGTATGCGCAAACGGCCGGGATCAGAGGGCATTTGTCACCACACACGCTCAGGCATTCTTTTGCCACCCATTTGCTCAATCACGGCGCGGATTTGCGGGTGGTGCAGCTGCTGCTGGGGCACAGTGATTTATCGACCACCCAGGTGTATACCCATGTGGCGCGTGCCCGGCTGCAGGCGTTGCATGCCGAGCACCATCCCCGGGGTTAGCGCTCGAGGTATTGCAGCTTATCCGGCTTGCCGTCCCAGTCCTCGGCATCGGCCGGGGCATCTTTCATTTCGGTGATGACAGGCCACTGCTGGGAGAGCTCGGCATTCAGCTCTAGGAAGTGTTCCATCCCTTTCGGTAGATCGTCTTCGGAGTAGATGGCCTCGGCCGGGCACTCGGGCTCGCAAAGCGTGCAGTCAATGCACTCATCCGGGTCGATCACCAAAAAATTGGGGCCCTCGTGAAAGCAATCAACGGGGCAGACCTCGACGCAGTCGGTATATTTGCACTTAATGCAGTTTTCGGTAACAACGTAAGTCATCTTCGACTCCGAAGCTGAGTGATTGGATGGATGCGAATCGTAGGCCGCCTCGGGCTTTCCATCAACCTACGTCGGTTGGGGGTTTGCCGGAATTAGGTAACAGCGCTTTTAATTCATAGATCAGCGCATGCGCCTCACGGGGTGTGAGCGCATCCGGATCGATCCCCTCGAGTTGCGCAACCAGCGCCTGGTTTTGCGTGACTTCAGGGGGGGTTGGCTCGACAGCCGCAGGTGGTGCAGCAGCGCTAAACAAAGAGAGCTGCGGCGCCTGACTGGATCCGGCCTCAAGCCGGGCCAGTTGCTCGCGGGCACGTTGTAATACTGGTGCGGGGACGCCGGCAAGCGCGGCCACCTGTAGCCCATAGCTTTGACTGGCTGGGCCTTCACGCACGCTGTGCAAAAAGACGATCCGCTCACCATGCTCTGCCGCCTGCAGGTGAACATTGGCAGCACCTGGGTAGTGCTCGGGCAGTGTGGTCATCTCAAAATAATGCGTGGCAAACAGTGTGTAGGCGCCAATACGATCACAAAGCGCCTCAGCCGTTGCCCAGGCCAGAGCCAGGCCATCAAAAGTACTGGTGCCGCGGCCGATTTCATCCAGCAACACTAGACTCTGCGCAGTTGCGTTATGCAGGATATTGGCCGTTTCGGTCATCTCGACCATAAAGGTAGACCGGCCGCCGGCCAGATCATCCGAGGCGCCAATTCGGGTGAAAATCCGATCAATCGGGCCAAAGCGTGCCGAATCTGCGGGCACAAAACTGCCGATATGTGCCATTAAGGTTAGCAGCGCAATTTGGCGCATATAGGTTGATTTACCGCCCATGTTCGGGCCGGTGATGATCAGCATCCGCCGGGCGTCATCCAGGTGGATGTCATTCGGGACAAATGGCCCGTCGGTGCTTTGTTCAACAACCGGGTGGCGGCCGTTGCGGATTTCAATGCCCGGTTTTTGATCAAGCGTGGGGCGGGTGTAGCCAAGCGTATCGGCACGCTCGGCCAAGCAGGCTAGGGCATCCAGCTCGGCCAGTGCAGCGGCCAGATCCAGCAGCCGGCCAAGGCGTTCGGCCAGCCAGGCGATTAACCGGTCATACAGTGCCTTTTCCCGGGCTAGCGCCCGCTCGCGTGCCGAGAGGACCTTGTCCTCAAAGTCTTTAAGCTCTGGCGTAATGTAGCGCTCCGCACCTTTTAGAGTTTGCCGGCGGATATAGTGATCCGGAGCGGCTTCGCTTTGACCGCGACTGATTTCAATATAGTAACCATGCACGCGGTTGTAGCTGACCTTCAGCGTGCTAATGCCGGTGGCCTCGCGCTCGCGCGCTTCAAGATCGGTCAGGAACCCATCGGCATTGCGTGAGAGATCGCGCAGTTCATCGAGCTCGGTATCAAAGCCTCGGGCGATCACGCCGCCATCGCGCATAACAACCGGGGGTTGTTCGACCAGTGCAGCGTTTAGGTGCTCAGCCATTTCGGGGCAGGGGGCAGCTTGATCGGCCAGCCATCTCAGACGTGGATCGTCAAAATTGGCCAGTTGCTCAGCTAAGACAGGCAGTGCTGCCAATGTGTCACGCAGCCCAGTCAGGTCGCGGGGTCGGGCGGAACCTAGACCAATGCGGGCAGCAATACGCTCGATATCCGCGCAATGACGCAGACCTTCACGCAGGCCAACATGTTGCTGGGGCAGCAGCGCCTCAATGGCATTCTGGCGCTGTTGCAGCGCTGTCTGATCGCGCAGCGGTCGATTAATCCAGCGACGCAGCGCTCGGCTGCCCATGCCGCCGACCGTTGTATCCAAAATGGCGGCTAGGGTGTGCTCGCTGCCTCCGCTCAGATTGGTTTCAAGCTCGAGATTGCGGCGGCTGGCGGCGTCGATTGTGATGGCCGAGTCCGTCTGCTCGACATGAATAAAGCGGATATGCGGGAGTGCCGAGCGCTGGGTGTCGCTAACATACTGCAGTACTGCCCCCGCGGCGGCTGTGGCAAGCGGCAGCGCTGCAAGCCCGAAGCCGGCCAGATCTTGGGTGCCAAAATGGGCGGTGAGTGCGCGCTCGGCAGCATCTTGATCAAAATGCCAAGGCGGACGCCGCGTGACACCTGGGCGATCTGCCCAAGCGGGTAAGTCGCTCAGATCATCGGTCAGTAGCAGTTCGGCCGGTGATAGACGCTCAAGTTCGGCGGCCAATGCTGCCTCACCTTGGCCCTCGCAGACCCGATAACAGCCAGCGGCCAGTTCCAGACTGGCCAACCCCCAATGGTTGCTGGTGCCGGCCACGGCGGTCAGTACGGCGCTGCGGCGCTCATCTAGTAGCGCCTCATCCGTCAGTGTGCCGGGCGTTACCACCCTAACCACTGCTCGTTCGACCGGTCCCTTGCTGGTGGCCGGGTCGCCCACCTGCTCACAGATGGCGACGGACTCGCCGCGGGCCAACAGTCGGGCCAGATAGCCTTCATGACTATGAACGGGCACACCCGCCATCGGAATGGGAGCGCCGGCGGATTCGCCACGCTGGGTCAGGGTAATGTCGAGCAGCTCGGCAGCGCGTCTGGCATCGTCATAGAAGAGCTCATAGAAGTCTCCCATGCGATAGAACATCAGTCCGTCGGGATGCTCTGCCTTAATGCGCAAATACTGCTGCATCATGGGGGTGTGTCGGGGTGCTTCAGTCATTGGACTATTCTACGGGCTTGATGCCCGCTGTCAGCGAGACGCTCAGCTGCTGAATCAGCGCGGGGTCGATGTGATGGCCGAATTGTTCGAGCAGCACGGCAGTGATTTGGTCTGGATCGCGCTGCGGGCGCGGGTCGAGATAGCCATTCTCGAGCAGCCATTGCGCAAGCGCTTCCACGTGTTCTTGTTGAAGACGGGGGACTTCTCGGTTGCGCAGCGCCGCGACCAATGTCTCAGCATCGCCATTCAGCGCCTCGGCCTTTTCCGCAACGCGTGGCAGCATGGTCTCGGTGAAGGCCTCCGAGGCGGCCAGTGCGCCGTAGTCAACGGGCCGCCCGCGGCCCTCTCGCGCCAGTGAGTGCCAGCTGCGGGCGATTTGCGCACGCGATCGCAACTGCTCCCGCGACAGGCCATTGAGCACATCGGCCCGGCCAGCTGGA